>CAYLXN010000007.1:0-192 GCA_964388235.1 uncultured Candidatus Saccharibacteria bacterium
CTAAATTTAACAGACCGGCAAACATTATCGCGGGGTGGAGCAGCCTGGTCAGCTCCGTGGTTGAATAAGCGCTCATAACCTTTGGTTATGACCACAAAACTAAATTTAACAGACCGGCAAACATTATCGCGGGGTGGAGCAGCCTGGTCAGCTCGCTTGGCTCATAACCAAGAGGTCGCTGGTTCAAATCCA
>CAYLXN010000007.1:292-22580 GCA_964388235.1 uncultured Candidatus Saccharibacteria bacterium
GCCCCCGCTACCAAATACAAGTTCTATCTTTTTAATGGAGCTTGTATTTTTTATGATGTTTTGCGAACCAGCGACTGTTTTGCGAAGCAAAACTAGGTCGCGGTCGTGGAGTGCAGCGAAACGAAAAAGTGTTTACATTTTTTCGTGAGCAAACGGAAGAGGCGGAGCCGATAATCCAGCCCCCGCTACCAAATACAAGTTCTATCTTTTTAATGGAGCTTGTATTTTTTATGGCGTTTTTAGCTTAGTTAAATTTATTCAAACAGGCTGCAATCAGCTCGCTCCAAGATAGAAACGGACGAATAAGTTTACGTAATTCAAAAATTGATAGTTTGCCGGTAATTGCTAATTCAAGCTCGCCGATTAAGCTTTTGGCCTCAGGACAGGCAAGCGTGGCGCCGATTAGCCGCCGTCGGTCATCGGTAATTAATTTAACAAAACCCATTTGTTGAGGGTAAATATTGTTAATAGGGATTTCTGACACAGTTGCCACGCGCGACTTGTAGTTAATATTTTGTCTAATACAATCGTCTTCTGATAAGCCTAGGCTGGCGATTGGCGTCACAGTGTCCAGCCAAATTGGTACGTTGCTAGGGATGATTTCTTTCTGCCGAGAATGGGTCATGTTGTAGGCGGCGATTTCTGATTCTAGACGGGCATTAAAAGTGTGCTCGCTCAAGCCTAATACATCACCAGCCGCATAAATTCGATAATTAGACGTCTGAAAACCCCGATCAGTAATGATTCCGTTCTGGTCATAATCAACTGAAGCGTTGTCGAGACCTAGGTCGACATTAGGCTGTTGGTCAATTGTAATCAAAATCTGATCAACTCTGACATTGCGTTCGATGCCAGCATGAGAAAATTTAACTAGCTTGCCCATCGGATCGCTACCAACCGACAAAACTCGGCTACTAGTAGCTATCGCTACCTGATAATCGTTCGCGAGTGTAGTTTCTGCAAAGTCACCAACTTCTTTGTCAAATTGAGGTAAGAGGCGAGTGGCAATCTCAGTGATGAAAACCTGGGTGCCAAGGCTAGCAAAAATTTCGGCTAATTCAACACCAGTTTTGTTGCCACCGACAATGAACAAGCTCTTGGGTGGTCGGCTTAATTTAAAAACCGTGTCAGGTGTCAAGAAACGAACTCGATCTAGGCCTTGTATCCTCGGTGGTTGCCAGCTTGAACCAGTTGCGATCAAGAAGCGGCTAGCTTGGTAGACTTGTTTTTTGACCATGATCTGGCTAGGGTTGATGAAGTGCGCTCGACCTTTGATCAAATCAATGCTTTGTCCAGTATAAAAACTATCTTTAGTCACTGGGTTTTGCTCGATGGTCGACTGAACGTGAGTCATTAAATTAGCATAATTTAAACTAGCTCCATCTTGGCGTAAACCAGGCAGCTTGATTTTTCTGGCTGAATAATAGCGATTGGTCGCGGAACGAATCACGCTTAGCGGTAAATCAGTGCTGTTGGTGGCGCTACCACCAAGATAGCCGGCTTCGACTAAAGCCACTCGCTTGTTGGACGAAGCCAAAGTCAAAGCTGCGCCGCCTCCAGCTAGGCCGCTACCGATAACAATATAGTCGTAATTTTTAACCTGTTGAATCTTTTCGCCCACCATAATAATTATGTTTAAATTATATCACGATAATTCCAATAAAAATAGGCAGCTTCGGGACAGAATTGTTGCAGTGATCGTCTAGTGTTGACCCTTAAATCTAAGCTAGTGACGACGTCTTTATCTGTCAACCATTGTTCGATTAGCTCGATAGTGGCTTTAGTAATTGAATCGGCGTCGCCATCGAGGTGATTAGTGGCTAGGCAACTTTTTTTGATGCTAGTAAAAAGTTTTTTCGGAGATAGTTTCTCTAGCTCGCCAGTGGTTTTGTAAACTTGTTTCGTCAAAATGAATTATTTCCTGTAGTTAGAATCGCCAAAATTACGATTGTTAGAATAGCTAAAATCGCTAAAGCAATAAAATTTAAAAATCGGTGAAAACGGCGATTAAAATCAATAACCTTAGTCACTGGTCGGCCAGTTAGCGACTGGATAGTGATGGCGATCAGAGAAATTACTGCTCCAAAACTAGTCAAGCTAATCGTCAAAAGCAAGTGATGTTGATGCGGCTGGTAAAAATTAGCAATCGCCAAGCAAAAAGCTAAAGCTGGACCAATAATAATTGGCAGCTGACCGACAATTGTGGCCATGCCGAGCATCATTGCTTCGGCAGTTGACTTGGTTTTTTGGCAACGGCTTAAGAGGTAGTGGCGAAAATTCTGGCTAATCCAGGGGTTTTGCTTGCTAGATTGGTAGCTATAAGCGATCGCCATCAACACCAATTCGAGAATTAAAATTGCTACAATTATTATCCAATAAAAATCGGCTCCGATAATTTCTAGCATAAGATAACTAACTAGCGTCAAACTAGAAATTATCAGCCAAATGAAAAACAGTACGCCGCTGACAAACCACCAATTCATTGCGTTGACTCGCTTTCTGGCGGTTTGTTTTCCTAGTGAATGCCCCCGAAAAAAGGCCAGAGTTGACGAACTTAAACGTAAACTATTGATGAAAAGTATCAGTAAAGTTGCCGTAATTATAATTAGCCACATGATTATTAAGATTATAACATAAGGGTTATCTAATTGGAAATAAAGGCTAGAAAATGTTAAAATAAGACCAATCACTAATCAAAACTACAAAACAAGGAGAAATGAATGGCTGGACATAGTAAATGGGCAACGACCAAGCGCCAAAAAGCGGTCACTGATGCGAAACGAGGGGCGATTTTTACGAAAATTGGTAATCAAATTGCGATTGCGGCTCGCAAAGGCACTGATCCTGAGATGAACCCAGCGCTAGCGGCGGTGATTGAGACGGCCAAAGCCGCCAATATGCCTAAAGCTAACATCGAGAAGGCAATTGCTCGAGTCGAGGACAAAAATGCGACTCAGCTTGAAGAAGTGATTTATGAGGCTTACGGCCAAGGTGGCGCGGGAATTATCATCGAAGCTGCGACTGACAATCGTAATCGGACTTTTCCCGAAGTAAAAACTGCTTTGACTAAAAATGGTGGTCGGTTGGCTGATCCAGGCTCGGTGATGTTTCAGTTTGAGCAAAAAGGAGTGATTGTGATTGACGATAAAACCGAAGATACGATCATGCTGGCTTTAGAAGCAGGGGCTGAGGATGCGACAGAAGAAGATGGGCAGATGGTGATTTATACGGCGGCTAAAGATTTGATGCCAATTCGCGGTAGTTTAATTTCGGCGGGCGTGAAAGTTAATTCAGCCGAGCTTGAATATATTGCCAACCACGAAATTGAATTGGATGCTGAAGATCAAGCCAAAATTCTCAAATTATTAGATGTGATTGATGATCTCGACGACGTAGTTAACGTTCATACCAACGCCAAGCTTGATTAATATTAATTAGATCATTTTCTACAACTAAAGTCTAGTTGCTTATTCTGTTAGCTTGGTCTAAAATTAGCTTAAACATTTAACAAAAACCAAAAAATGAACATTAAACCAACCAACTTATTTTTACGATTACTGGGCTTGCTAATTGTAGTCTCAGTAATCTCTATCAATTTTAATTATTCGGCTCAAGCTGAATTGCCGGTGGATCCAGATTCGGAGTCAGAAAGTCAGCTGGTGGCGGATGGTTTGCGAATTGTTAAGGTTCAGACGGCTGATGGTCGATATCAAGACCACAAAACGTCGCTTGAGTATGTATTGATTATGAATACGGGCTCGGGGCCAGCGAATCTAAAGGGTTTAAATTTAAAAATTGAGTCAGCCGCCAACACCACACCAGTAACCATAACTCTCGACGGTGATCAATGGCTCGAGCCAGGTAAAAAAATGTTCTTTGTTAATCAGCGACTACTTAACCCAAAAGATCAACTATCTTCTGATCCGGAGATGATTAATTATCAGTCGCTAATTTCATTAATAAATGAAAATCAAGTTTTATCGATCAATGATTCGGATAGCAACAAGTTGATCAACTCGAGACTGACGATCAAACTATCGCGCTATGGCAATCCAGTCGATCAGCTAGTCGGGGTTGCCGAGGCTCCTGGGGTTAAAGAGGTTCCGTATGTGATCAAGACCGGTCGAGAGGTATTAGCCCGCCAAGTTGATGAAGCCGGCGAGTTGATCGAGCCAGCGATTTATGAAGAGCTGTTAGCTAGCGACTTAGCGGTGGATGAGTTGCCAGTTGCTTGTGGTCCGGATTCGATTAGGCAAAACAATCAATGTCTAGAATGTGGCGAAAACGAAGAGATTCGAGATAATCAGTGCCTGCCTTGTGCTGGTGATCAGCAGCTGGTGAATGGAAAATGTCAGTTAATTTGCCCAAGCGATCAGCAATTGCTCGATGGGCAATGTCAACCAGTTTGTGCTGCTGATCAGGAACTAGTGGAGCAAAAATGCTTAGCCAAATGTTCGCTCAATGCTAGCCGAAAAGATGGTCAATGCGTTTGTAATTCAGGCTATGAATTAAACTCCAAAAATCTGTGCGTTAAAAAGTGCGAACCTGGTTTTAAGCGAGATTTAGTGACTGGTCAGTGCAAAATAACTGGCTGCGAAACTGGCAAAGAAATTGGTTTTACTGGTACTTGTGTGACTAAATGTCGCGCTGGGCAAGTTAGAAATCCTGAGACCAATCGCTGTCGCAAACTAGAGCAACCAAAAATTGCAACGACCACTAAAACTAAAAATCCTCTGTCTTTAAAGCCCATCTCTTGTCCACCTGGCAAAGAAATCGGCTTCACAGGTAGCTGCGTGACTAAATGCGCATCTGGTTATACCAGGAATCGCCAAACTAACCGCTGTCGCAAGATCGCATCGACCGTTGGCTGTCAGCTTGGGTATGAATTAAGCGCTAGTGGCCAGTGTGTCAAACGATGTCAGCTAGGTTATTATCGCCATCCTGAAACTGGCCGCTGTCGTAAAATCGCTTCAGATCAATGTGAGGCTGGTTATGAAAAGGGGTTTACTGGTACTTGCGTCAAAAAATGTGAAGAAGGTTATAGTCGTGATCAAGAAACTAATCGTTGTAAAAAAGACAACAAAGATCAGTGTAAAGAGGGCTACGAAAAAGGCTTCACTGGTAGTTGTGTTAAAAAATGTGAAGATGGTTATGAGCGAAGTCGAGACACTAACCGCTGTCGCAAGGTAGTAGAGCAGGTTAGCGATCAAGATTTGGATGATATGGTTGGCGCGGTCAAAACGGATGATAAGCAAGAGGTTGATTTGAAGCTTTCGGCGGGGCAAACAGTTATGGCTTTGGCTACGGCTAGTGGGATTTTAGGAGTTAGTAAAGCTCGACTGATCAAGAAATTCCTGTTTGGCTAAATTAGCAGTCTATTGACTAGAGTGCTAATTTTAGTTACAATAAAGCAGAAGGAGGATTAAAAATGTATCCAAATGAACAATCCGAAGACAATCAACAGCCACTCGAAAAATATGGACTAGATTTTACGCAACTAGCCCGAGATGGCAAACTCGATCCGGTGATCGGGCGGGATCAAGAAGTGCGACGAACAATGCAAATTTTGTCGCGTCGAACTAAAAATAATCCAGTGCTAATTGGCGAGCCAGGTGTTGGTAAAACGGCAATTATTGAAGGCTTGGCTCAGAAAATCATCAAAGGTGACGTGCCGAGTTCGCTCAAAGACAAGCGGCTAATTAGTTTGGAAGTTTCAAGTTTGTTGGCTGGAGCCAGCTTCAAAGGGCAGTTTGAAGACCGAGTTAAAGCGGTTTTGAAAGAAATTGAAGATGCGGCTGGTGAGATAATTTTATTTATTGACGAAATTCACACTATTGTCGGTGCGGGCGGTGGTGGTGGCTCAGTCGACGTAGCTAACATGCTCAAACCGATGTTGGCTCGAGGTCAGTTGCGGTTGATTGGTGCGACGACCATCGCCGAATACCACAAATACATCGAGACTGATGCGGCTTTGGAGCGGCGAATGCAGCCAGTGATGGTTGAAGAACCGTCGGTTGAGGATACGATTGCGATTTTGCGTGGTATTCAGGAAAAGTACGAAGTTCATCACGGGGTCAAAATTACTGATGATGCGATCGTTTCGGCTGCTAAATTATCCAGTCGATATATCACCGGACGGTTTTTACCTGATAAGGCAATTGATTTAATTGACGAAGCGACTTCGGGTTTGAAAATGCAACTCGAATCGATGCCGATCGAGCTTGATCAGTTAAAGCACAAAATCATGCAGCTAGAGATCGAACAAACGGCGCTCAAAAAAGATAAATCTCCGCGAGCGGTCAGTCGCAAAACCGAGATTGAAGCCGAAATTGAGCAATTCAAAACCAAAAGCGGCCAGCTTGAACAGCGCTGGCAACAAGAAAAAAATATCATTGATGATATAAACAGCAAGACTGAACAAATCGATAAACTGAATCGAGATTTGGAGCTAGCTGAGCGTGAAGCAGATTTGGCGTTAGCCAGTAAAATCAAATATGGCCAGCTGCCAGAGGTGCAAAAACAATTGCAAGCTGAGCGCGATAAATTGAGTCAGATTCCTGAAGCTGATCGACTGCTGCGCCAAGAGGTGACGACTCACGATATTGCTGATGTGCTGGCGCGCTGGACGGGGATTAGAGTCAATCGTTTACTTGAAACCGAAAATCAAAAACTCAAAAATCTGGAGGTCAGTCTTGGCAAGCGAGTAATTGGTCAGCCAGAAGCGATCAAAGCTGTTTCGTCAGCGGTTAGGCGGGCGCGATCGGGGATTAATGATCCGCAGCGACCCGATGGATCGTTCTTGTTTCTCGGTGCGACTGGGGTTGGTAAGACTGAATTGGCGCGAGCTTTGAGTGAACAATTGTTTGATGACGAAACTAACATGATTCGGATTGACATGAGTGAATATCTCGAATCGCACACTGTCAGTCGGCTGATTGGTTCGCCTCCAGGTTACGTTGGTTACGAGCAAGGCGGTCAGTTGACGGAAGCCGTGCGTCGACATCCTTATTCGGTGGTGCTGCTTGATGAAATTGAAAAGGCTCATCCAGACGTTTTGAACGTTTTGCTGCAGGTGCTAGATGACGGTCGGCTGACTGATGGTCAGGGGCGAACGGTTGATTTTAGCAATGTGATTATTGTCATGACCTCGAACGTGGCTTCGGAGTTGACGGCTGAATACAGTCGAGCAACTGGCGATGAGCGATCTCAATTGCGCCAGCAAATTGACCAACAAATGCGGCGTTATTTCAAGCCAGAATTTCTGAATCGAATTGACGATATTGTGATTTTTAATAATATCAAGCCCGAAGATATGGGGCAGATCGTCGACGGTCAATTGACGCGGCTGGCTCGAGAGTTGGCTGATAGTAAAGATTTGCATTTGGAATTTAGCCCAGCGCTGAAAGATTATTTGGCCAAAACTGGTTACGATCCTGATTTTGGGGCGCGACCGCTCAAGCGCTTGATTCAAAAAACCGTTCAAGATGAATTGGCGCTGGCGATTATCGACGGCAAAATCGCAGATGGCGATGACGTCAAGCTGGATTATCAGAAAAAAGCTGTCGTTTTGTCCGCTCAAAACTAAAGATTTAGCTTGTAAAAAGTTAATGGTTATGCTAAATTTAGGGTAATATTTACATTTGAAAAAAGGAGCTCGCGTAACTATCATGCCTAACATTAACTTACATAAAAACAAGCGGTCAATCATGCTCGGTTTTGGGGCGGCATTGCTGCTGGCTGGGGCTTTATTGGTCGCTAATTACCGTCAATCAGTTCAGGCGGAAGTAGCAGGCGGCTCCTGTGTCGTAGCTAATCAAGCTACTAAAGATCAACTCTCCACCCAAGCTCCATACGACCAAATACGATCACCGTCCTAGACCCAGCTGACACGATAGGCAATACGACCTATGATGCACAAGTGGTGTGTATGCCCGATCTAAACCTAAAGCAGGTAATTCAATGGGATGCCACGGCTGGGACAAATCTCACCATTTCTACTCTTAAGATGCAAAACTCTATTTCATCTTGGAGCAGTTCTACTGTGTTTACTAGCCTAACGGGCATTGAGTATGCAGTCAATCTTAGTTACATAAAATTATCAAATACAGGCACCACTGATATTTCACGATTGACTGACCTAGACAACCTAAAGACTCTTAACCTTTCAGATAATCAGATCTCCGACATCTCTCCACTTTCTAGCCTGGCGTCTCTTAATCAGCTTCATATTTCCAATAACAACATTTCTGATATTTCGCCTCTAGCTAATATGCCGGGCTTAGGTGTGTTGTACGCTTCCAATAATAATATCTCAGACATTTCTCCGCTTTCTGGGCTAACCAATCTTGTGACAATAGAGCTAAATGGCAATAATATTTCAAACATCTCTCCACTTTCTAGCCTAACTGGTTTGACTAGATTGGGTCTGTATAATAACGAGATTACTAGCATATCTCCATTGGCTAATCTTGTTAACATTTCTTTCCTAAATGTGGCTAAAAACCAAATCACTGATCCGTCTCCGCTCCAATCTATAACTAACCTTCAATATGTTTTTTATGCTGATAACCCACTAACCACTCAACCTGACTTTTTAGCTGATATGCCAAATTATAAACTTCGAACCGAGCCAACTTGGGTCTATTCTGGCAATCCAGCCTACGGCCTGTTTATGCAATCAACCGATTCACTTGATAAATTAGTATCGGGTGGGCGATTGACGGGGGAAAGTTGCACTAGATTTAATAATGATCCAGACTGGACGTGTGCACTCCTAAATGACTGGTCCGAATTTAATGATGGCGATGCTAATGGAGCTCATAGTTTTATCGCTGCGGACCTAGACACAGATCCTTTAACCTTCCTGCCACTGGATAATCCTAATAGAGAGGGTGGTCACTACATTACTCTCACCGAAACCACCACCCCCGAAGGCTACTACCCAGACACTACTCCCAAAGTTGCCTATGCCGGCTGTGGCGGCTGGTTCACTATCCCAGGTGATGATGGCTCAGATCCAGTGTCTGCTTACGAAGCTCTAACTTCCTGCGATCAAGTCACCATGCTCCCCGACAACACTCTCAATTGGCTCAAACAAGCCATCCCAGCTGCCACCGTCGAACCAATAGCCTCTCCAACTACTCCCACTCCGCGCCTAGCCATTAGAAACACTGCTCCTAGTTCAGTTAGGTACCGTCTACTCATTAAAAACTCAACTGGCACTATAGTTAACCCTGACCAACCAGAAATAGAACTAGCCGCAGGTGAAACCCTAGATCTAAACCTATCGACCTTTAACCTTCCAGCTGGTAGCTATACTTACCAATTAATGTCACTAGACAATACCAACCAACCAATAGAAGTCACAGCTGGCAGCTTCACGGTTCAAGCTCAAGCCACTAACCCAACACCAACTCCAGATCCTGCTGTCGCGACTCCAGTTCAAGCCCCAGCTAGTCAAACCACTCAAGCGCCGGCTACTGGTTTTGGTGCCGTCACCAACCAAGCTTTGGTTGTTGTGGCTGGTTTGATGGTAATGACTGGATTCGGTTTGCTGGTTCGCTACGATTAGCCGAAGTTTGTAGCTAATTAAATTGATAGAGCAAATACAAAAGTGAGCCAGTGTCGGCTCACCTTTGGCTTCATGGTATAATTAAACTAATATGATTGCTCGATTAGTTGGACAGGTTGTTGATAAAAATCTTAATCAGTTGGTGATTGATGTGCATGGCGTTGGTTATGAAGTTGTAGTTTCTACAACAGATAGCGAGCATATTTTGTTGGATCAGCCAGTTACTTTGACGATTTATTACCATATTCGTGAACAGTCGCAAGAATTATTTGGTTTTTTGGATTCAGGTGCCAAAGCATTATTCGAATTATTGATCACAGTGCAAGGAGTCGGTCCGAAAGCCGGAATGGCGATTTTGTCAGTTGGTGAATTTGAGCAGGTGCGTTCGGCGATTGCTCGAAGTGACAGCCAGTATGTTCAGCAGGCTCACGGAGTTGGCAAAAAAACTGCCGAGCGAGTAGTGGTTGATTTATCAGACAAAGTTGGCTTGCCAACGATCATTGGCAGCGATGCATTTCAGACTGAGCTTGACACTAGTGATGAGGCGGTGGAGGCGCTAGTGGCGCTTGGTTACACCGAAACTGATGCGGTTCGGGCCTTGCAAACAGTTGATCCAAAACTGTCGACTTCCGAGCGAGTTCGGCAAGCTTTGCAGCGTTAATTGTCAATAAACACCAAAATTAGGTATAATGTAACTAATGGCAATTGAGCGAGTGGTCGATATTAAATTACACGAAGCTGATCATGACGAGCAGCAAGTTGAAGTTGGCTTGAGGCCGACTAATTTCGGTGAGTATATCGGTCAAGAACGAATCAAGACTAATCTTAAGATTGCAATTGAAGCGGCCAACAAGCGCTCGGAGTCGCTGGATCACATTTTGCTTTATGGTTCGCCAGGACTCGGTAAGACGACTTTGGCAACCGTGATTGCCAATGAAATGCATGCTAATTTTCGGGTGACTTCTGGTCCAGCGATTGAGCGGGCAGGTGATTTGGCTAGTATGCTGACGAATTTGCAAGATGGCGATATTTTGTTTATTGATGAAATTCATCGTCTGAGTCGGGTGGTGGAAGAGACACTTTATTCGGCGATGGAAGATTTTAAACTGGATATTATGATCGGTAAAGGCCCAGCAGCGCGTAGTGTGCGATTGGACTTGCCGAAGTTTACGGTGATTGGCGCGACCACCAAAACCGGTAGCTTAGCGGCACCATTGCGGGATCGGTTTGGCCATATTTATAAATTAGAATTTTACACTGAAGAGCAAATTTCGCAGATTATTAAGCGGACAGCTCGGATTTTGGAGTCAAAAATTGATGATAATTCGGCCAAGATGTTGGCTACACGAGCACGGCTGACGCCGCGCGTGGCTAATCGGCTGCTGAAGCGAGTGCGTGATTATGCGGATGTCAATGGCGATGGCATTATCGATCAAGTCAATGCGTCGGCGACGATGAAAATTTTGGAAATCGACGAGCGAGGGCTGGACGCTGCCGATCGCAATTTGCTGATCAGTATGTATGAAAATTATCAAGATCGACCAGTTGGTTTGAACACCGTAGCGGCCTTGACGGGTGATGAGGTGATTACGATTGAAGATTATTATGAACCGTATTTGATGCAAATTGGTTTTCTGGAGCGGACGCCAAGGGGTAGACGAGTGACGCCAAAAGCGGTAAAATATCTAAAACTAAGGAGTTAAATGGCGAACGAAAATCAACAATACAAGCAAGTCGGCACTGATGCGAATGGCATGCCGCTTTACCAGAAGGTTGAGGCTGAGCCGACGACAGGTGAGACTAAAGTCCAGCCGATGGCTAGTGAGTCGGGCAAATATCAAGCGCATGACCCCGAGCCTCATTATCGAGAAGATCGAGCCATCAATGGCTATCTTTATGATAATATCGCTCCTGAAGTGATTGAGTTACGACATCAGCGGTCGGTTGAGCAGTTTCCAAACATTAAATTTCACGATCAAGAATTTGTAATGTTGACGATCAGAAAACACCCACTAGAATTGGCTTTGATTTGGGCGGTGGCGATCGTGATGATGATCGTGATTGCGGTGATTGGCATGATGGCGACTAATTTTATCACCAGCAGTGGTCCAGCCAGTTTTTCGACCGGTATTGAATTGAGTGGTGGTAGAGTACTGCTGTTCTTGATTTTCATTGCCTTGATTGTTTTGGTAATTATTTTTGCGGCAATCGGCACGGTGATTCATCGCTCAAATTATCTAGTATTAACCACTGAAAAATTAGTTCAGTATGTAATGTTTGGTTTGTTTAATAACAAAATTCAGACGGTTGACCTGAATGGCGTGGAGGATGTATCGAGTATGAAGACTGGTCTGCTGCAGTCAATATTAAATATTGGCGTTCTAAAAATGTCGACAGTTGGAGATGAGTCGACTTACACGATTAATTTTATAGCCGATCCTGTGACTAAGGCTGAAATGGTTAATGAAGTGGTTCAGGCGGTCAAAAATGAACGACCGCTGCCAAGCTTGGCTGATTATTAAACTAGTGGCTGTCTCTGGTGAAATCTTCTTCGAGCTCTAAATCAGCAGTGATTTTGAAGTTTTGGCATTGGTTGTTATTGCAGCTAGAGGTAGAGTAATTGTAATTACTACCAGCCTCGCCCATTAAAGTTCCCTGAGGATCGGTGAAAATCTGAGGGTCAACTCCAGGCAGAGTTTCAGGAGTCAGCTTTTCTGGATAATATTTGTTCTTTTTGTAATAAACTTCAGTTAAATTAAAATAAATGGCGTTGACGGCTGCTTTGCGCTGGTTGTCTCTGTCTACCTGGCGCAGGTGGTTTTTTTGGTTGAAAAACAAGCCAAAAATTAACGCTAAAAAGATAATTACCACTGATAATTCGATGACTGTGAAGCCAGATTTATGTTTCATATTGCCTAATTATAGCATTATTTGGTTGATTCGTTAACTAGTTGTTGATAAAACTAAAAAAGTTGTATAATAAGACTAACGTTTAATTTAGACAGGAGAAAGAATGACAAAGAAAACGACCGAAAAAACTAGCCAACCAAAGGCTGCTAAGAAAACTGCTAAAGAATCAGCAAAACTAGAAGCGGCTCAAGATGGTAAATCGAAAGCGCTAAATCTAGCCCTTGAACAAATCACCAAGCAATTTGGTGATGGGGCAATTATGAAATTGGGTGAGAATCAGAAAGTTGACGTTGAATTAATTTCATCGGGAAGCCTGAGCTTGGATATAGCTCTTGGTGGCGGCTATCCCAAGGGTCGAATTATTGAGATTTACGGCCCAGAGAGTTCAGGTAAAACCACTTTAGCTTTGCACGCTATCGCTGAAGTTCAGAAAAATGGCGGTTCGGCGGCGTTTATCGATGCTGAGCATGCGCTCGATCCAGCCTATGCGAAGAAATTAGGCGTGGATACGGAAAATTTGTTGATTTCTCAACCAGATAATGGTGAGCAATCGTTAGAAATCGTCGAAACGTTGGTTCGCTCCAATGCGGTCGATGTGATCGTGGTTGACTCGGTGGCAGCGCTAGTGCCGCAAGCAGAAATTGATGGCGATATGGGCGATTCGCATATGGGCTTACAGGCGCGATTGATGAGTCAAGCGCTACGCAAACTAACGGGAATTATCAACAAATCCAAAGCTACGGTGATTTTCATCAACCAGATTCGAATGAAGATTGGCGTGATGTTTGGCAATCCCGAAACTACCACTGGTGGTAATGCTTTGAAGTTTTACTCGAGTGTTCGAGTTGATATTCGTCGCATTGGCCAGATAAAAGTTGGTGATGATATTCTTGGTAATCGCACTAAAGTCAAGGTGGTCAAGAATAAAATTGCGCCGCCATTTCGAATTGCTGAGTTTGACATCATGTACAACGAAGGTATTTCTAAAGTTGGCGACGTGCTTGATTTAGCTGTCGAGTACGGAATTGTCAACAAAGCTGGTGCTTGGTTTAGTTATCATGAGGATAAAATCGGCCAAGGTCGTGACGCCAGTAAGCAATATCTTAAAGATAATCCAAAAGTTTTAGCTGAAATTGAAACCCAAGTTCGCCAAAAAGCCGCCGAAGCTGAAAATCAGTAGATTGTCGTCGGCAGGCCAGGATCAAACCGACCAGCCGGTGATGAAAATCACCAACATCAGCTTGCAAGCCAAAAATCCCAATCGTGTCAATGTCGCGATTAATGGGCGGTTTGCTTTTGGGCTCGAAATTTGGCAGGTTGCGGAGTTGAAAATAAAAGCTGGGCAGGTGGTTGATGCTGAACTTAGGCAAGAATTAGAGCAAGCCAGTCAATTTGGCAAGCTATATGTCAAAGCGGTGAATAAAACTTTTGCTCGTCCGCACTCGGTGCGCCAAATCGAGCTGTATTTACAGCAACAGTTGTATAAATTACAACTAAAACAGCCAACGATGATCAAGCAAATTACTGATCGGATGCAAGCTAATAATTATTTAGACGATCAGCGATTTGCTAATTGGTGGGTCGAAAATCGGAATCTGAAAAAAGGCATCAGTCAGAAGAAATTGCGACTGGAGTTAATCAAAGCTGGCGTCGCGGCTGAAATCATCGATCAAGCTATGGCTAGCGGTGGGCGTGATGATTTGACTGAGCTCAAGAAAGTCATTGCTAAAAAAGCTCATCGCTATGATGATCAAGCGAAGCTGGTTCGCTACTTGCAAGGCCGCGGGTTTAATTATAGTGATATTATTTCTGAACTGGAATTGACTAATTTAGACGACTAGGCGTATTAGGAACTTCTTCTGGATTTTTGCGAAAAGGATTGATAAAGCTGCCAATTTGGTTGACTTCTTGTTTAGCTTCAGCTGACAAACTCTCAGTCTCGTCTTCAAACACTACCTGTTTGTTGTCGATCTCAACTATTTTAGCTCGGTTAACCAGTAATTCAGTGTCTTTAATGCTTTTGAAAAAAGGTCGTTTAATTACCAGATCAACTACTAGAAAAGTGTCAGTTTCAAAAGTAAAATCAATTACCGTCCCTAATTTTTGACCAGATTGAGAAATGGCCTTTAGACCGGCCAGCTTAAAATCTAGTTGCAATAATTTTTTTAATTGAATAATATCGTCTTTTTGGACCAATTCATCGCTGTCATCAATAATAAAACCAGCGTTGCTAAATTCTCTAATATCGTTGATCATTAAGTAGGAGTCGTCTGGGTAGTCAAGATTGGTGCCTGATAGTTGATAGGCGCGGATTAACAAATGATGAGGGTCAATAATAACTGATGCCACTTCTCCTACGGCTGTGCCAGTTTGCAAGCTCATGACTGGTAAATTTTCTAAACTTGATCCAAATAAAAGCATGATAACTTAAATTATAAAGCCAAAACTACAAATAAACAACTTAGGGAACAAAAGGATTGGTCCTTCCGGATGGAGTTTTGATGGTTGGGTCTAATTCTTGGATCATTTTAATGGTTTTTTCGTCAAAAAAGGATGGATTGCTGGTATTCATAGCTGGCTCGGTTGCTTCATAATAAAGACTATAGAGACTGAAAATCATGATCGCTAAGCCAATAGAAATAATTACGAAACTAACAAGCTGGCGAGAGGAGCGGACTAGTAGGCGCTTGGTTTCTTGTTTCTGCCTGGACTTTTTCTTGGCAACTAAAACGGCCGATGGCTGCTCGTCCTGGCTCAGGGTGGTTTGGTTTTTAGGTTGATTATTTGACATAGACTTTAAACTCGATATCTCCCACGGTGATTAATTTGTTGTCCTCGGTGGCTTGCTGCAATGAAACGCTGGTTAATTGTAATGGAGAAATTTCGTTCTCAACGATTAACAAAAATTTCAAAAAACTGTCGTAACTAAGGGGCGATTTGAGACTAGCTTTGACAATGACGCTTTTACTGTTGGTCTGGTCGGCTTCTTTGTCGGCCGTAAAATCGATTTGCGTGATTTGAACTCCTGATCTGTCAGCAAAACCTTTGAGAATACTGACGGTTTGGTCCTGATAGCGGTGGGCTTCAAGTGGAGCCGCCATTTTGTCAGCGGTTTTGACGGTAGCACTGAGTCTGTTGAGGTAAGGCCTTAAGCCTTGCATGTTGGTTAGGTTTTGGCGACTGGTTTCGGCGTCAGTGATTGCTTGTTGAGCTGCTTGGGTTTTGGTTTGTAATTGTTGGTAGCCAAAAATGAAGGCGCCAATAGTGACTGCTACTAGAGCGATATTCGCTAATAATAAGCCCCAGAAAACTAACTTATATTGTGGGATGTCGGCTATTTTGGTGCTAGTTTTTTTCATCGATTACCTCTTTGTTAAAGCTTAAACTGAATGTCGCGTTGATTTTGTTGTTCTCGGTTTGGTTGTTGATATTACGGATCGAAACCTGTTCAAAAAGATTTGATTTTTCGAGATTTTGCTTGGTATCAACTACTTTTTGGGTTGAATTAGTGATGATGGTTAGGTCTTGAGTGTCTTTAAAAATCCCTTGGTCTAATCTGATTGACTCGATTGAAACTTCCGCTGGTAACGTCTGGGCTAGGGCGAACAAAACTTTAGAATAGGCGAATTTCTGATTTAAAATTGCCTTGGCACGGGTTAAATTATCAGAAAAAGCATCAGCGTCGGCTTTATCCTGAGTGTATTTATTAATACTATCGATATTTTTCTGATGGGTAATTTCAGCATCGGCTTTAGTTTTAGAAATAAAATGCCAAGTCACAAAGAGTAAGCCTAATGTAGTAATTAATACAACAATCATCAAAAATAGATAATTGCGTAAGGTTCTGTTGCGATAAGTATAGCGGTGTTGGCTCTGAATATCTTTCGGTAGAAGGCTAATCATTATAAAATCTCCGATGGGGTTAGGATGGCGGCACCCGAAACTGTCAAATAGCGGTTGATGATGGTTCGCTTTGGTTTTTCTAAAGATCCAAAATCAATTCCTTGCCATGGGCTAGCAATTCGGACTGGCATGAATAGTTCGTTAGTTAAGAACTCGCCAAGTCCGGCTAGGTTGCTGCCAGTACCGACTAGTAGGATCTGCTGGACTTTTCGGTTATTCAAGCGGTCGTCGTTATAGCGGATGATTTTTTTGATTTCTCGAACAATTCTGTTAACATCAGGCGTCATGGCTTGGGTCAAACTGGCTTGATTTTTGCTCTTGTTGAAACCGCGCAGCACCTTCAGCTGGTAGGCTTTTTCGAGGGAAATGTTCAATTTATTAGCAATACTCAAGGTGAAATTGTTGCCGCCAATGGCGATTGAGCTGGTGGCTCGAATGGTCTGATCGAGGATAGCAATATCGGTGTTAGTTAATCCAATATCAACAATCACTGTATTGAGGTCTTCAGATTCGTTCATCGACAAAGACCGGGCGATTGAGTTGGTGCTTGGCTCGATCAAAATCGGCTCAATGCCGGTCGCTCGGGTGGCTTCAACGATACGGTTAATTAATTTTTTAGGGGCAGAAGTCAGAGCAATACCTAAGTTCTGCTTATCGCGAGTGACTACTTCCCAATCAATTTCCAGCAAATCTTTAGGCATTGGAATATATTGCTCAATCTCAATATCAATCATACTTTCAAGTTGTTTTTGGGCTTCAGTTGGGATGTTTAAGGCTTGGGAAAAAGTTCTGGTAGCTGGAATGCTGACCACGGCGTATCTGGATGATAAATAGCCGCTTAAATTATTAGTAATTAATTCTTCAATTTTGCTTTCCAAAAATCCGTCGCTGTTATCGAGGCTAGTCAACAGTCGATTGGGGCTTAATTCAATCGAGCCATAGCCGCGGACAATTGGTTTTTTGCCGGAAGCATCAAGCTCCATGATTCTCAAGCCATTGAGATTAATATCCAGTCCAAAACTGGTTTTGATTTTTGAGAATAATTTTGCTTTTTGCCCACTCATTATTGTGTCTTATTATACCATAACCAAATTAAATAGCGGTAGCCATATTAGAAATTGGCATCATCACACTCGCTGCTACCAGCCCAACAATTCCACCCATGATGATAATCATCACTGGTTCGATAATTGAATTGAGCTGTTCAACCGCTAGATCGACTTCTTCTTCGTAAAAATCGGCTACTTTAATCAAAACTGTATCGTTGGTTCCAGTTTCTTCACCCACAGCTAGCATTTGACCAACGATTTCGGGCCAAAGATGGCTGTCTTGACTAATGGCAGTTGAAAGCTGTTCGCCGTTTTTGATCTTTTCGGAAGCAGAAGTTAGAGATTTTCGGTAGAGGCTGTTGCCAATTGCTTCGGAAGTAATTTCGAGTGACTGAGTGACGGAAACCCCAGCGCTCATTAAAGCAGAGAAGGTACGTGAAAAACTAGCGACAGAAGTTTTTCTAATTAAATCACTAATTCCGGGGATTTTGAGGACTAATTTATCAAATTTTGGCTTGCCAGCGGGACTTTTGATGTAACGCACAATTAGGAAAACACCACCAAATAAAGCGGGAAAGACAATAAACCACCAATTAATCATGAAGGAGCTGATTGACAGCATAGCTCTGGTCAACATTGGGACCGAAGATTCATCACCTGAAAGTTCAGCAGTGACTTCGCCGATTTTAGGAATCACGAAAATCATCAGGCCAAAAAAAGCCAACACGGTGATTCCTAGTAACACCATTGGATAGGTCATAGCGGATTTGATCTTTTTGCGCATGGATGATGATTTTTCTTGCTGGGTGGCTAAGCGTTTCAGGATTTGGTCTAAAATACCCGCCGCTTCACCGGCTTTGACCATGTTGACATAAATCGAATCAAAAACTTTAGGATGTTGAGCTAGGGCATCAGCAAACGAAGCGCCAGACTCGATAGAAGTAGCCACGGCTAGAGCGGTTTGTTTGAGCTTGGTTTCTCCCTTGCCGCCGAGAGCAGTTAGGGCTCGCAGCAGTGAAACTCCCGCAGCGATCATGGTCGAAAGTTGGCGAGTAAAGATAGCTAATTCCTCATGCTTTATCTTACCTGAGCCTAGGGCTGAGATGTTCGATAAATTTCGAATTCGTTTGACGTTGATTGGTCGATGGCCAAGATTTTTTATAGCTTCGAGCGCTTCTGGTTCATTTTTGGCTTCGATTTCACCTTCGACGCGCTTTAGTTCTTGATTGAGGGCTGTATATTTAAATTTCATTTTAATTAATCCTTTGTAGCGCTAAACACTTCTTCAAATGAAGTCATGCCTCGCAGCGCCTTAATAATTCCATCAGTTTTCATCGTCACCATACCTTCGTCGATAGCTAGGTTTTTAATATCAAGAGCGGTCGAGCTTTTGACAATTAAATCTTGAATACTAGGTGAAATATCTAGCACTTCGTAAATGCCGATTCGACCTTTATAGCCAGTGTGGTTGCATTCGTTACAGCCGCCATCGTGGGCTTGCCAGATGAAATCAATCCCTTTTTCGTCACTACTCAGAGGTTGATCGGAGCCGATTTGGCCAGCCTTTGCCTGTTGTTCTAGTTCATAGAGAGAAGCTGGATTGGAATCGTGGCTTAATTCAATAATACTCATAATTTTTTGACGGGTAGTGTCGTCAATTTCAATTCGCTCTCGGCAATGCGAGCATAAGCGCCTAACTAATCGCTGCCCGATAACGGCGTTGGTGGTGGAGGCTATCAAAAAGGGTTCGATGTGCATGTCTAGTAAACGGGGGAGGCTGGTTGCAGCATCGTTAGTGTGAAGAGTTGACAACACCAAATGTCCTGTCAGCGCGGCCTGAACTGCTAAGTCAGCTGTTTCGCTATCTCGAATTTCCCCAACCATAATAACATTTGGGTCTTGGCGTAGTAGCGATCGTAGCCCACCAGCAAAAGTTAAGCCAGCTTGAGGATTGACTTGAGTTTGGTTAACGCCTTCAATTTTATACTCAACTGGATCTTCGACGGTGGAAATATTAACTTCAGGGGTATTTAAGATCGACAACATACTAAACAACGTGGTTGATTTACCCGAGCCAGTTGGGCCGGTGATTAACAGCATGCCGTTTGGTTCGTAAATTGATCGCTTGACGACTTCGAGTGATTTACCCCAAATACCTAATTGTTGCAAAGTCAAGGCTTCTGCACTTTCGCTTAAAACACGCATGACTACTTTTTCGCCATCGCTGGTTGGCAAGGTCGAAACCCGCAGCGCGTAATGATTACCCTTCATATCGATTTTAAATCGACCATCTTGCGGTACGCGGCGTTCGTCAATTTTTAAATTCGAAAGGATTTTGATACGGCTAACTAAAGCCCCAAGGATGTTTTTAGGCAAGCGCTGGGTTTCGTGCAAAACACCATCGACTCGATAGCGGACTTGGACGAAATCTTTTCGCGGCTCGATGTGAATATCGCTGGCATCGGATTTGATGGCGTATTCAAGTAGCAAGTTGACAGTTTGAGCGATTGGTGAATCTTCAGCCACATCTTCTTCCCTAACTTGGGCGGTTTCGTCCGACTTTTCTTGTTGGACGTTGATAACTTCGGTTAGCTCTTGGCTAACATCGCCACGATATAAATCTAAACAGTTGAGAATATCGGTCGTGGTTGCTAGATGAAATTTGGCTTTTGAGCCCAAATCTTTTTGCAGAAAATTGATCGCCTGGACGTCATCTGGATCATCGATGGCAATGTTGATATTGCCTGATTCTTCCTCAATACTAAAAATAACCGCCTTGTATTGTCTAGCTACAATTTCTGGAATTCTCTTGAGAGCTTCGGTCGAAATTTCTTTCGGATTTAATCTGACAAAGGGAATATTAGCAAAGTCAGCGTATTTTTCGAAAAGTTCAGCTTCGCTGACGATATTATCATCTAAAACTAAAAACTGAAGCGATCTTTTGGTTCGCTTTTGCTTTTGTTTCAATTCCGATAGCTGGTCTTGATCAAGATCAAGCAGTTTCTCGACTATGGTGTCAGAAATAATCATAATGTCCGCTTCTATTGTATTATGAATTAGCTTAAAATTCTAGTGGTTATTTTTGATTTGATTAAATTTTGATATGATTAAGTTAATGATTAATTTTCAAAAAATTAATAGTCCAAGCTTGGTGGTGGCGGTCTCTGGTGGGGTTGATTCGTGTGTTTTGCTCGATTTGTTGGTTAAAAACTATGATGGGGAAATTATCGTGGCGCATTTTAATCATCAAATCAGGGGTGTTGAGTCGGATCAAGATGCTGAGTTTGTCCGTGATTTGGCGAAAAATAAATATCAATTAAAATATGAAATTATCAATGGCGGTCTTGGCGCTGCCGCTAGTGAGCAGGCGGCTAGACAGGCACGGTATGAGTTCTTGCGTCAACTAGCGGCTAAATATGCTGCGCCGATTGTGACCGCGCATCATTTAGATGACGTGGTTGAATCGATTGCCATCAACTTAACTCGTGGCACTGGCTGGCGAGGGTTGGCGGTGATGCAGGCGGAAGGGGTTATTCGTCCGTTGATTGGTTGCCTAAAAACAGAATTGCTAGACTATGCGCTCGCTAATAATTTAACTTGGCGCGAGGACGCAACCAATCAAGACACTAAATTTTTACGCAACAAAATTCGCCAGAAAATTACTGCTAATTTAGATGATCAGCGGAAGCAGTTAGTGTTTGATTTGTGGAAGCAGCAGGTTGGATTGAAGGGTCAGATTGACCAATTGGTAGCGGAATTTTTGCTAGAAGATAAGTTGAATCGTTATTTTATGATTATGATTGATCAGCTATCGGCAATTGAAATCATTCGAGCTTGGGTTGAGAAGAAGGCTAATTATCGGCCGACTATTCCTCAAGCTGAGCGGATTTGGTGGCAGCTGAAAACCGCTCATTCGGGTAATGTTTTTGAATTAAATAAGACCGCCAAAATTAAATTTTATCTAAAGTACGCGGTTGTTATTAGTAAATAATAATGTTAGAATAAAGAGTAGTTAATAAGAGATATTTTGATGTTTATATCGACCTGAAAATACGGAAAGGATAGTTTTGAAGCAGAATAAAATTAAACCACTTAATAAAAAACCAAATTTACTCAAGCAGTTGCTGATGTTGTTTACGATTGCCTTTATCGGCGTGGTCGTTTACGCCTCGATGACAGCAGGAGCTAATTTAGAAAAAGTGCCACTGTCGGATGTGGTTAATCGAGCCAATAAGGGTGAGGTTGAGAAAATTGAAGTTCAGGACAACCAGATTTTTGTGACCAAAAAAGGCGAGTCCAAGCCTAGTCAATTGTCTTACAAAGACAACAGTAGTAGTTTGTATGAACAGGGCTTGAAGCAAGATGCGCCAGTGTCGCTGACAGTTTTGCCACCGTCTGAAACTGGCAATATTCTCTGGAATTTGGCGATGATTTTTATTCCGACGATTATGATCGTAGCTTTTTTTGCTTTCATGATGAAGCAGGCTAATAGCCAAAATAATCAAGCCATGGGCTTTGGTAAAAGCAAGGCTCGAATTTATGGTTTAGACAAAGAAAAAGTGACCTTTGATGACATCGCTGGCAACGACAACGCCAAGCAAGATTTGCATGAAGTGGTGGACTTCTTGCGCCAGCCGAAAAAATACGAAAAGTTAGGTGCTAAAATTCCAAAGGGCGTACTGCTGGTCGGTAATCCAGGGACTGGTAAAACCATGCTGGCTCGAGCGGTGGCGGGTGAAGCTAAAGTACCGTTCTTCTCAATTTCTGGTTCAGAATTTGTCGAAATGTTCGTCGGTGTCGGCGCCAGTCGGGTTCGTGATTTATTTCAAAAAGCCAAGAAAAACGCTCCAGCGAT
>CAYLXN010000007.1:22680-29690 GCA_964388235.1 uncultured Candidatus Saccharibacteria bacterium
GCGCCAGTCGGGTTCGTGATTTATTTCAAAAAGCCAAGAAAAACGCTCCAGCGATCATCTTTATTGATGAAATCGATGCCGTTGGCCGTAAGCGCGGCTCGGGTATGGGTGGCGGTCACGATGAGCGCGAACAGACTTTGAATCAAATTTTGGTTGAGATGGACGGTTTTGAAACTGGCACTAACGTGATTATTTTAGCAGCTACCAACCGCTCGGACGTGCTCGATCCAGCGCTGCTTCGACCAGGTCGATTTGACCGCCGAGTCAATATCGCTTTGCCAGAACGCAAAGATCGGTTGTCGATTCTTAAAGTTCACTTCAAAAACAAACCATCTGAAAAGACGGTTGATCTTGATGCTTTGGCTGCTAAGACGGCTGGCTCGAGCGGTGCTGATTTAGCCAACATTGCTAATGAGGCGGCGATCATCGCGGCCCGACTTGATCATCCAAAAATTACCAACGCTGACGTGACTGAGGCGTTTGAAAAGGTGGCGATTGGCCCCGAGCGCAAAAACTCGATCATGAATGATAAAGAAAAGCGAATTACGGCTTATCATGAAGCTGGTCACGCGGTGGTTGGGCATGTTTTGCCTGATAGTGATCCAGTTCATAAAGTGACGATTATTCCGCGCGGTGCTACTGGTGGCGTGACTTGGTTCTTGCCACCTGAAGATCGGCACTACACTAGTATTTATGAATTTAAGGACATCTTGGCGCGAGCTATGGGTGGTCGTCAGGCTGAACGATTGATTAATGGTGATGATGGAATTACTACTGGCGCTGGCCAAGATTTGCGCCACGCAACCGAGATTGCTCGCGATATGATTATCGAACAGGGAATGGGTAAGCAGTTGCGTGATCAAGTTTTCCACGAGCCAGATGGCGGCATGTTCTTCGATAAAATCACTCAAGAGCGACCTTACTCTGAGAAGACGGCTGAAGCGATTGACCAAGAGGTGGCTGATATTATCAAAGAAGCGGTCAATCGAGCCGCGACTGTCTTGTCTGAAAATAAAACCTTGCTTGATAAATTAGCTCAAGAATTATTAGACAAAGAAACACTGGAAGCTGAAGAAGTTGAAGCGATTTTAAAGGATGCCAAGTTACCCAAAACTGTAAAATTATATGACTAATCCAGCTCGACAGGTTGTAGAATTTGCTAATCGTCGCTTGAGTGTGCGCACGGCGGCGATCGTGCTGGCCAGTTCAACGCTGTTATCGAGTTTGCTAGGAGTATTTAGAGATCGGCTGCTTAATGGTACTTATTTAGACACTTACCCGCAAGGAATTGATGCTTACACAGTGGCGTTTATTATTCCTGATTTTATGTTTTCAATTTTGGTTTCTGGCGCTTTGACGGTGACTTTTGTGCCGATTTTCAATCAATATCGCAACGACAAGCGCTATAAAGACGAGTCTGCGGCCTGGGAGATAGCTTCGAGTATGATTAATTTCATGAGCATTGTGACTTTATTGATGTCGATTGGCTTGATGGTGTTTGCCGAACCGTTGATTGCTAAAACTGTTGGTCGGGGATTAGATGAATCGAGCCGGGCTTTGGCAGTTAGTATGATGCGAGTGATTGCTATTAATCCGTTTCTGTTTTCAATTTCGGGAATTCTGTCGAGCATTCAACAAACTTACGGGCGGTTTATTTTCTATGCGCTAGCTCCAGCGATGTATAATATTGGGATTATCATTGGCAGTTTATTTTTTGTTAATGGGATCTCGATTTTTGGTTATCAGCTGTTCGAAGGAGGGATTATGGGCGTGGCCTTGGGGGTGGTTTTAGGTGCGATCATGCAAGTCACTGTTAGTTCGATTGGTATTATTGGGCTTGGCTTTGACTATAAATTTAAGATTTTTTGGAAAAATCGTGGATTTCAGCGAGTGATTAAAATTTTTCCAGCTCGGTCAATGGATCAGGGGATGGATTACGTCAACAGTATTGTCGAGACCAGCCTAGCTTCGTCGATGATTTCAGGAACTATTCGGTCGTATAATCAAGCTTTAACATTGCACATGATGCCAGTTAATCTAGTTGGCGTGGCTATTTCTAACGCAGCTTACGCCAGCATGACTGAGAAATTGAGTCTCGGCCAAACCGGTCAATTCAAGCAAGAGGTCCAAAATGTCTTGCGGACGATTATCTGGATTTCACTTCCGATCGCGGTGATTGCTTTTTTTGCGCGCGGTTACGTGGTTAATTTTATTAAAAATGGTGGCGATCCTTTGATTGCTTCGCTTTTAGGCTGCTTGGTGGTGGCGATTTTTTTCCGGTCGGTTTATCACATTATCGCTCGGGCTTTTTATGCTCAGCAAAACACCAAAGTGCCGCTTTATATTTCGGTGGTGGCGGTGCTGGTGAATATTTTCTTCGCGGTCTTATTGATTAAGCAGTTTAATATGGGAGCTTACGGTCTAGCTTGGGCGCAATCGATTGCCGCAGTTTTCGAAGCAATCGTGCTTGGTTATTTTCTAACTAAAAAAACACCAGGTATTTTTAATCATCAATTTTGGACGGCCGTTATCGGTATGGTGAGCGCGGCAGCTGTTTGTGGGTTAGTTTGCTATGGTCTGGTTTTGAAATTGCCACTGCTCGAAACCAATCAAAGTTTTTGGTCAACTTTTCCTAAATTTACGCTGATTACGCTTATTTCAAGTTTAGTGTATTTATTTATTTCTAAATTATTTCATTTGCGCGAGGCTAATTTAGTCTTGGATCGAATTTGGACGACTTTATTTAGTAATACTTCCAGAAAGTCTCAAGAGAGGACAAAATAATTGTCTATGGATTTGATTCGTAATTTTTGTATTATCGCTCATATTGACCACGGCAAAAGTACTTTGGCTGATCGAATTATGGAGTTGACTGAAACTGTTTCCAAGCGTGAAATGAAATCGCAGTTGTTAGATTCGATGGAGTTAGAGCAAGAGCGGGGGATTACCATCAAACTGACGCCGGTGGCGATGAAATATCACGACTATCAGCTAAACTTGATTGACACGCCGGGGCATGTCGATTTTAGTTACGAAGTTTCGCGTAGTTTGGCGGCTTGTGAGGGTGCGATTTTGGTGGTTGACGCGTCACAGGGCGTACAGGCCCAGACTTTGTCTAATATTTATTTAGCGATGGAAGCTGATCTCAAGATTATTCCGGTGCTGAATAAAATTGATTTACCAGCAGCTGATGTTGAGCGAGTGAGCAAGGAAATTATTGACATTTTGGGTTGTCAGCCAGAAGATATTTTGCAAGTTTCAGCTAAGACGGGACAGGGTGTAGCCCAAGTTTTAGACGCCATTGTCGAGCAGGTTCCTAGTCCAAAAGGAGAATTGGCTGCGCCATTGCGAGCTTTGATTTTTGATTCTTATTATGATGACTATCGAGGTGTGGTGCTGTATGTCAGGGTGGTTGATGGCAAATTAGCCAAAAACGATCAAATCTACATGTTAGCCGCTAAAGCTGCTGGTTTGGCACTCGAAATTGGCAAATTAACCCCCCAAATGTCGCCTACAACTGAGCTCCATGCTGGCGAAATTGGCTACATTGTCACTAATCTTAAGTCTACTCGTGAGGCTAAAGTCGGTGATACGGTGACTTTTCAAAAAAGCTATACGTCAACCTCTCCGCTAGCTGGCTACAAAGAAATTAAACCGTTTGTTTACGCTGGTTTTTTCCCAGTGTCTAACGAAGACTATCAGGCGCTCAAAGACGCGATTGACAAAATCGCCCTGAGTGATTCAGCCCTAGATTATCAGCCTGAGAACTCGCCCGTTTTGGGGTTTGGGGTGCGAATTGGTTTTTTGGGTTTGCTGCACATGGATATTATTCGTGAGCGGCTGGAGCGGGAATATGATTTAGATTTGGTGGTGACTAATCCATCGACCGATTATCAAGTGGTTTTAAAAACTGGTGATCGGCTAAGCGTTCGCTCGGCAGCCGATTTGCCTGATGTAGTTCAAATTGAAGCGATCAAAGAGCCGTGGGTGAGTGGTGAAATCATCGTGCCAAATGATTATGTTGGTGGCGTGATTCAATTAATTATTTCCAAACGGGGAATTCAAAAGCAAATCAGCTATATTGATACGCGAGCCTTAATTAGTTTTGAGGCTCCCCTCGCCAACTTGCTGACCGATTTTTACGATCAATTGAAGTCAATTACCAGCGGCTATGGCAGTTTAAATTATGAATTTAAAAATTACCAGCAGCATGATTTGGTGCGTTTGGATTTTTACGTGGCTGGTGAGATCGTCGATGCGCTGAGTATCGTCGTTCATCGGTCGGAAGCGGAGCGAATTGGGCGAGAGACGGTTAAAAAGTTAAAAGAAGTCGTCCCCCGCCAAAACTTTGAAGTTAGTTTGCAGGCGGCGATTGGCGGTAAATTTATTGCCCGCGAAGATGTCAAAGCTTTTCGCAAAGACGTAACTGGCTATCTTTATGGTGGTGATGTTTCGCGTAAGAAAAAATTGTGGGCTAAGCAGGCGAAAGGCAAAAAGCGGATGAAGCGCTTTGGCAAAGTCGATATTCCGTCAGAAGCCTTCACAGTGATGTTGAAGCGAGACTAAAATGTTATTCGGTTGCTATATTTAATAATAGTTTAATATGGTAATATCTAAATATGAAAACTAACCCCATTCGCAAAAACAAAAGTAAGAACAAAAAACCAATTGTTATAATTATAATTTTAGTCATCGCTATAGTAGCTGCTAGTGCGATTATTTTTGTAAAGTTTAATTATCAAAATCAACCAGAAACCAAGCCAGAAGCCTGTACTGTTTTTGAGGGCAATAGCAGGCGGCACTGCGCTGACGAATATTTGGGTCTAACAAACGAACAAGCTACTGCCGAAGCTAAAGAAGATGGCTTAATTCCTCAGACGATATCGGTAGATGGAATCTTACATGGAGTATTGGATATTGGAGGGCCTACAATTTACTTCAAGGTAAATGACAATATTGTCACGGGTGTCTGTTTTCGTAATTATATTATTCATGAAGGTGTGTGCTCGATGACAGATTGGGCATCTGCGCCGTGAGCATTAGGTAATGACTGTAGCTTTAGCGGTTAGTTTGGCGCTACTCGCCTCACTGATGTGGGCGGTCGTTGGTCATCTCAATAAATTTCTATTGACCAAAGTCAGCAAACAAAGTTCGATCGAGTCGATTATGATTTTTTCGACCTTGATTTTTGGCTTGGTCATGTTGCCAGCGAGCTTAATTTACACCAAATTTGATATTGCTTGGGATTGGCAAACGGTTGGTTTAGTTTTGGCGGCGGCCATAATTTATGCCTTAGCTAATTATTTATATTTTCAGTCAATGGAAGTCGGAGACACGACAGTCGTCACGGCGCTGTATCAATTAGTGCCAGTATTTAGTTTTGGCCTAGCAGTTTTGGTTTTCAACGAAACTTTTTCAGCGTCGCAAATTGTTGGTGGACTGATCATCATTATTTCGGCGATTCTGATCTCAGTCGACACCAAGAATTTAAAACTGAGTCACGTTTCTAGGCAAGTCTTATGGCAGATGGGTTTGGTTGGCCTACTGTTTGCAGCTTATTACAAATTAATCTCAATCGCATCGGCGGATATAGGCTATGGCTCGACTATTAATATTTTTCACGCTAGTTTTATAATCATTGGTTTAGTTCTTTGGCTAAGACCGAGATATCGTCAGAGTTTTGTCGATCTAGTTAAGCAAAATGGTCGGATTTTTGTTAGCCTCAATATTGTTAATGAAATACTGAACGCTTTAGCAGTCATCTTGACTAATTATGTGATTTTGTTTTTGCCAATTGCCATTGTCAACACGCTCAATGGTTTTCAAGCCGCATTCGTGTTGATAATTGGTTTAATTGGTGCTAAATTTTGGCCTAAAACTTTTGACGATCAAAATACTACCACCGTCATATTTCAAAAAACAATTTTTATTTTGACTAGTATTGCAGGCTTATTGCTATTATTAAGATGATTTAGACTTGTTCTTTGTGATATGATGAAGTCATGAATAACATTTTACAAACTCTAATCAATAGCTATCAGCCGTCGGCAGCAACTAAACAGCTGGTGGCGACTCACCCGCTAGTTTTGGTGGCGGGGATTTCGGGGGCCGGCAAAGATACGATCGCTAATCGCTTGGTGGCGACTGGTAAATATCAGCAATTTGTGTCGCACACCACTCGCCCGCCGCGCAGCAATGACGGTCAGCTGGAAGTTGATGGCCAAGATTATCACTTTATCGATCAACAGCGAGCGGAGCAGATGTTGCAGCAGCAAGAATTTATCGAAGCTAAATTAGTTCACGGTACGATTTATGGTACTAGTGCAGCGGAATTTCAAAAGGCGATTGATTCGCAGAAAATTCCGATTAATAATGTCGACGTGCAAGGTGTTGATGAATACAAGCAATTGAGTGATCAAGTGACAGCTTTGTTTATTTTACCACCGAGTTTTGAGACTTGGCTTGAACGACTCAAAAGTCGCTATCCGACTGATGAAGAATTTGCACAAAATTGGCCTAAGCGGCGCGATAGTGCGATTCGTGAGCTATCATTTGCTCTGGAGAGTAAATATTTCGAGTGGGTGATCAACGATGATCTCGATCAGGCGGTTAAAGAAGCTGATCGACTAATTTCCAATCAAGAAATGGAATTTGTAACCTCAGAGCAAAAACAAATCGCTAAAGATATTTTAAGTAAGCTAAGAGCTAATATTGACTAAATAAAATAAAGCTCCGAAAAACGGAGCTTTATTTGAGATTATTTTTGGACAAAAATGTAGCCGGCTGCTTTTACTTTTTCAAAAGTACTGCTAGCTGATAACTTACCAATTGAGTATCGGCCATCTTTTGGACTCCAAACTTCAAACGATTTAAATAGACTAAACCATTTGCTTTTTTCAGCTGAGCTGGGGTAGCTTTTGTAAAAATTAGAAGTTGGTTTGTTGTCTGGTGATAGGAAATAGGTTGCGGTTGTTTGAGGTGAGTAGCGGTTGACAAAATTACGAGTTCCA
>CAYLXN010000008.1:0-28632 GCA_964388235.1 uncultured Candidatus Saccharibacteria bacterium
TTGCTAACTCTCTAATATAACCATATTTTTAATTATTTGTCAATAAAATTATTAAATAATCAACATCGAATCGCCGTAGCTGAGGAAGCGCATTTGCTCTTTGGTGGCGTAGTCGTAGGCTTGATGAAGAAAATCCCAGCTAGCGAAGGCGGCGGCCATCATCAGGACGGTGCTTTTTGGGGCGTGAAAATTGGTGATCATCGCATCGATCATTTTAAATTCATAGCCAGGATAAATGAAAATATCAGCCTCGCCAGTCAGCGGTTGATAATCAACGTCTTCGGGTGAGTCAGCCAGTTGTTGGCCAAATTTCATGATCTGATCGGCACTGTACTCCAGGCAGCGGGTGACAGTGGTGCCAAGGGCGATCACTCGTCGCTGTTGCTGTTTGGCGTCATGAATTTGGGCGATCGTGCTTTTGGGAATTTCAAAATACTCCTGATGCATTTGATGCTTGGTGACGTCATCGACTCGGATTGGCAAAAAAGTCCCCAAGCCAACGTGTAAAGTCAGTCGTGCAATCTTGACGCCTTTACACTCGAGTTGAGCCAATATATCATCAGTTATATTTAGGCTGGCGGTTGGTGCAGCCACCGAACCAGCATGTTCAGCGAAAACTGTTTGGTAGCGTTTGATGTCTTCGGGTGTGGCGTCGCGCTTCATATAGGGTGGTAGGGGTGGAGCACCAAATTTGTCACATAATTCTAATAAATTGGTCGTCGATTTGACCCGTGCGGTGCCGTTAGCAAAAATTTCGACAACCTCAATTTGATACTTATCAATAACTAATATATCACCAGATGCAATTTTTCCACGATGAATAATAAAATGCTCAAACCAATCATCATTTCGGCCGTGATTTTCCAATACAATAATCTCTCGCTTGACACCAGTCGATTGCTTGCGCGTCATTAATCGAGCTTTGATGACTTTGGTGTCGTTTAAAACCAATACGTCGCCAGCTTGAAGATAATCCACCAGGTGGCTATACTTGGTTTTGTTAATTGTTTGGTGCTTTCGGTCCAAGACCAATAAGCCCGATTGGCCGCGGATTTTTGGTGGCTGGTCAGCAATCAAATTTTCTGGTAGCTGGTAGTTAAAATTGTCTAAATTCAAGCTCATTCTGTAAATTATACACCGAAAACCAACTATGCTAAAATAAATTTAAGATGAAAAGTCAAACACGAGCTATGACCTTAGGCAAAATGACGGTTTGGATTGACGGTTCGGCAGTTATTAAAATTGGTCTAAATCAAGCATGCAATTGCAGAGATGTTGATCCGCTACTGGATAAAGTTTTCGAGCAAATTAACTGGTATTTGGCGGGAAAACTAACCGCTTTTGATTTACCACTGGCACCAGTTGGTACCGAATTTCAGCAGCAGGTTTGGCAGGCGCTGTTGCAGATTCCTTATGGCCAAACTCGGACTTACGCCCAAATTGCGGCTCAAATCGGCCGACCAAAGGCCGTTCGGGCTGTTGGCACAGCTATTGGCAAAAATCCGATTCCAATTATCGTTCCTTGTCATCGAGTGGTGGCGAAAGCTGGCCTGGGCGGTTTTTCGCTTGGTTTGCCAATTAAAAAGCGCCTACTCGCAATTGAGCAGGCGCCTAAAACAGATCGCTAAGCTTCTGGTTCTGGGTCAGGTTCGTTTTGGTTGACTAATTCAACCACTTCATCTAGATCATCAGTGATGGTGTAAATCTGTTCGTCGCCAGGAGAGATAGTGCCCATGGTTAGCATGTGATTTTTGATAAAAGCGTCTAAATCATTCCAAAATTCGCTGCCGTACAAAATTACTTTTAGGGCTGGCATTTTCTTGGTTTGAATCAAGGTAATAACTTCGAATAATTCATCAAGCGTACCAAAACCGCCTGGAAAATAAATATAAGCGTGTGAAAAAAAAGTTAGCGACACTTTGCGGGTGAAAAAATAGCGAAAAGTTAATTCGTCGGTGGTGTAAGGGTTTGGTTCTTGTTCGTGCGGTAATTTGATATTGAAACCAATCGAGGGTCCGCCAGCGTCATAAGCGCCTTTATTAGAGGAGTCCATAATTCCTGGACCACCGCCACTGACTATGGCATAGCCTTCTTTAGCTAATCGTCCAGCCAGTTCATAGGCAGCATCGGTATATTTAACGTTGGTTGGCAGATAGCGGGCTGAGCCAAAAAACGTCACTCGCTTGGGGTATTTAGTTAGTATATCAAAAGCTTTAACAAATTCTGAGTCGCTGCCAAGTAGGCTCATTTCGGACTTTTTTTGTCGTTGCTGTAATTCTTGAGATGGCTCCCATTTGACTGAGCCAGGATTTTTATTTTCTTGCATACAATCAATTCTAGCATAAATTAACATAAGCTTTAACCCCCAGTAAGCCTAAATGTTGTATAAAAAACATATTCTTTAAGCTAAACTTTAATTATTGCTGTTAAGGTAAGGCTGTTCGCGGAAGATAAAACAAAAAGCGAACAGAAATGGAGGCACAATGAAAATTACTGCTAACACAATCTATTTGACTAAAAAGGGCTTCAAAAAGCTCAAAAAAGACGTCGCTCAACTGCGTCAAGATCGGAAAAATATCGAGAGCGACATTCGAAGTTTGGATAAAAAAGATAATCGCGATCATTCTTATGCTAGAAATGAATATCTTGATCGCCTCAATTCAATTGATCAAGAAATTACCGAAAAGCAGCTCTATTTGCGGCGGGCGAAAATTTTGCCACGAACTCAAAATGCTGTTGAAGTGATGATGGGGTCAGTAGTCGAGCTGATTGACAAGGCGACTGGTCGCAAGAGCGAATACCAGATAGTTGAAAGCCTTGAAGCCAATCCTAGCCAAGGTCGGATTTCGGTCGAGAGTCCGTTGGGCCAGCAGCTAGTTGGCAAAAAAGCTAACGATTGGATTGAACTTGATCTGGGGCTGAAAAAACGCTGTCTCAAGCTAACTGACATTAAATAAAGCAAAAACATTATCAAATCGAAAGCAGATAGCAAAACTATCTGCTTTTTTGTTGAAATATGATATAATTAGAAAAAGTAACGGTTGGGAGAAGGATAGATATGTCAACGATTGAACTACAGATCGATAACGATTACAATAATTTTTTTGCGATACCAGTCCGGCAGTTCTGGAAAGTGCTGGTTTTGGGCGTGGTTTTAGGGGCGCTGTTGGCGGTATCTTTTCCGCTGATTTCGTACATTACTTGCAATTATTTCAGTTCAGTTTGCCAAATGAACCCGATAGTCGTCACTCGAATCAGTTTAATCGTCTTGGCAATTATTAGTCTAATCACAATGATTGGTTTTGGTGTTCAGCGTTCGATCGTGGTGGCGCTGGCTTACTTGGCGGTCATGTGGGTATTTCACTTGAGCTATGAGGCTGGTCTTGGCTGGCGAATTTTAGTCTATGCGTTTATGTCGGCGACGGTTTTGTCACTATTTCATTGGCTGAGCGGCTTGCGCAGTTGGTTGCTGTCATTAATTCTAACAGTAGTGACGGCGGCAGCGATTGTATTTGTGCTGATTAATTTTTAAGTAATAAGAAAGGGTGGTGTAGTGTGGAAACGGCGTTGATAATCGCGATTGCGATACTGATAATTGGTTTGTTGGTGGTGGTTTTGTATTTTCAAAATCTGATCAAGCAATTAACTTTAAACAATGACAAGAATGACAATCTCGAGGTTCTTAATTTTTTGAAAACCGATCTTGATAGTTTGAGCGGGCGAATTGATAAACTTAAAGATTCGGTCAGTCAGTCTAATTTGTCAGTGACGGAAAAACTGGAGCGTAGCGGCAACGAAATGAATCAATCAGTGCAAAGGCAGCTGGTTCAGAGTTCCAAGTTAATTGCCGATGTCACGAATCGACTGACAAAGCTAGATGAAACCAACGCTCGAGTAGTTAGCGTAGCGGATGAGCTGAAAACCTTGCAAAATGTGCTGCAAAACCCTAAACAGCGCGGTGTGTTTGGTGAATATTATCTAGAAAATGTTCTGGATAATGTCTTGTCGCCCAGCCAATATCAGATGCAGTATCGCTTTAAAAATGGTGAGGCGGTGGATGCGGTGGTTTTTTTGGATGGCAAGCAAGTTCTGCCGATTGATAGCAAATTTAGTCTCGAAAATTATAATCGCTTGATTGAAGTTACTGATCAGGCAACCAAAACCAAGCTATTAGCGGCGGTGCGGAATGATTTGAAAACTAGAATTGATGAAACTAGCAAATACATTCGACCAGCTGAAAACACGATGGAGTTTGCGTTTATGTTTATTCCTAGTGAGTCGTTATATTATGATTTGCTGAACAATAAAGTCGGTTCGGCTGGATCGGAGCGGGATTTGGTTGAATATGCTTTTCGAGATAAACACGTGATTATCGTCAGTCCGACTAGTTTTATGGCCTATTTGCAAACAGTGTTGCAGGGTTTGAGAAGTTTGCAAATTGAAAAGCAAGCTAAGCAGATTCAAATTCAAGTTGGTAAGTTGGGGGTTCATATTAAAAACTTTGATAGTTTACTAACTAAAATGGGTAAATCATTGTCAACAACAGTTAATCATTATAATAATTCGTACAAAGAATTAGGTAAGATCAATAAAGACGTCGTGGCGATCGCTGATCAAAACTCAGATGTATTGCCAGAAATCATTGATCGGCCGATTGTTGATTAAAATTTAGCGATAACAAAAATATGACCACCGATCGGTGGTCATATTTAGATTGTGATTGGTTTCGCTAATTAAGCTTTTCGAGCCAATCGGTTAGTGATTTTGTAAATGAAACCACCGACGATTGCGCCAGCTAGTGGTGCAGCTGCGTAAATTGCGATTACCCAACCCCAATTGTTCCAATCTGGGCTTAGAGCGGCCATCATAGCTGGATTGAGGATCGAAAAGGCTGTTTTGCCGCCAGATGTAAGTTGGTCAAAGGTGATAAAGGTTGCTAATTGAGTGGTTACCAAAATTGCTGCTGTAGTGCCTAAGCCATAAACGGCGCCACGAATGGCTGGGTTTTTCTTAGGATCAGCTAGGTAGCCTGAAACCAAGAAGGCTAGGATCATAGCGCCAGCAAATTCAATTACTAGCAGTGACTTGGCTTTGTCTTGGTTGAATATAGTTTCGGTTTTGCCATCTTCTTTGGTTTCGGTTTTTTGTGGCAATCGCAACTTTAGGGTTGAAGGATATTGCTCATCAAGCATCTGCTGTACAGCTTCTTGACCGCCGTACTGCTCAATCATTTCGGGAGTAATTTCCGCTTTAGTAACTTGGCTGGTGGCTGCATTTAGCAAGATGAAAGCCAGCATAGCCCCCAATACTTGAGCTACGATTTGGACAAAAGCTCGAGCTGGAGTGATTTTTTTCAGTAGGGCTGCTAGGACTGAAAAGATTGGATTGAATAGTCCTTTTAGTGCAGTGTAAATAGCCAAACTGCCAATTGCAAAAAGAATCAAGGCAAATTGACCGTTTGCTGCTACAAAACCAAAGCCGGTAGCCGACATGGTGATCGATAGAAACAAAGCGGTTAAAGCGAAAGCACCGACTAATTCGATAAATGCATTGCTTAAGCTAGCCTCGCTGAAAATTTCTTCTTTTAGGGTTAGTTGTTTTGTGTTGTTGCCAGAAACTACTCGAGTAACTGTAGTGGTTTTTGTCGAAGTAGCGGGGCTAGTCGACTTGGTTGTTGACCGTGACTTGGTCTTTGGCTTAGTTTTTTTATTGGCCATAAAACTCCTTTTTTATTAACGATTTATTAGTTAAGTCATTTTAATTACTAAAACTAAAATGAAGCTTAATCTTTCAAAATTATACCATAAATCCGTTTTAGTGGGTAATTGATGTTATAATTAATTGCATGGGATTAATAATGCAAAAACAAGATGGAGAAACGGACTTGCAACGACAAGTGACGGCTAATTTGCGCCAACGTCGTCAAGCTCAAGACGACAGCGAGCGGCCAGTAGTTATGAATTATGATGATTTGAGCGACACCGCGTCGAGCTCGGGTCGAGCTGGAGTAATTATCTTCTTATTAATAATTATCGGCGCTATTGTTTTTGCCTATGTAAGTGGAAGTTAATTATGGATTTAGAGACGTTAAAGCAGCAATTATTAAATCAAATTAGTCAGTCGAAGCAGCCTGAAGCAGTACTTAAAGACCCAGCATTGAAGCAACTTTATGGTCAAATTCCGAAGCTCGATCCGAGCGAACGGGCGGCCTTTGGCCAGCGGATCAATCAGCTAAAATCGGCGCTTGAAATTGCTATCATCGATCGTCAAGACGAGCTCGCTCAAGTCGATATTAGGCCAATTGATGTAACTGCACCAACCGATGTCAATCAAACTTTTCCTGAAGTTTTACCAGCTGAATTTGGCAGTCGCCACCCGCTGATGACCGAGCTTGAGCAAGTGGTTGATATTTATACCCGGATGGGTTTTGAGGCGGTTGAGTCACGACAAATTGATGATGATTTTCATATGTTTACGTCGCTTAATTTTCCAGCCGACCATCCAGCTCGTGATGATTATGATACTTTTCGAACCGAGGAGGGTTTGATTCCACCAGCTCACACTTCGACCATGCAGTATCGGATTTTGCAGGCTGGTTTGGATAAGCTAGCGCGTGGTGAAGCGATTGCGACGGTCAGCTATGGTCGGGTGTTTCGCAATGAAGATGTTGATGCGACGCATGAGCATACTTTTTATCAGTGCGAGGGCGTTTATGTGGCCGAAAATATTGGCTTGAGTCATATGATTAGCGTGCTGAAGGAGTTTTTTGACAGTTATTATCAACAAGATTTGGCGATTAAAACTCAACCAGCTTATTTTCCGTTTGTGGAGCCAGGTTTGGAATTTTTGATTGAACGACCAGCCAGTTTAGGCGGTAAGCCGGGTGATTGGTTGGAAATGATGGGTTGCGGCATGATTCATCCGAATGTGCTAGAAATGGCAGGCATTGATCCGAAGCGCTATTCCGGCTTTGCGTGGGGCGGCGGCATTGACCGCTTGGTGATGCTTAAATATGGCATCGATGACGTCCGGCATTTTGAAGCGGCAAAACTTAACTTTTTGAGGAAATTTGTATGATTATTTCAGTAAACTGGCTAAAAAAATATGTCGACATTAAAGTTGACATCGAAACTTTGACCCGCGAAATTGGTGCGAAATTAGTTGAAATTGAGCAAGTAATCGATCTTGGCGAAAAGTACAAAGACGCAATCGTAGTTGAGATTAAATCGGTTGCCGAAGTTGACGGCTCGGACCATTTGCATTTGCTGGGAATCGATGACGGCGGCAAAGTGTCAGTTCGGCGAACGGCTGATGGCTTAGTGAGGGTAATTTGTGGCGCTCCGAACGTGCGAGTTGGCCAAAAAGTCGTCTGGTTGCCACCAAAATCAACTGTGCCAGCAACTTATGGTTCGGCTGAGCCATTTGTGCTCGATGAGCGCCAAATCATGGGCGTAACTAGTTATGGCATGATTGCCAGTGCTAAAGAGCTGGACTTGAGCGATGAATCAGATGGTATTTTAGAAATTGATCCAAAAATTAAGCCTGGTAGGCCGCTAACTGAAATCTTTGAGTTAGATGATTATTTACTGGACATTGAGAATAAGTCGTTGACTAACCGACCAGATTGTTTTGGAATTATTGGCTTTGCGCGCGAAGTGGCAGGGGTTTTGGGCGTGCCGTTTAAGTCGCCCGAGTGGTTAATCGCTGATAAATTTTTCAAAACTGGCGAGGGTGAGGTTAAAATCACCGTTCCTGAGGCTGAAATCTGTCCAAAATACCAAGTTGCGGCGCTGGTTAATGTCAAAGAGGCGACCGGCCTAACCGATCTTGAAAAAACTTATTTAGCGCGAACTGGTGTCCGACCGCTGAGTCCGTTAGTTGATATTTCGAACTGGGTGATGTTGCTGACGGCTCAGCCGCTACACACTTTTGATTACGATAAAGTGGCTCGGATTTGCAAAGACCAAGGGCTTGATGATGTTGAAATCCAAATTCGGCTAGCTAAAAAAGGTGAGCAGCTGACGCTACTTGATCAGCGAACGATTGAGCTATCGACTGACGATATTGTGATTTGTGCTGGTAAAACGCCAATTGCTTTGGCTGGTGCGATGGGTGGCGCTTCGACGGCGATTGACAAGATGACCGAAAAAGTGTTGATCGAATCGGCCACTTTTGATTTATATAAATTGCGCTCGACTCAGATGCGCCACGGGATCTTTTCCGAAGCTGTTACTCGCTTCACTAAAGGTCAGCCGCCGTGCTTGACTGATCCAGCTTTGGCGCTAGCAATTGACGAAATTTTAGATTTGGATGGTGCTAGTCAGCGGTATCAGGTTTCGACTTTTGTGGCCGACAAATCGCGACCAAAAAACGTTAAACTGAACCTAGAAAGTGTTAATCGTTTGCTGGGCGCCGAGTTTAAAATTAATGACATCAAAAAGACACTGCAGGCAACTGAATTTGAAGTCAAAATTGACGCGGAATCGCTGTCAGTCACGGTGCCGTTTTGGCGGCAAGATATCAACATTCCAGCCGATGTGATTGAGGAAATTGGTCGTTTGTCGGGCTATGATAATTTGCCAATTAATATGCCAAAACGTAATCTGACGGCGGTGTTCCCGAGTCAGTTCGATGTTTTTCGTCAAGAAATTAGCAATTTGTTGACTAAATACGGCGCCAATCAGGTTTTGACTTACAGTTTTGTCGATCAAAAAACGCTTGAAGCCGCTGGGCAGTCGGTCGCCAATTCATATCGAATTGTCAATTCGCTCAGTCCGGAATTGCAATTTTATCGTCAGAGCTTAGTGCCGAGTCTATTGACCAAAATTCATGCTAATATCAAAGCCGGTTTCGATCAATTTGCGCTTTATGAGCTTAATAAAGTTCATCCGAAAAAGGCTGGCTTGACCGACGAAAAAGTGCCAGTTGAAAACTATAACTTGGGCTTGGTGGTAGCTGACAAAAACTCAAACCAAACCGCTTATTATCAGGCGAAAAAATATCTCGATTTGCTGGCCGAAGCCTTGAATTTGCAGTTTGAATATCAGCCGTTGTCGCCGTCGACCGATTATCGGCAGGTGATGTTTGAGCCGAAGCGAGCAGCGGAAGTGTCGATTGATGGTCAAGTTGTGGCTTGGTTGGGCGAATTTAAGCAATCGGTGATCAAGAATTTCAAATTGCCGACTTTTTGTGCTGGCATAGAAATCAATTTGGCAAAATTATTTGAGCTGTCGAGCCAGGTTTCGCGGTTTAATTATCGGCCATTGAGCCGCTATCCGAAGGTTGAGCGAGATATCTGTTTTGAAGTGGCAAGTGATGTCAATTTTCACGATTTAATCAAGCCGATTGCTGATTTTTGTCAGTCGCTTGACCCAGCTGAACAGCAAATTGACTTCAAGCCAGTTGATATTTATCAAATCGATGTCGACTCGCCAAAGCGAATCACGCTGCGATTGACAATTTATGATTATCAAAAAACCTTGTCGGCTAACGAAGCAAATCAACTGGTTGATCGACTGGTCGCCTTTGTTTCAGAGCAAATCAAGCTGACAATTGTCTAGGCTTAGTGCTGTGGTTTTGTAACTAAAAATTATGAAGTGTTATAGTACTATTGACAATATTTATTTAGTATGTTATAATTAGAGCATATTCGTTTCATTTTTTTAAAAATAAATAAAAAATCAAAGGAGGAATAAAAATGAAAAAAAGAAGTACTTTTAAATTAATGGTTATTGCTTTAATGGTAGTAGTGCTTTTTGCTATTACCGCAACGGATGTTTTCGCTTCTTCAGAAGATATGCCTGAGGAAGCAAATGGGTATTATGAATATACCCATTCTGTTGACGAAGACTCTGGTGAAGAGTACCAGAGTTATCTAGGAATTGTCGGCAAAGACAGATTTGCCACTAGTGTCTTAGTGGCAAATCTGTTAGCAGAAGAAGGCGTTGACGCTAGCACTGTCGTGCTAGCGTCAGGCGAAAACTTCGCCGATGCGCTTTCTGCCTCTAACCTAGGAGCTCCTGTTCTTCTTACAAAGAAGAATAGCCTCCCAGATTCAGTCAAGAGTTTCTTGACTGAATCTACTACGATCAAGAAAGTGATCGTAGTAGGTGGAGAAGCAGCAGTTTCGGAAGAGGTTGTCGCCTCTCTACCTGCAGAGATGCAGGTAGAGCGCCTAGCGGGAGCCAACCGCTACGCTACCAACATGGCGGTTATCCGCCATGCTGGTGGGATGACAGATAAGGCAGCTTTAGTTGTATCAGGAATAAATTTCCCTGATGCGCTGGCTGCTGGAGCTGTCGCTAACGCTAACCACGCGGTTAGCGAAGGTGGCAGAAAAGCTCTGCTGGTCTTAACAAGGCCAGACAGCATTCCAGAGGAAACTCTGGAAGCTGTCCGCCGAGAGGCAGCAGAGATATTTGTTGTCGGAGGGGAAGCTGCAATCAGCCATAAAGCAGCTTCCACTCTTGGTGGCAGCTATATTCGATTAGCGGGAGCTAATCGATATGAGACTGCGAGAGCAGTCTCCAACTACTTCATCGCCGCACCAGCGGCGAAAGTAGTTGTTGTATCAGGGCGAAATTTCCCTGATGCGCTGGCTGCTGCTCCTCTCGCTAATTTCAAGGCCTGCGGCCTTGAGTTTAGCGAAGATTTAGCTGATGTTTATCATCAGCAAATCATTGCCGTCGGCAGTCTTGCGGCGGCAAGAGGAGAGATAGGGACTGGTGATGGAATCATCGCCATCCCTGTGCCCGTTAAAGTGCAAGCAGAGCAATTTTGTTCTGCTTGTAGGGAGTTTATGTTAACTCCCGAGCATAACCATTAAACTTAAAAACCGACCTTTTGGTCGGTTTTTTATTTGACATTAGGTTGCTATGGTAAGCAAAATGACTGCGTTTTTTGTGCCGAGCAGCTGGCTTTAGCTGATCAAAATAAAACATGATATAATATCTGCATGACAGAAATCTCAAAACAACAGCTAGCGCATCTAGCAAAACTGAGTAATTTAACTATCGAAGACCAAGAAGCCGAAGGTTTGAGGCAAGATCTAAGTAAGATTTTAGGCTATGTTCAGCAATTATCAGCGGTTGATACAGAGGGGGTTGAGCCGACTTATCAGATTGGTGACTTGCAAAATGTTTGGCGAGAGGATGAGTTGGTTGAAGAGCCAGTTAAGCCTGAGCAATTGTTAGATTTGCCAGCCAAAACTCAAGATCAACAAATTAAAGTTCCGAAGGTGCTCTGATGTCAGAAATTGAAAAAATTACCAAATTAGTTAAATCTGGGCAAAAAACTGCCTTCGAGTTCGCAACCGAAGCACTTGACAAAGCTGAAAAATTAAACCCAGATTATAATATTTTTATCAACATCACTCGAGAGCGAGCTCTACAGCGAGCGGCAGAAATCGATCAGCAAAACAAAGCTGGTGAGCCGGTTGGCGTTTTGGCGGGCGTGCCGTTTATTGTCAAGGATAATATGCTGGCTTTTGGCGGTCCGACTACCGCTGCGAGTCGGTTTTTTGAGAATTTTGAGGCGCCGATTCAGGCGGAAGTTGTCGAGCGAATGGAACAGGCTGGGGCAATTGCTATCGGCAAAGCCAATCTTGACGCTTTTGCTCATGGCGGCTCAACTGAAAATTCGGCTTTTGGGGTGACTAAAAACGCAGTTGATACCGAGCGAGTGGCTGGTGGTTCGAGCGGCGGCTCGGCAGTCGGGGTAGCGCTGGATATTGCACCAGTTGCTCTTGGCTCAGACACTGGCGGTTCGATTCGTCAACCAGCTAGTTTCAATGGCGTGGTCGGTATTAAACCGAGTTACGGGTTGGTCAGCCGATTTGGGGTGTTTGCGATGGCGTCGAGTACCGACGTGATGGGTTGTTTTGCTAAATCAACCGAAGACGCTGAAAAAGTATTGGCGGTTTTAGCTGGTCAAGATAATAAAGACATGAATACTTACGCTAGTGAGTATCAGCCGGTTGAACTGAAAACTCCAACCAAGATCGGGGTAATTAAACAGTTTATGAATAATCTTGACTCAGAGGTTGAGGCTAGTATTCGGGCGGCAATTGATCAATTAAAGCAGCTAGGACACCAAGTTGAGGAAGTGGATTTTCCTGAAGCGGAGCATGCTTTGGCGATTTATTATATCGTGGTGCCAGCTGAATTATCGAGTAATTTAGCTCGATTTGATGGTGTTCGCTATGGTCGCCAACATCCAGCGGCTAAAGATTTGGATCAGCTCTATCAGATGAGTCGTGCTGAAGGTTTTGAGACTGAAAACAAGCGCCGAATCATGATTGGTAGCTACGTGCTATCAAGTGGCTATTTTGATGCTTATTATCTTCAAGCGCAAAAAGTTAGGACGTTGTTAATTAACAAATTTGACCAATTATTCAAAGATTACGATTATTTGGTCGGACCAGTGGTGCCAGAAACGGCGTTTACGATTGGCGAACACTCGCATGATTTGATCAAAATGTACATGTCTGATGTTTTGACGACACCAGCTAGCATGGCTGGTTTGCCGGCAATGAGTTTACCAGTTGATCCGACGACTGATGGCTTGCCAGTTGGATTACAGATTATTGGCTCAATTAGATCAGATGCAAAAATGTTAGCGCTAGCTAAGCAGTTAGAAACGTACCGACAAGGAGGTAAATAATGGATTCAGGTTTATTGATTTTTCTGGGCGTAGTACTGATAATCGCTGTCGTGGTTTTTGCGGCAATTACGAAAAATCGGTCTTTCATCAAGCGACTGGATCGCGAAAAATATCAATCAGATTGGTTAAAAATTGAAAACAAATTCACTCGAGAGGATCAAGATTCTTATCAATGGGTGGTTTTGAATGCTGACAAATTACTGGGGCGGGCTTTAGAGGAACTAGGCGTGGCTGGTTCGACGATGGGCGAGCGGATGAAAAATTATAAAAATCACTTTTCTAACCTCAACGGCGTTTGGCAAGCACACAAATTGCGAAACAAAATTGCCCATGAAGTTGACGTGGAGTTGACTTTCGAACAAACACGCTCGGCGTTGAGTCGGTTTAAGCAGGCTTTAAAAGATTTGGGGGCGATTTAGATGTCGGTTTATGATAAATATGAGATGACGATTGGTATCGAGTGTCACGTTCAGCTTGACACCAAGACTAAATTATTCTCTACAGCGTCGAATGACGCTCGAGATCAGGCGCCTAACGCCGCCACCAATCACATCGACTGGGCGCTGCCTGGTATGTTGCCAGTGTTGAATAAGCAAGCAATTGTTTTGGCGGTACGAGCCGGTAAAGCCCTTGGTTCGGCTATTAATAAAATCAGTCGGTTTGATCGCAAGCATTATTTTTATCCAGATTTACCAAAAGGTTATCAGACGTCGCAATTTTATCAGCCAATTATTGGTCCCGGTAAAGTCGAAGTTGAACTAGAGGGCGAAACTTTTGCAGTCAGGATTGAACACGCCCATCTTGAGGAGGACGCTGGCAAATTAACTCACGGCTTGACGAGTAGTTTTGTTGATTTAAATCGATCGGGGACGCCGCTGATTGAAATTGTGACTATGCCTGATATTCATTCGGCGGCTCAGGCTCGAGCTTTTGCTGAAGAGTTACATCGATTGATGATTTTCAGTGGCGTGACGCAGGGCGATTTGTATCAGGGAAATATGCGGTTTGATGTTAATATTTCGGTGGCGGAAATTGGTGCGGACGAATTAGGCAAGCGGGCTGAGGTTAAAAATCTCAACTCTTTCCGAAGTGTTGAGCGGGCAGCTCAGTTTGAATTTGAACGCCAAGTTGATCTACTGGAAGCTGGCGAACAGGTGGTGCAGGAGACTCGCGGTTTTGATGAGGCCAAACAGAAGACTTTTTCGCAGCGATCAAAAGAAGAGGCTCAAGATTATCGCTATATGCCTGATCCAGATATCCCGCCAGTGGTTTTGACTGAGGATGATATTAAGCAGATGCAAGCCGATATGGATTTGTTGCCGCCAGCTTATCGTCAAGATTGGAGTGACTTAGGCTTTGATTTGTCGGTGGAAGAAGTGCTGTTGACGGATCCAGACTGGGCTAAAACCGTGACTACGGTTAAAAAACAAGCTGGCAATAAGGCAGCTAAATTGGTCGCTAACTGGATCGCTAGCGTGATTGAGGATAAGTCAGTCAAATTAAGTCAGCAACCAAATTTGCAAAACATTATTGAGTTAAGTCAATTAGTAAATGACGACAAACTCAGTTCGACCAATGCTAAATTGGTGCTTTTGGAGATGCTAACCACTCAGGCTAAACCGCTTAAAATTGCCGAGCAGAAGAAGTTACTGCAGGTCAGTGATAATTCCGCCATTGAAAAGCTAGTTGAGGTAGTGCTGGCGACCGAAGCTGGCCAAAAAGCTCTTGAGGACGTCAAAAATGGCAACCCTAAGGCGCTTGGCTTTGTAGTTGGTCAGGTGATGAAGCAATCCAAAGGTCAAGCCAACCCGCAATTAGTTCAACAAATTTTACAAACTAAGTTAAAAGGAGAATAAATGACACAATACCCACAACCAACTCGAGCCATCATTTGTGCCGCTGGCTTAGGGACGCGATTTTTGCCGCAGACTAAATCGATGCCCAAAGAAATGTTGCCGATCATTGACAAGCCGGTGATTCAGCTAATCGTTGAAGAGGTGGTCGCGGCTGGCGTTGAAGAGATTATTATTGTTACTGGTGCGACTAAGCGAGCGATTGAAGATCATTTTGATCGATCGTATGAGCTTGAGAGTCAACTGCGCGAGGCCGGCAAAGACAGTAAGGCCGACCAAATTCAGAAAATTGCTGAAATGGCTAACTTCACTTATATTCGTCAAAAAGGCGAGCCAAAAGGTAACGCTCGACCAGTGCTCAACGCGCGGCATTTAATCAAAGACAACGAGCCGTTTTTCGTGTTCTTCGCTGATGATTTTTTCCGTTCCGACGTGCCACGAGCGCAGCAATTATTAGACACTTACAATCAGACTGGTAAATCGGTGATTTCACTAGTGAAAATTGACCATGAAGATTCAGATAAATACGGCATGGCTGAAGGCGAAAAGGTCGATGTGAATGCTGGCCGAGTCCTGAAAATTACCGATCTGAAGGAAAAGCCTGGCCCTGAAAATACTGACAGCACTACCGCTTCGGTTGGTGGGTATTTGTTGACACCGAACATCATGCCGATTATTGAGCAAGAAAAAGTTGGCAAAAACGGCGAAATTAGCCTAATTGACAGTATCCACGAGCTTATTTCGACCGATGAAGTCTACGGTCGAGTAATTGATGGTGTCTGGCACGACACGGGCGATCAGTTCAAATATATCTGTGCGGTTATCGATATGGCGCTTGAAAATCCAAAATATTCTGAGTCATTGCAGAAATTTTTGCACAAAAGATTAGACTAAAATTAAAATATATGCTAGAATTATAAATAATAATTGATTAAGCGAAAGGAGTTCTAGGTTTGAACGACGCAGCGACAATTTTAATCATCATCTTATCGGTAGTTCTAACTATATTTTTAGTAATCGCGATCGTATTAGTCGCCTACTTGATTAAATTAATCAAAAGAATCAAAACCGTGGCTGATCAAGTCGAAACTACTTCGGTAGGTATTGGTGAGACGATGGCAAATTTTGCCAAACTATCTTCACCGGTTTTTGTGGGTAAATTTATTATCGATATCATCAAAAAAGTAAAATCTAAGTAGAAAGGGAAGAAAATATGTCAAAAAATAAAGGTACATTTGTTCTAGGAGCTCTATTGGGCGCAGCGGTTGGTGCGGTAGCTGGAATTTTCACTGCTCCAAAAAGCGGCAAAGAAATGCGACAAGATGCAAAGAAAAAAGCTGATCAGTTAGCTAAAGAAGCTAAGACTAAAGGTAACGAACTGGCTGGTGAAGCGCAAAATATGGCTGATGACGTCAAGGCTAAGACAGTCACTCAAATCGAGAAGGCGCGCAAAGGTTTTCATGAGTTGAGTGACAAGGCTGACAAACAAGCTGACAAAGTTGCCACCGAAGCCAAAAAGAAGCTTAAATAACCCAATTTTTGCTAATTTTAAAACCACTCCTTGCGGGTGGTTTTAATTTTGATGGTCAGATGTGCTATAGTTTAATTATGAAGAAAAATGATCAATCAGTTCGGCGCTCGGTCGATCAAACCAAGAAGCGGCTTGATTCTCAAGATCACGCCAAGGCTTATATGGAAGCTCAAAAGCAGCGGTTAAAAAACAAGCAACAAGAGCAGCAAATTATCGATGATTTAGTTGAATCGGTTTATGCTAAGCGTTACAAGTTGATCAAGTTTAATTTTTGGCGCGGGGTGTCGTTTGGCTTGGGTAGCGCGCTCGGTGGGACGATCGTTTTAGCAGTGGTTTTGTGGCTGCTAGGCAATGTGGTGGATTGGTTTCCACTGATTGGTGATTTTGTGCGCGAAGTTATGAAATATGTTAAATAATTTCCACAACAATTGATTCAAAATCATCACGATTTAAGCTATAATAGAGCTAATGATTGAGAAGGAAATCCTAGCCTGATGGCAGACCTGAAGCCTGCTGACTTTGTGCATTTGCATAATCACACTCATTACAGCTTGCTGGATGGGTTAACTAAGGTTGATGAATTGGTGGCGAAAACCAAAGAGTTTGGCATGGAAGCGGTAGCGGTAACTGATCACGGCACGATGTCAGGGCTAATTGATGTTTACAAGACTGCGCAAGGTGAGGGAATCAAGCCAATCATGGGGATCGAAACTTATGTTGCCGAACGTTCGCGGCATGATCGTGATCCAGCAATTGACAAAAAGCGCTATCATTTGACGTTGCTAGCGATGAATAATGTTGGCTATCAAAATTTGATGATGCTGTCGACCAAAGCCAATCTCGAGGGGTATTATTACAAGCCACGAGTTGATCATGAATTGTTAGAAAAATACTCTGAAGGTGTGATCTGTCTGAGTGGCTGTAGCTCGGGTGAAATTGCCCAAAAATTAATCAATGGTAATTATGAAGCTGCCAAAAAGCTGGCTAAATGGTACTATTCGGTTTTTGGTGATCGGTTTTATCTGGAGATGCAAGATCACGGTCATCCCAAATCGCCAGCGCCGTATGAAAATCAGCGAATTGCCAATGAAGGTCTGATCAAACTGTCAAAAGAGCTCGATTTGCCGCTGGTGGTGACTTGCGATGGGCATTATTTGAATTTGGAAGATCGCCAAGTGCATGAAATTTTGCTATGTGTTGGTACGGGTGCTTTTTTGAGCGATGAGCGGCGAATGTCGCTTAAGGAATTTGAGCTTTATTTGACTGATCCACAAGATATTATTGATCGTTGGGGCGGTGAATTTCCTGAGGCAGTTAAAAACAGCAAGCGAATCGCCGACCGCTGTCAGGTCGAGTTGGATCTGGGCGGTATTTTGATCCCTGATTATCCAGTGCCAGAGGGCGAAACGCTTAAAACTTATCTTGATCAGTTGGTTTATCGTGGGGCGATGATTCGTTATGGTGATATGACCAAAGAAGAATTTGATAAAAAACCGCTGTCGATCGATGAAGCTAGGTCTAAGTTGTCGGCGGATATCAACGAACGGCTTGATTTTGAGCTGGGTGTGATTGATCGTATGGGTTACAATGGCTATTTTCTGATTGTCCAGGATTTTATTAATTGGGGTAAAGATCAGGGAATTGTCTTTGGGCCAGGTCGTGGTTCGGCGGCGGGGGCAATTGTGGCCTATTGTTTGTCGATTACTGACCTTGATCCGCTGGAATATGACTTGCTGTTTGAGCGATTTTTGAATCCTGACCGTATCAGTATGCCGGATATTGACATTGATATTCAGGATGATCGACGGGACGAAGTGGTTCAATATTGCGTCGAAAAATATGGTGATGGCCGAGTGGCTAATATTGTCACGTTTGGTAAAATGGCGGCTCGTCAATCGGTTCGTGATGTGGCTCGAGTGCTGGAAGTGCCGTATGTCGAAGCTGATCGCTTGAGCAAAATGGTGCCGTCGGCATTGCAAGGTCGACACATTCCGCTTAAAGTCAGTATTAAGGAAGATCCTGATTTATCAAAAGAATACAAAGAAAATCCGCAATCGAAGCAGATTTTAGATTTTGCAGTTCGGTTGGAGGGGACAATCCGTTCGCATGGCGTTCACGCTTGTGGGGTGGTGATTGCGCCTGAAGATTTGGTTGGTTATTTGCCACTGGAGCGAGCTCAAAAGGGTGTGGTCGCCACTCAATTTCCAATGGGCAGCGTTGAAGAATTGGGCTTGCTGAAAATGGATTTTTTGGGCTTGTCGAACTTGTCGATTATCAACAACGCCCTGCGAATTATCCGTAAAGTATATAAGCGTGATATTGTGATGGCCGATTTGCCGCTTGACGATGAAGATACTTACAAATTGTTTCAGCGTGGCGATACGACTGGGGTGTTTCAGCTGGAATCGGCTGGCATGAAAAAATATTTGCGCGAACTTCATCCGGAGAAATTTGAAGATATTATCGCTATGGTGGCGCTCTATCGCCCAGGTCCAATGCAGTTTATCGATTCGTTTATTAAGCGTAAACATGGCGAGGAAAAAATTACCTATCTGCATCCAAAAATGGAAGCAGCGCTTAAAAACACCTACGGAATTTTGGTTTATCAGGAGCAGTTTATGCAGATTTCTAAAGATTTGGCTGGCTTTACTGGCGGTCAGGCTGATAATTTGCGTAAAGCGGTTGGTAAGAAGAAGCTCGATTTGATGGCTGAAATTAAGCCGCAGCTGATCGAAGGGGCGCTCAAAAACAGTGACATTTCGCAACAAACAATCGAAAAATTTTGGGATCAGCTGCAAGAGTTTGCTAATTACTGTTTTAATAAGTCGCACGCGGCTTGTTATGGCTTGATTGCTTACTGGACGGCCTATTTGAAGGCACATTATCCGAGTGCTTTCATGGCGGCGCTGATGACTAGTGATAAGGACGACACCGATCGGCTGGCGATTCAAATTGCCGAGTGTCAGTATATGGATATTAAAGTTTTGGCGCCGAGTATCAACGAAAGTTATATGGATTTTGCAATCGTGCCTGAGACGGGGCATGTGCGATTTGGTTTGTCGGCAGTAAAAGGTGTTGGTGAGTCGATTGTTGAAGAAGTCGAGGAAGAGCGAAAAACTAACGGCCCTTTCACTAGTTTGGTTGACTTTGCTAAGCGAATGGCGGGGTCAAAATTTAACAAAAAAGCTTGGGAATCGTTGACTAAAACTGGTGCTTTTGATGAATTTTCGGAGCGGAGTGATATTTTGCATAATTTAGAGAAAATTCAAGCTTTTATGTCGCGCAAATCTAAAGATATGGCGACTGGACAAACTGATTTGTTCGGAAATTTGGCTGACGGAACTTCAGAGTTGGAGCTGGAGTCTAATCCAGTGCCTGTCACGACCAAAGAATTATTACTATGGGAGCGGGAATTATTAGGCCTGTACATCAGTTCGCATCCGCTGGATAATTTTGAGCGCTATTTGGTGGAGCAAACGGTTAACATTGGTGAAATCACTCAGTTGCACGACAAGAAAAACTTAAAAATAGGTGGTTCTATTACTGGAATTCGAGAAATTTTGACCAAAAAAGGCGATAAAATGGCTTTTGTGGCGCTGGAAAGCAAAACGGCAGCGATTGATTTAATTGTTTTTCCGAGGATGTATGAGGAAGTTCGCGAATCGCTCAAAGTTGACATGATTGTCGAAGTTGAGGGGCGGATAAACGCTACCGACAAGGACGGTAACCCAAGCGATCCGAAGATGATCGTCAATTCAATCACTGAATTAACTGAGGAATTTATCAAAGATTACCAGCCAACTTGGCGCAAGAAAACCACACCGAAAGGTGATTACGAAAAGTTTATTGAAGAAAATCAAGTCCAAACTGCCAAGGCTCGCCGAAAGGCTAAAACCAAGCAAACTGAAACCCGCCGCCCAATCGATCCGCTGGCTGAAGACAAGAAAACCGCTCAAGCTAGCGCAAAAAATCCAATTCTTTATGTCAAAATTATCAATCCCAACGATCAGCAAGAGCTGGTCGAACTGAAGGATATTTGTCAGGCTTTTCCAGGTGATCAGTCAGTAATTTTGGTGCTAGACGAACACAATAAGTCGGCATTGAAGCTGCCGTTCAAAGTTGATTTGAATGGCGATGGCTTGGTGGATCAGCTGGTAGCTAAATTCTCAGCTGATTGTGTGGCGGTCAAGTAACTTGTGTCAGGTGATATAAAGCAACGCCAGTGGCAATACTAACATTGAACGATTCTTTTTGGCCGACCATCGGAATTTCGATAATTTGATCGGCTTGCTTGAGTAATTCTGGGTTGATACCGTCGACTTCCTCGCCAATGATCAAACAAAGCTGTTTTGGTGGTTTAAAGTCTGGTAAATTAATGCTGTTTGGCGCTTGTTCCAGGGCAATAATTTGCCAACCTGACTGTTTGAGTTTTAAAATTTCTGAGTTTAAATCGTCGATATAGCGATTGGTTACGATTTTTTCAGCCCCCAGAGCGGTTTTGTGCAGAGCGGTGTCGATTTTATCTCGAATGTGCGGCAGGCGGCGGTCATCGTCTTGGGCAGGGTATGGAGTGTAGCCTGAGAAAATTATCTCTTCAACTCCAAAGCCATCAGCGGTGCGCATGATCGAACCGACATTATGGATCGAGCGAATATTATGCAGCAGTAGTTTTATTTTTACCATTACTTAATTAAAGAACAAAAAACACTAAAAAGCAACTTAAACCGACTTAGTAATTAAAACTACTCAAACCGCAAGCTTTTTGCTATAATTGATTCTATGGATGAAGATCGAGCAAAACGCGATCAGCGTGATTTAAACGAAAAAGCCACCGAACGGCGGTCTGAGTTGCTTGGTTTTCGCTATTTTGATATGCGACCAGTGGAAAATAGCCTGCCGTTATATCATGATATTTTGTCGATTGACGAGATGAAGCAGAATCACATTATTCCGTTGTCGATTGGTGAAGGTAGGGCGCCATTTCAGTTCGGCGTGACATCACTGACGCCGCAATCTTTTCTAGCTATTTTAAAGAAAAGATTTGAGCAGAATGGTCAAGCAACCCAATTTTTGTTGGTCAGTGAAGATGGTTATCGGGCAGTTATGTTGCGCTATAATCCGCTGAAAGAAATTAAATATGAAGATATTCAGATCGCTAAAGCTGGTGATAGTGAAACGATTGATGAAGTTTCAAATACACTGTCCACTGTTCGGCCAGATGAACTGTTTGATTTTTTGATCACTCAGGCCGAAAAACTTGGTGCTAGCGATATTCACATTGAAAATATGCGTGACAAGATCCGGATTCGAATGCGAGTTGATGGGGCTCTGCACCCAGTGGCTTACGTTGATCGTGATCGCTACCGAATTATCATCGGTGAACTATCAAGTCGGGCGTCGCTGTCATCGGCCTCGACCAAGCCGCAGTCAGGTAACATGCGGATGGAAATCCAGAAAGAAGACGGTCCGTTTTTGCTGAATTTGCGTATTGAGATGATTCCGACACTCTATGGTATTGACTCAGTTATGCGTTTGTTTAATTTTGATCAATCGTTTTTGAATTTGGATTTACTGGGCTTGGGCGAGAAAGAGCGGGCTGAAATCGATGAAATTATTAGTCATCCGCGCGGGTTAGTGCTAGTTGTCGGCCCAACTGGTTCAGGTAAATCGACAACTTTGTACAGTATGATCAATGCGCTTAATGAGCTTGATCGGAAGATTATTACCCTTGAGGATCCAGTTGAGTATAGTGTTTCAGGAATCACTCAGATTCCGATCAAAACAGCCGAGGGAGGAAATTTTGCTGAAGGTTTGCGCTCGGTGCTACGTCTTGACCCTGACGTCGTGATGGTTGGGGAAATTCGAGATGTTGACACTGCCAAGACGGCAATTCAGGCTTCGATCACTGGTCACTTGGTTTTAGCGACTTTTCACGCTGATTCAACTTCGGCAGCTTTTGTGCGTTTGCTGGATATGATTGGTCCCAATCCAATTTTCTCTTCGGCAGTACGTTTGGTGATTGCTCAGCGGCTGATTCGTAAGCTGGATGACAATCGTCAAGCTTATGAGCCCACCAAAGCCGAGCGTGATTGGATCACTAAGCAGCTTCAATATGTTCCTGATGATATAAAACAACCTTTGATGAAAGACATGAAACTCTACAAACCAATGCCGACCAAGGAGTCGCCATTCGGTTATAGCGGACGGGCGGTGATTATGGAACAGTTAGTCGTCAATGAAAACATCCAAAAAACGATCAGCAGCGACAGTAGTGATGTGAAGGTCAGTGTCATTGAATCGGAGGCTCGCAAGAGTGGGATGTTGACTTTATCAGAGAAAGCTACGATTATGGCGCTTGAGGGGATTACCACTTTGACCGAAATTAATCGTGTAATTTAACCTTTTAAAAATCATTTTTTTATGTTATACTACTCGTCTGATAGATATTAAACAAAATAAAGGGAAAATATGGATTTAATCAAAAAGATTGACGACGCCCAGAAAAAACCGCAAGTAGTGCAGGTTCAAAGTGGTGATCGTGTCAAAGTTCACCAGAAAATCAAAGAAGGCGACAAAGAGCGTCTGCAGGTTTTTGAGGGAGTGGTGATTCGAGTTAGTAACAAAAATTCTTCGACGGCCAGAATTATGGTTCGTAAAACTAGTTCAGGGGTTGGCGTAGAAAAAAGTTTCTTGATTCATAGTCCGCTAGTCGAAAAGATTGAAATTGTTCGTCGAGCCAAAGTTCGTCGTAATTACATTTCGTACATGCGAGACCGAAAAGGCAAGGGTGAACGATTGAAGAGTGTGCAATTTGATCACGAAGCGGTTAATACCCCAGCTGCTCCAAGCAAATAATTAATAATTAGCAACTAAAAAGAAGGAAAAAACAATGACCAAAGATCAAAAAGCTCAATACATCAACATCGCAATCGTGGCGATTGTAATTTTAGCCATCGGCGTGATGTGGTTTAAATCAGCAAAACCAGCTGATGACAATCAAGTCAAAAAAGTAGACGAGATTGTCTATAGTGAAGACAACCAAGAGCAACCATTTAAGACCTTGAATTATGATGAGGCGATTGCAAAATTAACTGCTAAAAATTCAAAGCAAATGTTTTATGTTGGCTGTCGCAATTGCGGACATTGTAACAACTTAGAAACTGTTTTGACTGACTTTCTTGGTAAGTACGAAAGCAAAAATAAGAATCGAGATTTGATTTATAAAATAGAAGCTGGTTATGATTGTGTGCCTAAAGAGGATTCCGATCAGTACGCTGGCTATGAGAAAATTTATCAATTCTTGGTTGACAATAAACTAATTGAAGCCAATGAAGGTAAAAGTTTTGGCACTCCACAGTTCTTCTATGTTGAAAACGGCAAAATCAAGAAAGGTGAGTTAGGCGAGCGTAGCGTAGCTGGTCTTGAGAAATTTTTCAAGGCTAATAAATACCGAATTTAATCGATGAATCCGCTTCTAGCTGGAATCATCATTGGCACTCCGATTATTACTTATTTCGGAGTGCCTTTTTTGTTGAGAAAAATAGGTTTCAGTTTGCAGTCAAAATCGCGTTGGCTGTTGGTAGTGGCTGGAATCATTTACCTGATCTCATGGTGGTTGCCGAGTTTTGAGGTTTTTCCAGGTGATTTTAGTTTCGTGAAGCACTTGGTGGGTGGTGGTATTTTTTCGGGAATTGTTTGGCTGTATATTCGGCAAGCTCTGGATTTGAAACGGAGCTGGCTGGCCGACGCGTTGGCTATTTTTGCGCTGACTAGCAGTTTAGGTGTGTTAAATGAGTTATTAGAATTAGGATTGAATTTAATTTTAGACCAAGAGCGACAAATTATGATTTTTGATACTAGCTATGATTTGCTAGCTAATAGTTTGGGGGCGCTGGCAGTTCATTTAGTTGATTTGATCGTAGGGTTGGTAGATGATTATCGGCATCGATGAGGTTGGTCGCGGATCGTGGGCGGGGCCGTTGGTCATGGGGGCGGCGGTGTTGGATGACCAAAAGTCAAAGATCGAAGGCTTAACCGACAGTAAGAAATTAACCAAACGACAGCGAGAAAAGTTGGCCATTGTTATTAAACAGCAGGCGGTTTGGTGGGGTTTAGGCTGGGTTGAGGTGGCTGAAATCAATCAAATCGGATTAAGTCAGGCTTTGCGATTGGCGGCTAGGCGGTCGATTGCCGATTTGCCTGAAGAGTTGTCAAATACGCAGATTATCATCGATGGAACGATTGATTTTTTAGATGATCATCGGGTTTCAACTTTGAAGAAAGCCGATTTGCTGGTGCCGTCAGTTTCAGCGGCGGCGATTTTGGCCAAAGTATCTCGAGATGAATTTATGGTGAAATTGTCAGCGGAAGAGGCGTATTGTCAATTTGGTTTTGAGCGTCACGTTGGCTATGGCACGAAGCTTCATCGGCAGGCGATCGATAAATACGGTTTGTGTGATCAGCACCGCACTTGTTTTAAGCCGATGTCAGAAATGATAAATCTTCAGTCGAAAAAGCCTGTGCCGAGTCTTCAGACGACTAAACAAACTGGCGACGAGGGCGAAGACTTGGTGGCTGATCATCTGGCGAAACAGAGCTATGAGATTTTAGCGCGCAATTGGCGGACTGATCGTTTTGAGGTTGATATTGTAGCTAAAAAAGATCGGCAGATTTTTGTAATTGAGGTCAAAACTCGTAAAAATGCCGATTTTGGCGGCGGTTTGGCAGCAATTAATCATCAAAAGCTAACAAAACTCAAATTGGCCGCTGAAACAATTTTGCATAAATATCCTCAGTTTTCAGTGGTAATTATGGTGGCCGATGTCACTAGTGACGGTTCGATCAAGCAGTTGTTTGAGCTTTAAAATTAGCCAAAAAAGATTTTTAATTATATAATAATTCTAATGGTTAATACTGAGGTTTATCTTCGGCGCCGTCAAAATTTGAGTCTGCTGATCGTAGCTGGGTTGGCGGGATTGTTGATTTGGGGCGGTAGTAATTTAGGTAATTTGCGACAGTTTGTGAGCGATTGGCTGGAATTTACTCGGTATGATTTGAATATGGGTGAATTTGTTCCTGACGCCAAATCGCTGACAAAATTAGATAGCTTGGCGGTGAAAGGTCGGGCGCCCAAAGTTGGTTATGATCGCGAGCTGTTCGGTGGTGGCTGGGCAGTTTCTGGTGGCTGTACGACTCGCAATTTGATCTTGCGGCGAGATTTGCGTCAGGTGGTGGTCGATGAAAATTGCAAAGTCAGAGCTGGTATTTTGAATGACCCCTACACTGGCGAGCAGGTAAAATTTCAATATGGCGCCGAGACCAGTCAGGCAGTGCAAATTGATCATGTGGTGGCCGTCAGTGATGCTTGGCAAAAGGGTGCGCAAGCATGGGATGATGCAAAGCGAATCGAGTTTTACAACGACCCGCTTAACCTTTTGGCAGTGGAAGGGCAGGCTAATCAAGCCAAAAGCGATGGTGATGCGGCCACTTGGCTGCCGCCGAACAAAGCTTTTCGCTGTGAGTATGTCTCGCGCCAGATCGAAGTCAAGTCCAAGTATGACTTATGGGTGACTGAGGCTGAGAAGCAAGCGATGTCTCGAGAACTAAATAAATGTTTATAATTTTCAAAAAACTGCTTGACACTTATGCTTTGATTAAATATAATTAGTTTAACTATTAAAAATAGTGTGCAATAAAAAGTGTGTAATAAAAACGAAGGGTGGACCCATGTCCAAAACAAACTACAAAAAAATCGCAGTGGTTTACTTGCCTCAAGTCAGCCAGATTGCTGTTGCCAACTAATTTGGCGGCCGAAGCAAATATTTTTTGCCATCATATCAAGCGTAACTAGACGCTTGATTTGGTATGGCGGTTGTGTTTAAATAAGCGATTAGTGGTCGGCTTACTAGCGCTAGGCTTGATCTTATCGGCTTTCAGTCTGTCGAAACACCCATTGCTGCCAGTCTCGGCACTAGCTGAAGACAAAAATGCTCAGGCGACAGTGGTTAATATCCCTGATGAAAATTTGCGTCGAGCTATTAATCAGCAATTAGGTAAGGGTAATGTGACGACCGACGTTACCGATGAAGAAATGCAGAGTCTATGGACTATTATGAGTATTAACGAAGGGGCTGATAAAATTTCTAGCTTAACAGGGCTAGAGGCGGCTACTAACCTATACAGCCTGTATCTAGTAAATCATAATATCACCGACCTCAGCCCGATGACTAGCTTAACTCAGTTGAATACGGTTGAATTAAGAAGAAATAAAATATCTGACATTTCGCCTTTAGCTGAACTCAACAACCTAGAAGAAGTCAACCTGCTATACAACCAAGTTACAGATATCTCAGCTTTGGCTGGCAAAAACTCACTCATGGTTCTAGACCTAAGTAGCAATAAAATCAGTGATATATCTCCAATCATGAATTTGGAGCAATTAAGTAGTTTGAGAGTTGTAGACAATCAAATAGCCGACTTGTCAGCTCTTAAAAATGCTAATCTTCCTATGCTTTCTGAATTAAGCTTGTCAGACAATGAAATTACCGATATTTCAGGTATATCTGGTGTGTCAGACGCACTAAGTCTTTGGGGGATCGCCCTTAACGGCAATAGAATTATCGACGTATCACCAATAGCTAAACTTCCACGATTAGCGGAGATACAGCTTCGTCTTTACGGTAACCAAATAGCGGATTGGTCATCACTCCAGAGTCATCCAGATATTGAAACGATTAGCAATCCAGAGTTCAATATGAACCGCTCATTTCAATTAATTACCATCAAACCTGACGCAACGGGTAGGTTCACTCCCCAATGGATTGATGAAAAAGGAGTGGCACATAAATATACCCTACCAACTAATTCGGCCTTCGATTCGGCTCGATTCTACGAGACGTTCGTAAGAGATATTATCTTCTACAATGTAGATTTGCTTTACAATAAACCGTCTATTGAAGGTGAGTCAATGGCGCCACCTATGCCAGAAAATTTCACCTCTCAAGCCATTACTGATCCGATAATTCGCGACAATGGTGACGGCACTAAAACCGAGAGGCTAGTACCTACTACTGTTCAGCAACCAGCTGGTGTAACTTTTTCAAGAATCACCACCAACATGGTTAATACTTGCGCCATTGGTTCAGATAATCAGAGCTATTGTTGGGGGCAAGGAGTGTTTGGACAGTTGGGCAATAATACTAAGGATGAGAAGCTGACGCCTAGTCTTGTCCAGCAACCAGCGGGTGTGACTTTTTCAAGGATTACGGCCGGTGCTACCGTTTGCGCTCTGGGTTCGAACGGGCAGACTTATTGCTGGGGAGCTAATACCTATGGTCAGCTGGGCATTAACGCTGTGACTAGCGATCAAGTTCTTCCAAGGCCTGTTGTAATGCCTCAAATATCTTCTATTCAATCCGTGTCATTCGGCACTACTGCCGCTACTAATTTCACTGTCGATTCAGCTACCCAAATCACAGCTACTACTCCAGCTCATGCAGCGGGTGCGGTTGATGTTAAGCTGACTACTAAAGACAATCAAACTGCCACTCTGACCAATGGCTTTACTTACATCGCGCCAGTTAATATCCCTGATGAAAATCTGCGCCGAGCTATCAATAAGCAGCTAGGTAAAGGCGACGTGGCGACTGAGATTTATCAAAGCGAGATGGAATCTTTAACTGATCTATCCGCAAATATTTATTCGACTGATGCTAGTATTAAAATTGCTGATTTAACTGGCTTGGAGACAGCTATTAATTTAACTACTCTTGAGCTCAACGGACATCAAATTTCTGATATTTCATTAATCGAAAACTTAACTAACTTGACTCGATTACGCCTTAGCAGTAACCAAATTTTAGACTTAACTCCATTAGCTAATTTAACAAAATTAACTTACCTAAGTTTGGGTCAAAACCGTATATTTGACATCTCTCCACTATTCGATTTAGTTAATTTAGATGAGCTGTACCTTTCCTTAAATCAGATTTCTGACATTTCACCATTAGCCAATCTAACTAATCTAACTAATCTAACCCGACTCCAGCTTAATCAGAATCAAATCTCCGACATTTCCTCATTGTCTAGTTTAGTTAATTTGAATGAGCTATACCTTAACTATAATCTAATTTCTGACATTTCTCCTATCTCTCAGTTGCCAAACATTGTAAGTGGTAATGGAGAGGTTGATCTTATGGGTAATAAAATTACCGACATCTCGTCATTGGCAGGCACTAAAGGGTTGGTGACCTTAATGCAAAATCAAATCGCCGATTTTTCTCCACTAGATGATGCTCCTATTGATGGGGTTAGTGACCTTCATTTCTATGCCCACCAGCATATTACAATCAAACCTGACGCAACTGGCACCTTTCGCCCCCAGGTAATTGCTAAAAACGGGGAAGTTTGGGATTTTCCTGTCGCTACTACTAGTTACTATAATACTGAGGCTTTCTTTGCCCAGGGTTCAGCTGGGATTTCAGACAATTCTCTAACCGAACCAGTCATTCGTGATAATGGCGATGGTAGCTATCCTTTCTTGAAGCAACCTGATGATCCAGACTTTGGTTTAATTACTGCTATTAAATA
>CAYLXN010000009.1:0-11792 GCA_964388235.1 uncultured Candidatus Saccharibacteria bacterium
CGACAGAGGCTCTTGAGGTCACGACCGAAAGCGAAGCGAAGATCGCCCTGTAACGACAGGCGCGATTGAGCGTCTCTGGAGGGTGGTTGATTAAAGTCAAATTAACCCTCTAGGCTTAACTAACTACCCGACAGAGACTCTTGAGGTTACGACCGAAAGTGAAGCGAAGATCGCCCTGTAACGACAGGCGCGATTGAGCGTCTCTGGAGGGTGGCCAGTTAAGCCAAAAAACAATCTTCAAATCAATCTTCAAATCAAGCTTCGAACTCAACATCCACCACTGGTTAAACTATTTATTCAATAATTTCTTAATCTTTTCAAGCTGATCAAGATTTTTAAACTTGATCTCTAGCTTACCACCACCTCTGGATAACGGAGTGATTTTGACTGGCATATCAATTTTTTTCGTCAACCCCGAGGCATCTTTAGCAAAATCTTTATTCACAATTTTATCTTGAGTTTTTGCGACTGTTTTTTTCAAATCTTCACCACGGCGATAATTTGACATCACCGTCTCAACTCGTCGCGCCGACCAATTACCTTTGATGATTTGTGGTAATAATTTTTTAATAATTGCTGGATCAGCACCAACCAGCGGTCGAGCCTGCCCTTCTGTCAATTGGCCGTCATTAAGCGCCTCAATCGCAAACTTTGGTAAGCGCAGCAAGCGCAAAGTATTGCTAATCGTCCCAGGTGTCTTGCCACCCACTCGCTGACCAATCTCAGTCAGGGTCAAATTAAACTGATCACGCAATTTAACATAACCAGTCGCCACTTCAATAATATTCAAATCTTGCCGCTGAACGTTTTCGATCAACGATAATTCTAGCTTATTTTGATTGGATAACGTCCGAATCAGAGCCGGAATCGTCTCTAGGCCCGCCAAAACCGCCGCTCGATAGCGTCGCTCGCCGGCCACAATCTGAAACTTCTTCTTACCCTGCTGGCGCGTCACCACAATCGGCTGCAACACACCGTGCGCCTTGATCGAACCAGCCAGCTCCTCGAGTGCCGCTTGATCAAAATTCTTGCGCGGCTGGTCGGGGTCAGCCTCAATCTGATCTAAATCGACCTCCCGATAAACCGTCAGGTTCGCATCTTGCTCGCTTGTCGGATCAAATGATTCATCAAATAATTCAGTCGGGATCAGCGATTCAAACCCTCGCCCCAGCCCGCGTTTAGTTGCTTTCGACACGTTTCACCACCTCTTTTGCTAATGCTTTGTAGGCCTTCGCCCCTCTAGAAAACCGATCGTACTCACCAATTGGCAGCCCATGGCTTGGCGACTCCGCCAGCCGAATGTTCCGCGGAATAACCGTGGTGAAAACTTTGGTTTGGAAATGTTTTTTAATCTCATCAATAACTTGGGTTGACAGCACCGTCCGCTTGTCAACCATCGTCGGCAACACGCCAAGAATTTCAATGTTCGGATTCATCGCCTGACGAACAATTTTCATGGTTTCTAATAACTGCCCCAACCCCTCAAGTGCATAAAATTCAGTTTGCACCGGCAAAATGATATAGTTTGACGCAATCAGCGCGTTGACCGTCAACAAGCTCAAGCTCGGCGGACAATCGATAATTATATAATCATAAACTTTCTTGAGATTACGAATCGCCAGCGCCAGCCGCACAAACCGCTGTTTGGCTTTGGCCAGCTCTACTTCGGTGTTAGCTAGCTGCGGTGTGGCCGGCACAACTTCCAAATTCGGATAATCAGTCGTCAACGTCGCCTGTTCTAGCGGAATTTTCTCCGCCACCACATCAGCCACCGTCACCGGCAAATTCTGCTTAGCAATCCCCAATCCACTCGAAGAATTCCCCTGCGGGTCAAAATCAATCATCAGCACCGACCGCTTCATCTTGCTCAAATAATAAGCAAGGTTAACAGCCGTTGTAGTTTTACCAACACCACCTTTTTGATTGGTAATCGCGATAACAACCGGTTTCTCCATAACTAGCCTTATTATACCACAAGCGAGTTAAGTTTTAATAGTAAAATTACTTTTAACCGACTAATTCAGCTTGAGATAATTGCTTGGCTAACTTTTGGTCAAAAGTATATAGCGGCTGAGCTTGATTTAATCCAGCCGCTGTCGCTAGGCAACAATCCTCAAAACTTAAAGCCGAATGCGTTACAAAACTATCAAGCGCTGGGCCAATCAACTCCCGATTGCAAGCGATCACCTCCAATTGCATAAAACTTCGAATCAATTCGCTAATATCTAGTCGACTCAGTTGATAATAACGCTCCAGCACGTGCGCCATCTCGACAAAAACCAAGTCTGCAACCACCAATTGGCCACCTGAACGCCGCAACAACTTGGCCGCCTCTCGAGTCTGCTCGGGAATATCATTTAGCAACAGCCGCAAAACCACGCTGGTATCAAGCGAGCCACGCATTATTTTTTGCCTTTCGAGCGTTTGATTAGTTCTGCAGCACGCTCAGTCGCATGCAGCTCATGAATTGCCTCGCCCCTGAGTGGTTTGATATTTTTAGGAATTTTAGCCGTGATTTGATCGGCAATTTGCAAAAAATCATCCACATCAATTGGCTTTTCAAGTGTCATCCGCTTGGTTTCAGGGTTAAAAGACACCTGCAGCTCCTCCGAGCCCTTGACGCCCCAAGCCTTGCGAATCGCCGCTGGGATGGTAATTTGCCCTTGTGAAGTAATGGTTACTGTTTTCATACATTAATTTTAGCAAAAAACTAATGTAAAGTCAAGATTTAGATTATTTATTTTTTAATTGAGCTAGTCCCAACTCCACCAACTGCTCAAAATCATGATGTTGACGCCAGTGTTGATGCAATACTGACCGCAAATCAGCAAATTCCGAATAACTTGAGTCTGGCAAAGTGATAATTGGCTTCAGTTCATCATCCAGGATCACCGTCAGCGATTCTTTGAGTTTAAAATAATCGTCATCTAATAGCTGATAAACTGGCGACGCTGGGTCCTGCCGCCAATAGTGATCAAATTGAAAATGGAGTCCTTCGTGCAAAAAACCATCAATCGGATAGCCCCATAACTCTTCGTCGATCTTGGCATACATAAAGATAATCCGCTCATCAAAAAATACTGTCATTCGCGGAAAGGTCGTCACGAAGAACGTAAACTTACCATCAACCATCGATCGACCAGTAATTTTTTCAAGCACCTGACAGGCAGCATCGAATTTTTCCTCAAATTCGGCTTGCGCTACCTTCAAAAATTGATTAAGTTGACTGCCATTATCCTGCTGTTTAGCTTGCAAATGTGGCCTTAAAATCGGTTTCGCCGCCGCTTCACTCTCAAGCCCAGTGATTTTTTTAACCACTACCAAATCAGCTTGGTCGGTCAGCTGTCGCCAATTATCAGAGTAATTAGTGCCATAAAACCAATTCCAGACATCTCGGTCAAGGTTATAAATAATTTCGTAACTATTGGCCATGACCCTATTTTAGCAAACCCGACCAACAAAAAACTAGCCCCAATCGAAGCTAGTTTAGTAGTTCAACTGAATTAGGCAATTGATTTGATCTCGATCTGAGAGTACTTCTGACGATGACCGATTTCTTTGTGAACGCGCTTTTTAGCTTTGTAGCGAATGACACGCAATTTTTCGCCTTTGATTTCTGGCTCAACCACTTTCGCCGCTACTTTCACGCCCTTGACGACTGGCGCCCCAACCGAGGTCTTGTCGCCATCAATGACTAGTAGTGCATCAAGTTCGAGCTCTTTTGTACCTTCAGGGAGGAGATCCACCAAGAGGGTCTCTTTTTCGGTGACTAAATATTGTTTGCCACCAACCTTAATGACTGCTTGCTTCATAATTTCCTTTATTTAATTAATATCGATAAATAATTATACCAAGCTTCACCTATTTTTGCAAATCAAGAGCTATTTTTTCTTTATTCGCTATTCAACCAACCCTACCCCGCACCGCCAAACCAGCACCTGATAGCGCCATGATTGAGCCGACGATGATTAATGCTGGGTGAATTTGAGAGCCAACACCAGTGTTTGGCGCCGCAGAACTAACTGGCGTCATTGGTGATGCTGATGTTGTTGAAACGCCAGGAGCTGGAGCAGCTGCCTGAGCTTGAACCGTAAACTCGCCAGCTGTAACTTCAATTGGCTGGTCGGTGTTGTCAGTTGACATTAGCTGGTAAGTATAGTCACCAGTTGGGAGGTTAAGTGAGGTTAAATTAAGATCTAGGGTTTCACCTGCAGCGAGAGTTATTTCTGGCTGGTTGGCATTGACCACTTCGCCAGCTGAGTTTTTAACTAACAAGCGATATTTAACCGAGCCGACAGCCGTGTTTTTGATGGATAATCGAGGAGCAGTTGAAGTTGAAGACGTAACTGGCTCAATTGTAGCCTTGGGGATAGCTTGTTTAACCCAAGTCAGAGTGTTGTTTGGCAGCATCTCAACTTGATCGCAGGAAGTTATCTCATTAAAAATATCAGGAAAATTAGAGCCATTGTCACCTGGGATAGTGAACCAGCCGTCGCAGCCCGTGTAGGCAATTTTAGGAGTCGGATCTGGATAATAGCCGTCTGGGCTGACTGTCTCTGTGAAAGAAAAAGCAAACCGACCGACAGCGCTGTTTTCTATTGGGTAAAGAGCCCTATAGCTCATCATTCCATACTTAAATGTCCAGTTATGGTTTGTATTTACATCGTTTTTATTAAAGAGAGAGGGCAAAGGTGAGCAGTCCCAAATTAGCGAGGCGCCATCTCTAGAACAGATGTTCCCTTCGGCAAATACACCGCCCACTAGCTCTCCTGCCGAATCAACAGCCAAAATCTCTAAGGCCTCGTCTTCAAACATCGGCGACTGTGCCTCCGCCTCTGGCGCCGGACTAAATACTACCCCCCCCCAATAGAGCTACCGCCACTACTGATAATTTAATAAGTTTGGTTTTGATATTCATTGAGTTTTCGCTCCCTTTTTTTGATTAAATTCTAATTAGTTTAATTTAACCACAAGTGGAAATTAAAAACAAGCTTTTCGCTAAAATTAATCCAGCTCAACTTTGCCCGTGTACAAATCGTAATACCGACCGTGCTGTGCTAGCAGCTCAGCGTGGGTACCGGCCTCCACCACCTTGCCCGCTTCAAGCACCAAAATTTGATCGGCGCCTAAAATCGTGTTTAGTCGATGAGCAATAATAAACGTCGTCCGACCTTTCATCAGTTCAAACATACCCGTTTGGATCAGTTTTTCGGTTCGGGTGTCGATCGAACTGGTCGCTTCATCCAGCAGCAAAATCTGCGGATTGGCCACTGCCGCCCGCGCGATCGACAGCAACTGCCGCTGCCCCTGACTCAAGCTCTCGCCATCATCGGTGATTTTAGTTTGGTAATTATCATTCAAACTCTGAATAAACGAATCGGCGTTGACCCGCTTGGCCGCCGCCGCCACCTCCTGGTCGGTCGCGTCCAGCCGACCGTAGCGAATATTTTCCTCGATTGTCGCTGTAAATAAATGCGTTTCCTGCAACACGATCGCCAAAATTTTTGACAAATCCGACTTCCTAATCTCTTTAATATTAACGCCGTCAATCGTGATTTTGCCCCGCTCCACTTCATAAAACCGAGTTAGCAAATTGGTAATGGTGGTTTTGCCAGCGCCCGTCGCCCCAACCAAAGCAATTTTTTCACCTGGCTTGACTGTAAACGACACGTTTTTGAGGATCGGCGCCGATTTCTCATCATAAGTAAACCAAACTTTATCAAATTTAACCTCACCGATCAGTGGTTTGACCTCGCCTGACTTAAAGTGCCAATCATAGCGCCGCGCCTGCGGATTAAACTTAATCCGCTCTTGTCCATCATCGACTTCAGCTGGCGCATCCAAGACTTTAAACAGCCGCTCAGCGCCCGCCAGCGCCTGCATAACATTGGCCGACAATTGCGCCAAGCTCAAAACTGGATCCGAAAACGACCGCGACGCCTGCAAAAACGCCACCAAACTACCCAGCGCCAGCCAGCCGTTGATCGTCATCACCGCCCCAATCGCCGCCATCAGCGCGTAATTAATATAGCCAAAACTGTGCGCCACTGGGAAAATCACGCTCCCCCACAGCAACGCTTGACGTGAGCTAGCAAACAGTTTTTGGTTAAGTTTGTTAAACTGCTGACCCGTGGTCGCTTGATGATTGTAAGCCGCCACCACCGATTGACCAGCGATCAACTCTTCCGCCAAGCCGTTCAATTTAGCCACATCCGTCTGGCGCTGGCGAAAGAATTTCTGACCACGCTTGGCAATCGCACCCGTCAGCCGAAAAGTCACCGCCAGCGACGCCGTCATCACCAACGTCAATTGCCAACTCAAACTGAGCATCATCACGTACATGCCGATCATCATCACGATCGACGACACAAAACTCGACAGCGTCTGACTAAGCAGCGATTCGGCCGCATCGATGTCGTTAGTGAATAAACTCATCTGATCACCCTTGCGTCCCGACTCAAGTCGACTAACTGGCTGACGCTGCAAGGCGGCGAACACATCTTGACGCAGCTTTCGTCCGACTCGAGCGCTGATTCGTAGTTCCAGCAACTGATAAGCGGCGTTGGTCATCACGCGCGCCAAGCTAACCGCCACCAGTAGTCCAATAAACCAAGTCAAAGCCTCAAGCGCTGGCGACTGCTGGCCGATAAACGGCATGATCGCTTCATCAATGATTGGTTTTGATAAATAAGTTCGCCCCACCTGTAACAACGAATCAATCACCACTAGCACCACCAACAGCGCCACTAGCCAGCGATTGGCGCCGACGTATTTTAGTAATCGCCGCAACACCTGCCAAGCCTGTCGCCCTGACATTTGGTTTTTACCTCTCTGATTCGATTTTTTAGATTTTAAACTCATGCCTTAACTCCCGTCTGATCAAGCACCTGCGAGGCGGCGATTTCTTGATAGAGTTCGCAGTTTTTCAACAATTCGTCATGTTTACCCTGCGCCACAATTCGCCCTTCGTCCAGCACCACCACTTGATCCAAATCTTTAACCGACGACAGCCGCTGAGCGATCATGATCACCGTCAAATCTGGTTGCAAACGAGCCAAATTATGCTTAATTCTAGCTTCAGTTCGCTGGTCAACCGCACTAGTCGCATCGTCCAAAATTAAAATCCTTGGCTGTCGCAACAGCGCCCGCGCCAAACATAGCCGTTGTTGCTGGCCACCTGAAAAGTTTTTGCCGCCCGCCTCAACTGGACTGTTTAATTTCTTCGGCAGATCTTTGATAAATTTATCAGCTTCAGCCATCTCTAGCGCTTGCCATAGCTGATTTTTGGTCGCCTTGGGATTACCCCAACGCAAATTGCTGGCCACCGTGCCTTTAAACAACCGATTTTGTTGTAAAGAATACAACACTCCTGCTCTTAAATCACCAATCGCATAATCGCGTACATCTCGACCACCAACCAACAGCTCACCGCCAGTCACATCATGAAACCGCGCAATCAAGCTAACCAGCGTCGTCTTACCCGAACCAGTTTCACCGACAATACCGATTTTCGAACCGCTGTCAATTTTTAGATCAATTGATGTCAAGACCGACTTTTTAGAATCGCTATAATTAAAATCAACTTGCTTAAACTCAACCGCACCAGTCGCCACCGAGGCCGAATTTTCTGCCTCTGGCAAGCCTGGCTCAACCGCCAACACTTCATTCATCCGCTCCAGCGACGCCCGTGATATCGAAATATTGACATACAGCATCGCAAACATCATCAAGCCCCACAACACCTGCCCAGTGTATGATACCAAGCTAACCAACTGACCGATTGGCAATTGCTCAGCCATCACTTTTTGACCGCCGAACCACAACAAAATCACCGTGGAAGCGTACATCACCAGATGCATAATTGGCCAAATAATTGTCACTGTCTGACGGGCGCTTACTTGCTGCAAATATGTATCCTCAGCCGCTCGACAAAGCTTATTTTGTTCATATCGTCGCCGATAAAACGCCTTGACCAGCCGAAAGTTCAGCAAATTTTCCTGAACAACTAAATTAAGTCCGTCAATCGTTTTCATTAATTTCATAAACCGTGGCAAGGCTCGCTGGCTGGTAATCCATACCGCCAGACCCAAGATCGGCAAGGCCACCACGAAAATCAGCGCTAGCTGTCGATCAATCATCAAGCTCAAACCAAGCGCCATCGTCAGCATGATCGGCGCCCGCACCACCATCAACATCCCCATTCGGTATCTATCTTGCGCATAATTGACATCGGTCGTCAATCGAGTCACCAGTGAAGAAGTAGAGAATTTTTGCAATTGATTCAGTGAAAAAAACTGAACTTGGGCAAACAACTGCTCCCGCAAATCACGCGCAAATCGTGTACTCAATCCAGCCGCCAGATAAAAAGCAATCACGCTGATCGTCAACGACACCAGTGCCATCGCCACAATCACCCAGCCTTGCTGAATGATCATCCCCAAATCTTGTTTCATCACGCCGTCATCGATAATTTTGGCCATCACTAGCGGAATCAACAGATCAATTCCAATATCAAACGCCACCAAACCCCGCACCAGCCAAGCTTGCAGACGATATTGTTTAGCAATTTTTTGGATTTTTTCAGGGAAAAACATTCCCTTATTATAGGTATTTTAACTTAGAGCGTCAAGCTTAGGCTATCACTCTCAACCATCAACCTAATTATTTATTCAAACTATCGAATACTACTTGATTGGCGTGCAACCACCCCTCCAGTGTTCCACCATCTAGATACTCACCCGCTGCTGGCACAACTTTGATCTGCCCGCCAGCTTTAACGTAATCATTCAGCGGAATTGTAATGTAATATTCCCCCTCGACATCATCGCGCTGTGCATAGTCGTGAATCAGCGTCATCGCCCGATAATCAAGCACATATTTACTGATATTAATCATATTGCTCGGCGCATCCTCGACTGCTGGCTTCTCGACAATTCGCTTGAAATTCTGCTGATCATCAAATTCCAATACGCCATAGTTTGAAACTTTTTGTTGATCAATTGTTGCCCCCAGCATCGCCGAACCACCACTCCGTTCAGCCTCGCACATCAACTGCTTGACGTCACCCTTACCAGTCTGCGGATCGTAAGTGAAATCATCACCCATCAACACGATCACCGATTCATCTGGTTGTAAATACTTAAAAATCATCGCCGTCGGGATCGCTGTACCATACTTGGCCGTCGAATCTTGCTCAATATAGTGATAATTTATGGCTGGCGGCGTGATCGTTTGGACCAGTTCAGGCTTGTTTTTATCAATTAAATAATTCTCCAAATCTTGATTAATTGAATAATAATCTTGTAATTGAGTCGAACCAGTTGACACCACAAAATAAATATCGGTGATGCCCGCCGCCACACAATCTTCGACCACATAATCAACAATTGGCCGATTGCAAATTGGCAGCATGCATTTTTCGACTGATTTAGTAATTGGCAACCGTCGGGTCCCCCAACCTGCCACTGGAATAATTGCTTTAGTAATTTTTGTCATAAATTAATTATACTATAAAAATCAAAACTACCGCCCTTTCGAGCGGTAGTTATTCTAGTAGCTGCTAAAATTATTTATCAAGATCAGCGGCTTTTAATTCTTGCTGAGATCGGTAGTAGTAAACGATGGCGGTTGTGATGGCCATGATCGAGATCACGCTCACCAAGGCTTCGACAGGACCAGTCTTTGGTAATTCAGCAGGAGTAGCTTCGGTTTCATCAACGGTGATTTCAGTTTCACAAGCAACACTTGAGACTTGCTTATTTTCACCAGCTACGGTTGCATTGATTGTCGCTTTAACTTTATAAGTACCTGGAGTGTTTTGGTTGTAAGTTAATTCATTTTTAGCGTTTTGCTTAAAGATTTCCTTACTGTCTTTGTCAGTTACTACGTAAGTAATATCTTTGACGTCGACATTTTTCTGAGCCACGTTGGTGGTGAATTTAAATTCAGTGTTAGAAACTTTGTCGACTTTCAAAACCTCACATTTGAGCAGGTGCTCAGGTGTTTCGATTGGAGCACATTCTTTATTGACGACGATGTCAGCGAAATCACTCAAGTTACCGTTAGGTGTATAGACAATTAGGTTGTTGCGGTAAAGATTTGCACCACAGTTAGCTAATTTATCTTGAGTTGGAGCTGTTGCATCAAATAAGACGTAGGCATTTGATTTTGGTGTGTAATCACCGATATTCAAACCTCGACCGTCAGTCAGATAGGCACCAGATGCATCATCTAAAGCTTTGCCCTGAGGGTTATTGGCGTTCATAATTTTAACCGAACCGCTAACAGCCGTGACATTCTTCGGTAGAAAATCTTTCAAAATCACGCCAGTTTGATTAATATCACCAATATTTTGATACATTAACTGGTATTGATAGCGTTCACCAGGCTTAACAGCGATCGTTCGTTGCCAAGCTTTCTCGCCCATTTTTCGCACTTGCTTGTTTATTGTAAACTTAGCACTTTCTAAGACGTCAATTTTGACTTTGTAAACCACATAACCAGCGTACTGATAACAACCTTGCAATTTACCGTCCATTTGGTTGTAACCAACTTGAGTACCAGCAGTGGTGACGATTTGGTCACTAAGTTGGAAGCCGTCTTGTGGTTTAACGTTGTTGTAGAAGCGAGCTGAGCCAGCAACATACGAGACGTTAAACATTTTGCTGCTCTTCAAAACCACACTGTCCCAAATTCGGGCTGGATCAGCATTTGAAGCTTCGATAGCACCGCCAATGTTGATCTCAGTCGCATTTTTGGTTGGGATACTGGTAAATACTCTCGTATTGTCAGCTATCAATTTTAAGTCTTGGTGAGCGTTATTGTGAACATACATTCGCACGAGATATTCACCGCTTTTGTCGATGTTTAGCTCGTTAAAACTCCATTTATCCTGCCCCCATAGGCTAGCTGGCATGGCGCTGACAAAGTTGCGCTCATCGCCATACTTTGGGTTATTAGTGATTGAGTTAAAGGTAATCTTCTTGGCTGGATTCTCAATCGTGTAGGTAGTTCGCTCAGGGCCGTATGCTAGAACACCTACGGTAGTGAGAGCCACCACAGCTACCGACAGGATGCCGGCAATAGCTGCGAGTTTAGTGGTTAATTTAGTGTGTGTCATTTCTTTTTTCCTTTTTTCTTTTGTTAGTTTCTTTTTGTTAGTAAGTTAGATTAATTATTGCCTAGAAACCTCCAGTAGTTCCGTCGTTGATATTTACATCTCTAGTATCATTTGTCACTTCAGGAGTAGCAGAGTTTGTGGGAGCTGCAGGAGTCGAAGCAGCTGGAGCACCTACGTTAGGCGAAGCAGTTTGCTTAACTTCCTGGTAAGACGTTTTAGTCTCTTGGGTTCTATTCACTGTTTCATTAGTCCTGCCTGCGTTCTGCTCCTTAATTACATCATTGGCTAAGTTCGGCTTAACAGCAGCTTCCTTAGTTTGCTGATTTTCACGATTTTGATTTACTTGATTCTGAGACGCTTTAACATTATTGACTTCATTTTCCTTGGTTATTACCTGAGCCTCTTTATCAGCTTTTACTTCATCAGCTTTTCGATCTTCAATATTATTGTAAACTCCTTCTTGACCAGTAGCGGTTGGATCTTGGGCTTCAAGCGAACCAGAGTCGGCTTTGTTTTCGCCACTTGCACCAGCTGGAGTTTTGTCATCAACCATATTTTCAATATCCTTTCCAGTCTCTTCTCCACCGCCTTGACCAGGCTCCTCCTGCTCTGGAGTTTCAATTTCAGGCTCTTCAGGATATATATCAGTTTTTTCGTCTGGCTCTTCTTCAGG
>CAYLXN010000009.1:11892-26270 GCA_964388235.1 uncultured Candidatus Saccharibacteria bacterium
AGGTTTTTCTTCCTCAGGTTTTTCTTCCTCTTTCTTTTTGTCCTCAGGAGTAGTTGTTTCTTTCTCTTTAGTTGGCTTATATGAAGGGGCTGGATTATCAACTTTTCCTTCTTCGTAGACAGTCAAAGGAATTAATGCAAAGATTTCTTTTTCTTCATCATAGATCACCACATTCGAACAGACCGTCAGGACATCGACTTCTTCACCGTTGGCTAGTTTATACCGAACGGCTTCGCCTCTATCAAAAGCCCTACTTATGCCTAGCTCATGTTTTTCAGTTGTACCGTCATAATCAAAGGCTGCCATCGCGCCTCGAGTGTTTTCTAATGTCAAATTAACTACTTCAGTTTTTGTACCCTTCAAAGCTTCGAGAAATAGGTTGTAGTTTTGTGCCCTCAAAGCTGGGTTCTCTTGCAATGACTTGATGAAATCACTACTGTTAGTGGTGTTTACATCAATCTTATTACCAGCAGCGTCAACTGGAGCGTAAAATCCTGTTAAGCCAAGCGCAGCTAGAAGATCTTCATTATAAAAAGTTGCTTTCGCTAGAGATTCTTGATGTTCCTCATCAGTGCCTTCTTCGATATTCTTCCCATAAAGTTCAAACAAGCCATCTCGAGTCATATTATATTTGTTGGTCTTGTCTGATCGCATCCAGTTAGCTATTTCAGTATTGCCTTTGATTTCCTTACCATCGTAGTTTTTGAACTCTTTTCCATCTTCATAAGCTTCGGCCAATCTTGCATTGCGTTCTGCCTTGGTTTCTTGAGCCGCATCTTTTTCTGCCGTCTTATCTGCGTCATCTTTTTCTTTATTCTCAGCTTGATTATTAACATAATCACCTAAGTTGTCCTTCTGAGTGTCTTCTTTTTCAGCTGAAGGTGAATTTTGCAAATCTTCTTGAGCTGCATCTTCAGTCTCTGCCGCCGCGACAACACTATCGACCCCAAACGGGTCTTCATAAAACAGCCCTAATTTTCTTGCAGCCTCCCTAGAAGGTCCGGTTAAGCTTCCTTTTCCTAATTCTTGGTCATCCTTTGCGGCTACAAACTCTTCAGCCACAGCTTTATCTGGAGCTTCTTCGCTTTCAAATCCACCACCAGCGCCGTAGCCAACAGCACCACCTGCAGCAGCGGCCAGTATCATCCCTCCAATAGCGACCTTCCCCATAGTCTTCTGGGCGGCCTTAGTAGCTTTTACTTCTTCTTTCAGATCTTCAATTTCTTTTTCTGTTTTTGCCCTATCTTCATAAGACACAGTCTCTCTACTCTTAAGATCTTTTATTTGGGCATCTTTGTTTTCTAGGTCTTTAAACAAGACCTCTGTTAGTTTTTTGCATGCTGCTATATCTTCCAAGCCTCTTTGATAATAATCGATTGATTCGCTGCTATTATCAACCGCATCAAGAGCCTCTCCGGTCCTTGATTTATCAAAATTGTTATTTTCTGGTGATTTGTTCATATTATTCCTTTTTTAGTTATTAATTTAACTTTATTGATTTTCCGCTAACTCGATTGTTACTATCTTTGCTACTATTTTACTGGCAACATCGTTTGCCGCTTCTCTTAGTTCTTCGAATTTCTCTGTTTCTTGACTTTCTAACCGATTTGGATCGTCTGGTATCTCGAAGACTTCTTTGTTATCCAAGTCAGCCTCAGAAATCGCTATCTCTGGAGTGACTGGTGATTTTTCATTTCCTTGATTCATGTCTTGTACTTTCTTTGGTTTCTTTTTTTATTTCTATTAATTATGTTCCTAGTCTAGCATAATTTAGACAAAAAGTCAAGACCTATTTTGCTCCTGTTAATTACACCTGAAAATAGTAACTTACCTCGCTAATTAATGGTAATGGCCGACCACGCCATATATTTTGCACAGCTCCATCATTAGCGATCGCAATAATTGTCGGATATTCAACAATATCGTAAATTCGACTAAAATCCGCCCCCTGTCTAGTCTCAGGGTCAATAATTTCTAATTCGTGACCTGATTGCCGTTCAAAATCACGCAAATAATCGTTCACTTCTCGAGAGTGATCCGAGTGGTCTTTATAAACAATCGCTACGCGCATCCGCCACCCTAGTCATCGGCTGCTTCTGATTGCTCTTTTTCCGCCTGACGCTTCTTGCGTCGCCTCAAGAAAGCTGGCGTATCAGCCTCATCGTCTTCTGGTTGGTCCCAAATATTTTGATTAATATCATCACTGACGAAATCCTCCCGAATCTGTTCGCGTTCGTCGTTATTCAAATTAAGATCAATGCCTTCAATTTCTGGCTCTGGAGTTGGTGTTACCTCTGGTACAACATCTTGACTTGGGTCAGTTGCTAATTCAGTAACTTCAGGATTTTGGTAATAAGCGGCGTCAAAACCAGTCGCAATCACCGTAATCACCACCTCGTCTTCCATCTCTGGCTTGAGAGTCGCTCCAAAAATAATATTAGCATCTGGTGAAACCGAAGCAGTGATTAGTTCAGCTGCATCTTGAATTTCACTCATACTCATATCGTAGCCACCAGCGATATTAAACAGCACACCGCGGGCGCCATCAATCGACACCTCAATCAATGGTGACTCAATCGCTTGCTTGGCGGCCTCAACGGCTCGATCTTCGCCACTAGCCCGACCAATACCCATCAAGGCTGAGCCAGCGTTGCTCATAATCGCTTTGACATCGGCAAAATCGAGGTTAATCAAGCCGTGTTCAGTAATTAACTCGGAAATGCCCTGCACACCCTGTCGCAATACGTCATCGGCAATCTTGAAGGTCTCAATCAATGGCGTTCGTCGATCAATTGTCTGAAGTAAGCGATCGTTTGGAATAGTGATCAGAGTGTCAACTTCTTTACGCAACTGATCAATTGCCCAGTCAGCGTTTTGTTTGCGCTTGGCACCCTCGAAAGAAAATGGCCGCGTTGCCACACCAACTACCAGTGTACCCAGCTCTCGGGCAATTTCGGCCACCACGTGACCGGCCCCCGAACCAGTACCGCCACCAGCTCCAATAGTAATAAAGGCCATATCAGCGCCCTCAAGAGCTTTACGAATTTCGTCGCGAGACTCTTCCGCTGCTGCTTCACCCTTGAGCGGATCAGCACCCGCACCAAGGCCGTTTGTAGCTTCTTTGCCTAGGTGAATTTTGGTATCAGCTTCTGAATTGTGTAGCGCCTGAGCATCGGTGTTCATCGCCACAAACTCAACTCCTTTTAGTCCGATCTCTTTCATCCGGTTGACGGCTGAACCGCCAGCTCCCCCCACACCAATTACTTTGATGCGAGCGACAGCTTCTACTTCTGATGGCTTTATTTCAGGCATTATCTTTCTCTCCTCTTCTCTTTCCTACAGTATAACATAATTAACGTGATCCAAACAGGCTTTTTATCCGACCAAACAAGCCGCCAGTTGAAGGCTTATGATCGGTCAACCCAGCCCAATCGTGACTTTGTTTTTGATCAAGCAACATCAAACCGACAGCCGTCGCAAATTCAGGACCATCGACTTTTTCAATAATTCCTTTTAGCGGTAATGGTGATTTGACTTCAGCCACCAAGCGCAAAGCATTTTTGACAAAATTATCAATGCCTTTTAATTTGGCGCCACCACCAGTCAAAATCGCCCCACTCGGCAATTTACCAGCATAACCAGCAGTTTTCAGGCGATCATAAATCTCCTCAAACATCTCTTCCAGTCGAGCTTCGACGATTTCATCGATGTCTTGCAAGCTAAATTCGTGTGTTTTGCGATTGACTTTTACTGAAACTCGCTTCGTCGAATCTCGGAAAATAGCGCTAGCATGCTCCAGTTTGACTAGTTCAGCAATTTCAGGTGTTGTCTCTAGTCCGACTGCCAAATCATTGGTAATATTCACCGAACCGATCGGCAAAACTGACACGTATTGCAGATCGCCCTCTTCAAAAATTGCCATGCTGGTGGTCGAACCACCCATGTCAATTACCATCACCCCGTTTTCGCGCTGAGTTTCATTGAGTACTGCTTCAGCCGCCGCAACTGGAGAAACAATCATCTGATTTGGGGTCAAAGTAGCAGTTTCAGTGACTTTGTGTAAGTTGGTCACATGAGGTGTCATCGCAGAAATCACGCTGGCGTCGATCTCCAGCCGAGAGCCAGCCATACCGATCGGGTCTTTGATCCCACCTTGACCATCAAGAATATAATCATGAGCGACAACCGACAAAATTTCTCGGTTGGCGGGAATTTTGCCAGTCGTAGCGACATCTTCAAGCCGAATCAGATCCTCCTCAACCACTCCGTCCGAAGAACCAAGGGCAATCATGCCACTAGTTTTGGTTGACAAAATACCTGCACCGTTGATATTAATGGTCGCTTGGTTGATTTCTTGGCCGCACATCCGCTCAACTTTGCCTAAAGCATTGTCGATAGCCACCGACGGAGCATCGAGTTTAGCTACAATACCCTTGCGCATACCCTTGCTCTCGGCTTCGCCAACACCAATGATTGTCACCTGGTCTTGATCATCAACACTACCAACGACAGCCCGAACCGTCACCGTGCCAATATCAACTCCAGCAATAATTCTTGAAGATTTTTCTTGCATATAAACATTATATCATATTGCTTATGATGCAAGAAGGCTTTTGTGAAAGAATTTACAAATTATTGTTCGAGGTTTTCAACAACTTCGAGCATCAACTGAAGATCTTTTTCGATAAGTTTATATATTTCTGCGGTTTTTAACTGTAAAGCATTACTTCCGCCCCTACTCCATTTCTTGATGGAATCTTGAGCTTCAGTCATCAATTGCTTCAGTCTATCGGTTTTTTGCTGGTCACTTCCATTAGTAATGACTTCGGCCACAATCCTAGCTCCTTCTTTGTAAGGAGCTTCTTTTATAGCTAAATCTTTTAATTCGTCCCTAGGAGTAGTTAATTCCGCCGCTGGATCCTTCTGGAGATCCTTTAGAAGAACATCCTTTAATGCCCCCTTTTCATTTTTCTTAAAGATAGCATTCCAAATATTAAAGTGTTCTGTTGATTTTCCCTTACTCAACAGATTGCCACGATCACTGATTTCCACATAATATTGTTTCATGGTCTCAGTATTTGGATTAGCGAGAGCATTCATCATTGCATAGTCAAGAAAATCTTCTCTTTTCTTCCGCTCCTCTTCTAATTTTTCCGCTTCAGCTTGCTTTAATATCTCAATATGCTTAGCCACAATACGATTCGTCCCAAATCCTTTTGAAACATTTTCCTCATAATCATATCCAGCTTGTTTAATTTTTTCCAAAGTAGCTGTCATTAATTCAGATCCTGGCTGAATCTCTAGTCTCTCAAGGTTCTTATACAACCCCTCAGCCCCAATATCCCTACTTTTGATTAAAGAATCCAAAAAACCTTCTTTGTCGTATAAGCTATAAAATTTTCTCCCTTGTGAGAAAACATCTATCAATGTCTGACCCTCGTTGATTTGGAGTAGTTTATCCATCACACCTACCAATGAAGAATGGCTGACTAATTTGTCAAAATTTCTTGCCTCTTTTATTCTGTCTATAGAACCTGTTTCGGAAAGAAGATCAATGATTTCCTCCGAACTTTTCCTTTTAAAAGCCTTATCTTTAATTTGTTTAAATTCCGTGGTGTTGCCGTACGATTCTAGAATTTTCTTCACCTGTCGTCTTTTGCGCCAATCATTAAAGCGATCTCGAATTGTTCGTCTTTTGTTTGGCACCAAATCTGGCTCTGATCCATCATCAAGCTCATCGTCAATAATTACATCACTACCTAAATCCTCCATCCGAGTCCGCGTTTTACGAATAATATCAGAAACGGCCTTCATTTCATCATCTAACTCTTTCATCCGCTTTTTGTCATTGGCTTCCATGGCCTTTTGACGTTCAGCTTGAAGAGCTTTTAGTCTTTCACCATCCTTATCCATTTTTTCTTGGAGAGTTAGTATTTCAGATTTTAGTTTGTCACTATCTTTATCTCCGTTTTTATCGTCATCGGGTTCTGGACTGTCGTCACCTTCTCTGCCCATAATTCGATCATAGTCAAGTCGCATTTGGTGGATAAGATCAGACAGCTTATTTCTTTCTGCCTCTATTTTTTTGGCTTTTTCTTGATCGCCATCCGCTAGAGCCTTTTCATACTCAGCTTGCAAAGATTTTAAACTCTCTCCTGACCTGAATATCTTTTCTTGTAGATTTTTAATATAATTTTCTTTGTATTTGCCCTCAAACTCGGCCTCCACTTCGTATTGTCGCTGCGAAGCGTATTTGTCAATTAAATCTTGAAAATTAGCCAGCTTGTCCGCATCTTCTTCTGGATCTTTAAGCATATCAACCAATTCGGCATTGGTGGCTTTTTTGATTTTATCGTAATCGTCAGCATAATTACCTTTCAACTGCGCCTCAACCTTAACATAACGACGAGGTAATTCCTGCTGAACAAAAGCTCTAGTCTCTGGAGGAAGATTCTTTATGGCTTCAAACTTATCATTGTAGTCAGAGCTTCTTTTTTGGTTATTGTCTTTGTCTGGATTTTTCTGGCCATCACCATCCAAAGCATTATTTACACGGTCTCTAGCATTGTCAATTTTTTGCTGTTTTTGCTTGTCCGCGATTTCTTTTTCCCCTTCTTCAAGGCCCTCTTCAATCTCTCTTTCGATACCATAGTCGTAATTTTTTGAACTTCTAAAATCTTCTAAGAGTTCAGCCAGCTTATTAGAATGAAGATCAAACGCTTCTTTAGCCCTTTTATAAGGACTTGTAGTAAAGCTCCCGTCCAGATCAGAACTGATTGTCGGTTCATTGTCTTTGATTCGCTGCATTTCAGCCTGATACTGCAAAATGTGTCGCATATGACTAAAAAGCCTCTTAACTTCAAGCGTATCTTTTTTAGCTTCATAGTCTTTCATTGCTTCTTCGTGAGATAAATTCTTAACAATTCTCTCTCGGTCTTCTATGAGACCATCTCTGATATACTCCCCATACGTGGTGTTTGAGTCAAAATCTTCAGGATTAGCTCCTGCCTGAAGTTTATTGAAGTAAGCCTGGGCTTCTGCAAAAGCCTCTTTACCCTCTTCGGTATCTAAATCTAAGTCTTCAATATACTTCTCAAGGAAAAAGTCCATCCATTCTTCCTCCTTCTTCTTGCGCTCTCGTTCCTTTTTTTCCCGTAAGCTAGCTTCTAGGTCTATATTATTATTTGATGTAGGCTTCTCCATCGTCGTTTCCTTTTTAGTTTAATTGATATTTCTTATACTATATTCTTTAATTGTACCATTTTTGACTATTTTTTGCAAGCATTTTGAGGATTATTTTTTCAGCTTGGCAAAATTGAAAAGACCAGAGGACATTTCGGCTTTTTCCCCAGCCTTGACTTTTTTAGCTAAATAATGCATAGTACTGACAGATTTGAGCTTGAGGCAACAAAGAGAAACCCAAAGCCTCAATCTTTTTTGCACCTTACCTTAAAAATCTTTATTTTCAGTGTCGTGGGGATAACCCCTTAAATTTTCGGCGACTACTTGAGGAGGAAAATATGAAATACAGTGCAATTCATGTTGCGGCATATTTAATTAATTATGCCATTGACAAAAAAACTCCTATATCGAACCTAGAGCTGCAAAATTTGCTATTCTATGTTCAAGATGAGTATAGTAGGTTAAACGGAGGCAGTGGTGGTATATTCACAGAAGAGATAATTGCCACTGACTGCGGACCTTTAGTTTCAGAGGTCTACAGTATATATAAAATAAATTTCAACGAAAAGATAACAAAAAAACAAACCATCCATGAAGAGTATTACACAACAGATGGGAAAGAATGGAAGTATAGAGATATAAACTCCATAATAAGCAACCGAGACAAGATGTTTATAAACAAAGTTTTCAGGCAGCATATAGGTGAAAACTTAATCACTGCCTCTTTAAAGATAAAAGATAAAATTATCAAAAATAAAAAGCAAACAACAGCCGTTTTTAGGAACAACCGGAGACAATTGCTTACCAAAGATAAAGGGCGGAAATATTCAAGAAAAACCCGAAAAGCCCGAAGAAAATATAGATTTTAGCCAAAAGCAGGCATCGCCTGCTTTTTTTATTTCTGGTTGCAAAATTATGGTTTGAGTTGGGTCAAAATCTCATGACCAGTTTCGGTCACCAGCACGGTGTGCTCGAAGTGAGCCGCCAGCGAACCATCGGCCATTTCGATCGTCCAATTATCGGTTGGTGAGGTTTTGATCCGCTCACCGCCCAGACTCGCCATCGGCTCAATCGCCAAGGTGTCACCCGCACTCAAAATTGGTCCACGCCCCCGTCGGCCGTAATTAGGAATCTCGGGCGGCATATGCATTTCTTGCCCGACACCATGCCCGACCAGCTCTCGAATTATCCCCAAACGGGATTTTTTTAATTGCTTTTCAATCGCCGCCGAAATATCACCAATCCGCGCTCCAGCTTTAACCTCCGCAATTCCCGCTTCAAGCGATTTTTGGGTGTTAATCAGCAAATGTTTAACTGCGCCTTGAGGTTTTTCGCCAATCATCATCGTGAAAGCCGAATCAACTTTCATTTGTTTATAAGTAATTGTCAAATCAAATCCGACTAAATCGCCAGCCGCAAATGGCGTCTGATTTGGCACGCCGTGCACCAATCCTTGGTTGACTGAAATACAAATACAGCCAGGAAAATTCACCTCAGGCTCACGGTAAGTCGGTTCCGCACCAGCGGCTTGAATCCACTGCTCTACCTGAGCGTCAACTTCAGTACCTGTCATTCCAACTTTGACAAATTCTCTGATTTGCTGCAAAATCCGCGCCAAAACTTGCCCACCTTGGCGCATCGCCTCGATCTGGGCTGCCGTTTTACTTGGCTGCAACGACACTTTGGATTTCTCTAACTACTTGCTCATGAATCTCTTCAATTGATGGTCGCCCGTCAATTTTTATCAACGGAATCCCTCGTTTTTCAAATTCCGCCATCACTGGCTTGGTTTTAGTCTCAAAAATTTCCAAACGTTCAGTAATTGCCTCTGGCTGATCATCAGCTCGATTGCGTTTCGCTAATCGCTCACGAATCTCTTGCTCTGGCACATCGATCAACACCGCCGCCTCGATCGGGTGATTATTCAGTTTACAAAAATTAAATAGCCAAGCCGCCTGCTCTAGCTCTCGAGGATAGCCGTCCATGACGATGTCGGTATTTTGCCGATCTTCGATGTATTTTTGAACCAAAAAATTGACTATATCTGGATCAACCAACTTGCCGGTACTCAGAGATTTGTTGATTTTTGGATCATCTTGGTATTCACGCAGCAGCGAGCCAGCACTCATATGCAACCAGCCCAATTTATCAGCTAATAATTCCGACTGAACACTTTTACCAGACCCCGCTAGACCAAAAAATATAATCATTTTTACTCCTATTAATTCTATTTAAGTTAACTAATTTTTGAGATTTTTAAGTTTCTGTTGAATAATTTTAGCGATCATTGCCCCGTCAGCTTGATTGCCAACTTTTGACTTGATCGCGCCGATCAACTTGCCTTGATTGGCCGGAACTAACTCCAAACCAACTTCTGCCGCCACTTGATCAACCAGTTTACTCAATTCTTCCTCGCTCAGTTGCTCAGGCAAATATTGACTGATCAGCTCAGCTTCAGCTTTTTCTTTGTCAGCCGCCTCTTGACGACCAGATTGAGCGTAAATTTCAGCTGATTCGCGGCGTTTTTTGACCTCACGAGCCAATAATTGCTCAACTTCAGCATCAGCTAGCCCGGTTTCACGCTTGCCTAGCTTGACTTCTTGATTGATAATTTCCGCCCGAATCAGCTTCAGACTATCGGCGACAAAACGATTGCCGCTCTTAAAAGCGGCTTTATAATCGTCATTGATTTGGTCCCAAAGGGACACTAGCGAACCCCTAATTTCATCTTAGCGGTTTTGTCTTCACGACGTTGTCGAGAAATAATCGCCGCCTGACGGCGTTCGGTTTTGGACATTGGTTTGCTAAAACGCATCGTGCCTTTTTTAGTCGACAAAACGCCACTCTGAAGCACCTTGCGGTTGAAGCGTCGAATGATATTTTCGCTCGCTTCTTTGTCATCTTTTCTTGTAACTTGTACCATAATTTACTATTTTACCAGATTGAATCGATTTTCACAACTGCTATTTTACTCATAACTCCCAGTTGTCCACCAGGCTTCTGGACCCCAGTCTCGATCCGTGCACTTAAAACCAGGCGAAGTAGTGTTAGTTGCCGGTTTAGCATCGGCATTAATCGCCTGCAAAATAAAGTAGGGTTTGTTTTGAGGACAAGCATACAACCCAGCGGAATAAAGATAGTATTGATAAAAATGGCTGCTGTCATTAACCGGATCGATAATTGCCTTGTCTAAATAGCCCTTTGTCACCAAGTCATCTAAAAACTTCTTTCCGTCCGCCTTTGGAACATGACTAACCTCCCAACCATCATGACCCGTCTGGCCTACTGCCACAGGATACTCACCGTGATCAATTTTATATCGCTCCAAAGCCGTGGTAATCGCTTTCATATCCGATAGCCGCTGCGCATCCCGGGCTCGGTTTTGCACGCCAGTGTAGGTCACCATCGTGATGGCTGCTAGTATGCCGATGATTACGATTACAATTAATAGCTCGACAATGGTGAAGCTTGGTTTAAATAACTTTTTTCCTTTCATGATCATAAACCACAGTTTAGCATAAGTATTATAGTTAACAAAGCCTATTAAAGCGACTGATCTAATATGCTTTGGCGAACACTAAGCTATTTCGATCTTGACTAGCTTTAGCTCCAGATTGCGTCGCCCTTGCCAAACATTTTCCATCAAGTTACCTCTGACACGGACTTTATCACCAGTTGTCATCGCTAGATCACCAGCGGCGTTAAAAACCAAGCCATCGAGAGATTTGCCGTTGACGTCAGTCAGCTGCAGTTTGGCATGTTGCCGTCGATCGCCCATTAGGCGAACGTTCTTTAAAGTCAAGTCGCGCACTTCAAACACTGGCTCTGGATTGCCCTCACCAAATGGCTCCAGCAAGTGCAATTCGTTGAACAGATCCAAGTCCAATTCTTGCAAATTATCCAAAATAATATCCGGCTGACGCTCCAAAAACTGAGTCTGATTAGTCAAATTTAGTGATTGGTAATAATCATTAATTTTAGCCTTGAAAGGTTCGAAATTCTCGGCCAGCAGCTTGACACCGCCAGCCGCTGAATGACCGCCACCCTGCAAAATCAGCTGCCGCGCTTGGGTAATCGCCGCAAACACCGAAAATTCGCCAAAACTACGGGCTGAACCTTTGAGAAAATCGCCTTGATCATCGAGAATGAAGGTCGGCTTCTGAAACTGCTCTTGAATGTTCGACGCCACAATGCCAATAATCCCTTCATGCCAATTTTTCCCCCGTAAAACTAGCACCGAATCATCGCTAGCGGCCGCCTGCTCGATCGCTTGCTTGTAAATTTCTTGCTGGATCAAACGGCGTTTTTGGTTAAGATACTCAAGCGAATCAACCGCCTTGGCGGCCGCTGTCGTGTCATCAGCTGTCAACACCGATAGCGCCATGTCCGCCGACTTCATCCGCCCAGCAGCGTTAAAGCGTGGCCCGATCGTAAAACCCAGCGTCGAGCCGCTCAAATTATTAAGATTAACTCCAGTTTTAGCAAATAATTGCTGCAACCCCTTGCGGCGAGTTTTCGGCAGGACTTTCAAGCCGTAATAAGCGTAAACTCGGTTTTCACCAATCAGCGGCATCAGGTCAGAAATCGTACCAATCGCCACCAAATCAAGCAGCCACTTCTCTTGGCCCTTCGCTAGACCAGGCAATTCAGCCTGCAAGGCCCGGATCAAATTAAACGCCACCCCAACCCCCGCTAAATCACGAAACGGATAATCACTCTCCGTTCGTCGTGGATTAACCACCGCCACCGCCTCCGGCTGAGTTTCGGCCACGTGATGATGATCAGTTACAATCACGTCAATCCCCTGTTGATTAGCTAAGTCAATTTCTGCATGGTTTAAACTGCCACAATCAACCGTCACCAGCAAATCAGGCTTGTTCTCCTGCGCCAGATGGCTGATCACATCAGCGTTCAGTCCGTAACCATGCGCAAACCGATTAGGCAAAAAATGACTCACTCGCTCAAAACCCAGCGATCTCAGCCCATCCAGCAGCAAAGCCGTCGAAGTTACACCATCAGCATCATAATCACCATAAATCAACACCGATTCGCCCTTAGCTCGAGCCCGCTTCAGCCGCTCAACAGCCACTGTCATATCCGGCAAAGCGAATGGATCATGTTGGTCGATCAGATGATCATAATTCGGATGCAAAAACTCTTGCCGCTGGCTCAGTTCAATACCGCGCGAAGTTAGCAATCGGTCAATAATCTCCGATTTGTCCATGAAAAACTACACTCGTGGAGACTTAGTGATGCTGGAAGCCTTAGCTTTGGATTTTTTAGCGGCCTGCGTAGCTTGCTGTGTCTTGATAACGATATTTTGCAATTCTTTAAAAATTAAGAAGTTTTTGTTGGCAAAATAGACTTTGGCGTTGCCCTTTTTCTCACTCTGCAAAAAGTCAGCCTTCTCAAGCTTCTTCAGTTCGCGCTGAATATTACCAGGATCTTCTTTAATCAACTTAGCCAACCCTCGAACATGGGTTTTAAAATCAGGATATTTAGCGTAAACGACAACAATCTTGCGGCGAACCCTCGAGGTAATGAATACGTCTAACAACTTTCTCTCCCTTTGATTAAAGTTTAGTATATATTTCTATTATAACTTAAACAGATTTTTTTACAACGTTTGATTTTAGGTTTTTATTGGCATTTTTAGTAAAATGATTGTAATGTTTTATTATCAGATCGCACCGAATCGGATTATTTTTAAAGGTAAGTCGATTTTTACTTATCAGTCAGAGGCTAAATTGCAAATTGGGCAAATCGTGGCAATTCCTACTGGCAAAAAAAGCTCAATTGGAGTGGTAATTAAGGAGGTCAAGCAACCAGATTTTAAGACTAAATCAATTATTAGACTAATCGAGCAGCAACCGTTGCCGTCAAGTTTACTCAAAACCGTCTTGTGGTTAGCGGAATATTATGCCAGTGATCTAGCGACAGTCCTACAAACCACCCTGCCCAGCGGACTCGACAAAAATCGACGCCAACTAAAGCCCGCTGATCGTGCTGTCGCCGCTGAGCGCAAGCTCACCCCGACGGCCGATCAAGCCAAAGTCATTTCTCAAATCCAAACTTCGCCAGCCAACAACATTATTTTGCACGGCGTAACCGGCTCTGGCAAAACCACAGTTTATCTCGAATTAGCCGCTAAAACTATTGCCGCTGGCCAGTCAGTGATTATCATCGTGCCTGAGATTGCCCTAACCACTCAATTAATCCAACAAGTGCGGGCTTATTTTGATGCGCCGCTGATCGTCCACTCCAAAATCACCGAAGCTAAGCGTCATTTGATTTGGCAAACCGCCCTCAATGCCGACCAACCAGTAGTGGTCGTCGGCGCTCGCTCGGCACTGTTCACACCCGTGCTTGATCTAGGGCTAATTGTGATTGATGAATTTCATGAACCAAGCCTCAAGCAAGACCGCAATCCTCGCTACTCTGCCGTTCGGACTGCCAGCTATTTGGCTCATCAAACAGGGGCAAAATTAATACTCGGCAGTGCCACACCTGACACAACTGAGCACTTTATTTATGAACAAAAGAATTATTCAATAATTAAACTGACTTCTACCGCCCTGCTTGTTACCAAGCCTAAAATCGAAGTAGTCGACATGACTAAAAAAGCCAATTTCAAACGCCATTACTTCCTGTCGAACCAACTTCTAACTGCCATCAAACAATCACTAACCAACCAAGAGCAAGTCCTGCTCTATCACAATCGCCGTGGCACCGCCTCAACCACCATCTGCAAGGATTGTGGTTGGATGGCCGAGTGCGACCACTGCCACATCCCAATGTCACTGCATGCTGATCACTTTCAGCTAATCTGCCATAGCTGCGGCACGACTGCCAAAGTCCCAACCACCTGTCCCGAGTGCGGCTCAACCAATGTCGACCACCGTGGTATCGGCACCAAATTAATTGAGCGCGAAATCAAAAAACTCTTCCCCAGCACCAACATTAAACGCTTCGATGCCGACACTGCTTCCGACCAAACCGTCGATCAAATGTACGAGCAACTACAAGCTGGTAAAGTTGATATCATCATCGGCACCCAAGTCATCGCCAAAGGCCTCAACCTACCAAAACTAACTACTGTCGGCGTGGTTCAAGCCGATAGCGGCCTGTTTTTACCTGATTTCACCAGCGAAGAGCGGACTTTTCAGCTACTATCGCAAGTCATCGGTCGAGTCGGT
>CAYLXN010000010.1:0-3150 GCA_964388235.1 uncultured Candidatus Saccharibacteria bacterium
TGCTTGAGACTGACGCTCCTTATTTAAGTCCAGCTGGAAAGCGGGGTCGAATTAATCAGCCAGCTTACGTTCGCGATGTGGCGGAATTTTTAGCTGATTTTTATGGAGTCGATTTTGAGCAGTTGGCTCAGGTGACAACTGCCAATACCGAGCGTCTTTTTGGAATTTAAGATCTGAATATGGTAAACTAATAGCAATGGATAACAATCAAACACAAGACAATTCGCAGTCCAATAACGCCGAACCAATGAGTTCAATTTTTGATCAGAAGGCGACCTTGTTGCCGGGGTCTGATGGCATCCAGCAGGTGATTATCAACAAGGTGCTGACAATGACAAAAGAAATTATCGATTTAAGAAATCAGGCTTCGGGTGATAATCCTGAAACTCAACAGCAGCTGCTTCAGAAAGAAGGCGCGCTAGGCGGCAAGATTTTTGGTGAGTTGCGGCCAGATCAAAGCCGAACATTTTTCTGTCTAAATGAAACAACTTGGATTTGGTCGGATAATTGGTTTGATCGCAATGAACGGCGGGCCACCAATCAAACTGTCCACTATCAGGTGCAGAAGCTAGGCGTGACCAAAATTACTCAAGGTATTAGTTCGGCTTTTATTGAGGGTGATGAGTTTAAGAATTTTTTTAATGCGGTAACTATCTATCATCGACTGGTGCGACGGCAAGTTTACGGGCTTGAATAATTTCACAATATATGTAGTATAATGTCAATGATGAAGTTGATCTATCTTGATTATGCAGCTGCTACGCCAATGGACGAGCGGGTTGTTGAGGCGATGAAGCCTTATTTTAGCCAAAAATTCTTTAACCCATCATCGCCGTATTTGCCAGCAGTTGAGACTCGGCAACAATACCAGCAAGCTAAGGCTGTGATCGCTAAGTTTATCGGCGCTAAGGCCGATCAGCTGGTGATGACCGCTGGGGCAACTGAGTCGATTAATTTAGCTTTTTCAGGCTCGAAGCAGGTGATTATCAGCGGAGTTGAGCATCCAGCTGTTTTGGCGGTGGCGCAGACGAAGCAGATAAAAGTGGCGCCGGTTTCTAAAGTTGGCATTGTTAAGCTTGATGAGTTAGAGGCGATGATTACCGATCAAACTGATCTAGTTAGCGTTTGCTTGGCTAGTAGTGACTTGGGCTCTATCCAGCCAATTAGCCAAATCAGTCAATTGATTAAACAAATTAACCAACAACGGTCGTTGTCTGGCAATAAAACTAAATTGCTATTGCACTGCGATGCTTCTCAGGGGTTGGGGCAGGTTGATGTTAATATTAGTCGGCTCAGTGTCGATTTGCTGACGATTAGTGCTGCTAAAATCTACGGACCAAAGCAAGTGGCGGCTTTATGGATTCGGCCAGGGGTTAAATTGGTTTCGCAAATTCATGGTGGTGGCCAAGAGCTGGGTTTGCGTAGTGGGACTGAAAATGTGGCGGGGGTAATTGGTTTTGCTAAGGCGATTGAAATTATTAAATCGAATCAGGCACCTCGAGTTGCTAAGTTGCGCGATCAGTTTGAAACTGAATTGACTGATCAGCTGGGCGAGACGATAAAGTTTTTAGCTCATCCGAAAAAGCGATTAGCTAATTTTTCAGTCTTTAGCTTGTTAGATGTTGATGCTGAGCGAATGATTTATCGGCTGGAGCGACGAGGTGTTTTATTGTCAACTGGGGCGGCGTGCGCGGCTAATAGAAGCCGTGGTTCGATGGCTTTAGTCAATATTGGTTTGTCTGATGCAGAGCAGCAATCCAGCTTGAGGATGTCGATTGGTCGAATGACGACGCAAGCTGAACTCATTGAGGCGGCAAAGATTATCGCGGACGAGACGAAGCTGGAGCGAAAGCGGCTCAAAGGGGTAAAATGAAATTTATCTTAAAAATTGGCTTAGCACTATTTGTTGTTATCTTTTCTTTGAGTCTATTTTTAACACCCAATGATTATCGATATTGTAATTTTAACAACATTAATGATAGTGAAAAACAATGTCAAAAAACTGATGCAATCGTGGTGGTTTCTGGGGGTGATACCAAGGCTCGAACTAAGCACGCGGTTAATTTGTATAAAGCCGGTGTGGCGCCAGTTATTATTGTTTCAGGGGCAGCTTACGAAGAGTCGTCGCCAAGTAATGCCGAAGAAATGGCTTCGATATCGCAACGACTAGGCGTACCGGTTGAAGCTTTGATTATTGAAGACGAATCGCGCAACACGGCTGAAAATGCCAAATTAGTGGCGAAAATTATTAAACAGTATAACTTCAAAAGCATCACTCTTGTAACATCAGCTTATCATCAGCGGCGGGCGAGCTTGAATTTTGATCGGCAAACAGTTAATGTGGCGGTTTTTAATGCACCGCTGGTGAATGACAAAGATTGGTCAGATTATTGGTGGTTGACTTTTAGCGGCTGGTCGCTAGCTTTGCAAGAGATAGTTGGTATCGGCTTGACTTTTGCGGGAGGCTATTAGTGACTAAGGTTTTTGTTGGTATGAGCGGCGGGGTGGATAGTAGTGTTGCTGCGGCGTTATTGGTTGAGGCGGGTTATGATGTAACTGGTGTTTATATGAAAAATTGGTCGCAGGATTTACCAGGAGCGCGCTGTCCGTGGGCGGAAGATTTGGCGGACGCTAAGCGAGTGGCGGTATCGCTAGGGATTGATTTGAAGGTCTATGATTTTGAGGCGGAGTATAAACAAAAAGTGGTTGATTATATGTTGCGCGAATATCAGGCAGGGCGAACACCAAATCCAGATGTGATGTGCAATCAAGAAATTAAGTTTAAGTTGTTTTTGGAAACGGCGCTGGCCGATGGTGCGGATTTGATTGCGACCGGGCATTATGCGCGAGTGAGAAGTACTGCTCAGCAGGCGTTTGTCTCCATGGCTTCGCGCCACGACTTGCATTGGCTTGCGTCAAGCAAGTCTTGGGCTGCAGATATATCGACAGAACGCCTGACTGAGCGCCTAGATCATGATCACAACCTTGCAGAAGAGAAAGATATTACGTCAACAGAACACCTGACTGAGCGCCTAGATCATGATCATAGCCTTGTAGATGAGAAAGATGTTATCTCAGCAGAGCGCCTAATTGAGCAATCTGAATTTGACCAAAATTTTGCAGACGGGAGTGTTGCGTTGCTACAGGCGC
>CAYLXN010000010.1:3250-21646 GCA_964388235.1 uncultured Candidatus Saccharibacteria bacterium
CAATCTGAATTTGACCAAAATTTTGCAGACGGGAGTGTTGCGTTGCTACAGGCGCACGATGTTAAAAAAGACCAAACTTATTTCCTATATCGAGTGACCAAAGAGGCGCTCGCTAAGACACTATTTCCACTAGGTGATTTGCTTAAAACTGAAGTTCGGCGGCTAGCTGAGGAGCGCGGTTTAATCACGGCGGCCAAAAAAGATTCGGTCGGGATTTGCTTTGTTGGCCAAGTTGGGATTGAAGAATTTTTAGCTGAATATATTGATTTTCAGGCTGGTCCGATTGTTGATGTTGAAACAGGCAAGCAGGTTGGTTTGCATCGCGGCGCGATTCTCTATACGATTGGTCAGCGCCATGGTCTGGATGTTGGCGGTGGAATGCCGTATTATGTGGTTGATAAAAATATCGATAAAAATATCGTCTATGTGTCGCAAAAATTAACCAATCCAAAATTGTGGCTGGAGCAAATTTCAATTATTGATAGTCATTGGATTAATCAGCCGCCAGTTGTCGGGCAGGAATATCAAGTTCGCAATCGTCATTTAGGTAAACTAGAAACGGCCAAGTTAATCGAATTAACTAATAAAACCGCAATTTTTAAACTTAGCCAATCAATTCGAGCGGTCACGCCAGGTCAATCGCTGGTGGTTTATGATGGCGAAGTTTGCTTGGGTGGTGGAATTATTAATTAATCTTTAAAGGCGGCTTCGACTTCGGGCGGTAGATTGCCTTTTTGATGATTAAAACCGGTTTGCCATTTGTAATTCTCAGCATAGCCTAAGTTTTTCATCATTTCAGTTGGGGCGTTACGAATGTGGAGTGGGATTTGTGAGTTAGAAAATTTCTGGGCGATGGCGTCGGCTTGGAGCATCTTGTCGTAAGTATTACGCGATTTTTTGCTTTTGGCGAGGGCGATAGCGACGTGAAACAGGGGGATTTTAGCCTCGGGCATGCCGATTTTATTAACCGCGTCAAAACAGCTAACGGCTAGACCTAACGCTCCATTGCCGGCTAGACCGATATCTTCTGAGGCGAAAATAATCATTCGCCTAGCGATAAATTTCGGATCTTCGCCGGCTTGAAGCATCCGCGCTAAATAATAACCGGTGGCGTTGACGTCGCCAGCGCGCAGCGACTTGATGAAAGCTGACGCGATGTCGTAGTGTGAATCATTTTTCTTGTCGTAGAGACTGAGATTGTTGTCGGCGATAATTTCGAGAGCGACCGCTTTGGTGATCTTCGGTGCGGTGTCGAGTGCTAGTTCGAGAAAACCGAGTGCCTTGCGGGCGTCGCCAGCTGCCGCTTCCGCAAAAATCTGGTAGGCGGCTGGCGAAATAGTTTTGTTTAATTTGAGGGTTTTGATTGACTTTTTAAGTAAAGTAATCAAATCATCTCTAGGAATTGGTTTTAAAACAATCAACTGACTTCGCGACAACAACGGATTAATAATCTCAAAACTTGGATTTTCGGTAGTGGCGCCAATCAAAGTCACTAATCCCGACTCAACGTGCGGCAAAAAAGCGTCTTGCTGAGCTTTATTGAAGCGATGGATTTCATCGACAAATAAGATCGTCAACCGACCAGTGTTTTGATTAATTCTGGCTTGAGCAACGACTTTTTCAACATCTTTTTTGCCGCTAGAAACGGCTGACAATTCAATAAAATCAGCTTGAAATTCATTGGCGATGATTCTAGCGAGCGTGGTTTTGCCAGTTCCAGGTGGACCCCATAAAATTAAACTTTTAGGTTTGCCGCTGGCGATGATTTTGTTGATAATTTTGCCATCGCCAATTAAGTCGTCCTGGCCAATTATTTGATCCAGCGATTGCGGTCGAACTCGTTCAGCAAGCGGCTGCAAAGAAATTATTTCTTTCGCTTGGCTTTAGCGACTGGCTTTTTAGCAGTTGGTTTTTTGCCAGCCAATAAATCACGGATTTCAGTCAATAATTCAACTGTGTCGCCAGTGTCGGCTTTGATTTTCTTTTCATTGGCCAAATCTTCAGCCGCCAGTTTGTCTTGCTTAGAGATGGTTTTGTCTTTGATTTTAGTTAGTAATTTAACAAACACAAATATTGACAGGGCGATGATTAAGAAATCGACCAAGTTTTGCAAAAATAAACCGTATTTTAAGTTAGCCTGAGCGCCATTAGTTGGGTTACCAAGTTGGATTGATAATGTTGTAAAATCTACACCACCTGTTAACAATCCAACCAGCGGCATAATGACATCAGAAACTAGCGATGAGACAATTTTTCCAAACGCACCACCAATAACCACACCGACAGCCATGTCGATGACATTGCCTTTCATGGCAAATTCTTTAAATTCTTTGATAAAATCTTTCATAAAACTCCTTTTTGTTATCTTTATGATCATTATAACACTAACTTTTGTTAAAAATCTACACCCAAAGTCGATTTATTAAAGCTCGGTTATGCTATAATTTAGTCTAAGAATTGGAAGAAGAAAGGAAAACTTAAATGGCTGTAGCAAAAAGCAAGACAAAACGAATAATTATTATTGTAGTTCTGATATTGATGTTGGGAGGTACAATCGGTAGTTTTGTGATGATAATTTTAGGACAAAATAATCAAACGACAATTACCGAACAGCAAACAAAAGAGCTAATGGAGCGTTGGCAAAAAGCTCTTGATGAAGAAAATGCGCTCGTAGCGAAGCAAACAAAAGAATTGTCGGATCAGTATTATTCAGAATTTGTGCAATACAAAAAGAAACCTAAGGCTTTTAATGCGCAAACGATCAAGGAAGTTGCGATCAATGATTTGAAAACTGGATCAGGTGAAGAGATTAAAGAAGGCACAACTTACCGAGCTTACTATCTTGGTTGGACGCCAGACGGCAAAACTTTTGATAGCTCATTTGAAGGCAAAAGTTTAAAGATGCCACTCGATGGTGCTGGAGGCATGATTCAGGGTTGGAACGAAGGAGTTTTAGGTATGCGGATTGGTGGGGTGCGAGAAATTTCAATTCCTTCCGATAAGGCTTACGGCGAAACCGGCAATGGTTCGATCAAACCGAACACGCCGCTAAAATTTATCATCAAGGCGATCGGTGGTCCGTCGAAAGAACATCAGGCAGAGCGAAAGAAGTTAGATGAAAAATACGCTGATTTGCAGCAAATGGGCTTGGAGCAGAATTAATCATGGCTAAAAAAGCGAAGCTATGGGATGTGGTAATTGTTGGCGGCGGTCCGGCTGGATTGACGGCGGCTATTTATTTGGCGCGTGAAGCCTATCAAGTTTTGGTTTTAGAAAAAGAAATTTTGGGTGGCATGTTGACCAAGACTCATAAGATTGATAATTACAGTGGCTTTGCGGATGGGGTTGAAGGGCTGACTCTGGCCCAACAGATGGAGGCACAGGCTAAAAATCAAGGTGCGGTGACTGGTTTTGCGGAAGTGGTTGGTATAGAGGCTGGTGATGGCAATAAGCTGTTAATTAATTTAAGTGATGGGCGGACAATTGAAGCTCGATCGGCCTTGATCGCGACTGGCACTAAAATGCGCAAGTTAGGATTGCCTGGCGAAGAAGAGTTGATTGGTCGGAAAATTCATTTTTGTGCTACTTGCGACGCTGCTTTTTACAAGCAAAAACCAATCGCAGTTATTGGCGGTGGTAATTCGGCGGTTGAAGAAGCAATTTTCTTGGCTAAATTTGCTAGCAAAATCACCATGCTGACTCGAGATGGTCTAGGGGCTAGTCAAGCGGCGATTGATCAATTGAATAAGCTAGTCGAGTCTGGCCAAGTTGAAATTTTGGAGCATGTCGACTTAAAACAATTTAGCCAAAATTCGGCGGGTGATGTTGTGATTGACTACCAACGTCAGGCTGAAAAACAACAATTGCAGGTTGCGGGCGTGTTTGAATTTGTTGGTATGGAAGCCTACACTAGCTTTTTGCAGGATTCCGAAGTTAAGTTGTCTGATTATGGTTTTGTTTTGGCGGATGAACAAAATGCAACCAGTCTCAAGGGAGTATTTGTGGCGGGCGATGTTCGCGATGGGGCTATTCGACAAGCAACAACCGCGGTTGGTGATGGCACAAAAGCTGCTTTGGTGATTCGAAATTATCTAGAAACGGTTGACTAATTGGCTATTTTTAGTCATAATTTTAATTAACTTTAATTAAGAAAAGGAGTTTTATGGCAGATTTTAATAAAATTTTAGATGCAGGTGATTATCAAAATGGTTTAATCAATGTAGTGGTTGAAATTCCTATGGGAAGTAATCAAAAGATCGAATGGGATCGCGATGTTTGCGCTTTTAAATTAGATCGACTAGAGCCAGCCGTTTTTGCTAAACCAACCAACTATGGCTTTATTCCGCAAACTCTGGATGAAGATGGCGATGAGCTTGATGTTTTGCTAGTCACTGATCAGCCAATGGAAAGTGGGATTTTTATGACGGCCCGGATTATTGGAGTGATGAAATTTATTGATGGTGGCGAAGTTGATGATAAAATTATTGCCGTGGTTGAAGATGATCGTCAGACGGGCAACGCCATTAATTCACTTGAAGATTTACCAAAACAGTTGATTAAGCAAATTGAATTTCATTTCAATCACTATAAAGATCTCAAAAAAGTTGGCTCAACTGAAGTTAAGTCGTTTGATGGTATTGATGAAGCTAAGCAAGTAATCGCTGAAGCTATTGCTCGCTGGAACGATCGCTAAAAATAGCTAAAAATTAATTATAGAGGTCTAGTTTTTTTAACTGAGCTCGTAATTTGGCTTTAGCATGAGAAGTGGTGACTAAATTCATCCAGTCAGCGTTTGGCTTGACCGAGCTGCGGGTGATGATTTCAATCAAGTCACCATTTTCTAGTGGTTTGTCGAAAGGTGAAATTTTGTTGTTGACCAAAAAAGTGTGGGCTCGGTTAGCCACATCAGAGTGAACTAAATAGGCAAAATCAAGTGGCAACGCTCCTTCTGGCAAGCTGAAAATATCGCCTTTGGGCGAGAAGACGAAAATCCGATCTTTAAATAAATCAATACTTAGTTGATCTTGACTAATTGAATCGCCGTTTTTTAGTTGTTCGGCAATTTCTTGTAGGCGACTAATCCACTGCAAATTTTCTGGCAGAGAACTAACTTCTTCTTTTTGGAGGTAGTTTTTAGATGATTTTTGCTGATGGTAGTGAAAACTGGCCGCCAAGCCTCGCTCGGCGAATTCATGCATCTTTTCAGTTCTAATTTGAAATTCAACAATTTGCTTGTGCGGCGTTACTACAGTAGTATGCAGACTTTGGTAACCGTTGCTTTTGGGTACCGCAATGTAGTCTTTAATCCGAGTAATCATTGGCTGATATAAGCTATGAATGGCACCTAAAACTCGATAGCAATCTTCTTTTGTCTTGACAATCACTCGCAACGCGATTAAATCATAAATATCGTCAATATTATCGTTCTTTTTGAGCATTTTTTTGTGCAGGGAATAAATACTTTTGATTCGGCCGTTTATTTCGGCGTCGATATGGTGGTTTTTTAGTGCTTGGCCAACTTCAAGTTTAACAATCCCTAGTTTGCGAGCGCTTCGCCCCAATCGTTTTTGCATCAATCTTTTTAGGTAATTAAATCGCTTGGGGTCGAGGTAACTAAAAGATATTTCTTCGATTTGCATTCGAACTCGCCCCATTCCAATTTGGTCGGCGATCGGCGAGAACACATCCAGTGACTCTCGAGCGATTTTGATTTGTTTAACTGGTTTTTTGTATTTCAATTCAGTTAAGTTATGTAGTCGGTCGGCTAGTTTAATGATAATCACTCGGACGTCATTGCTGGTGGCGATCAGAAGTTTAGATAAATTGTCGGCGGTTTGCGGCAAATATTCTGACAAATCTTTCATTCCGGATCGAGCTTTAGAGACTTTGGTTAAGCTGGCCACTAAATTAGCAATTTCCTCACTAAATTCAGTTTTAATTTCGGCGTAGGTAGTCTCAGTATCTTCCAAAGTGTCGTGAAGTACGCCAGCCACAACTGACGGCATATCCATTTGCCAATCAATTAACAACTCAGCCGCTCCCAGAGGATGCGAGACATACGGCTTGCCACTATCTCGCTTTTGGTCTTTATGTTTGAGAATAGCAAACTCAGTGGCTTTTTTGAGCAGGCTTATTTCGTCAGGGGTATAATTGCCGGCTGCTTTTGAGATTAGTGATTGATCAATTGTCATAAATTAATTATACATGATTCTGGCAGTTTGTGCTGATGGTGTGTTATAATAAATTGCATAAGCATGATCAGAAAAAGGGGAGCGTGATGAAAAAAGTAAAAATAGCAATTAATGGTTTTGGTAGAATTGGGCGAGCGGCTTTCAAGATCGCTTTTGGTCGCCCTGATATCGAGGTAGTGGCAATCAATGACTTAACGGCCAACGACACGCTGGCCAATCTGTTGCGCCATGACTCTACCTATGGATTTTATAATCACAAAGTCGAGGCTTTGGATACCGAGCGTGGTGAATTTTTGGTAGTCGATGGGCGTGAAATTCCATCTACTTCTGAGCCCAACATCAACAAGCTTGATTGGGGCAAGCATGGTATCGATGTCGTTTTAGAGTGTACTGGTCGGTTCACAACTACGGTTGATGCCAAGAAGCATATCACCAAAGCGGGAGCGAGGCGAGTAGTTATTTCGGCGCCTGTCAAGGATGATCAATCTAAAACAATTGTTATCGGTGTCAACGAAGATCAAGTCAAAGCGGAGGATATTGTGGTTTCTAATGCTAGCTGTACGACTAATTGTATTGGTCCGGTGATGTCGATCATCGAGGAGGCATTTGGGATTGAAAAATCGATGATGACTACTGTTCACGCGGTGACGGCGACTCAACCCACGCTTGACTCTCCAGCCCGTGATCCACGGATGTCTCGCTCAGCGGCGTTTAATATAATTCCGACCACCACAGGCGTTTCGAAAGCGGCTGCTAAAATCATGCCTAGCCTGACGGGATCTTTTGACGCCATGAGTGTTCGGGTGCCAGTACCGGTGGTGTCGATGTGTGACTTTGTATTGCTGCTCAAGACCGATACTACCGCTGAAGAAATAAATAACGTTTTGCGAAAAGCCTCAAGAGAGCCTTATTATCAGGGTATTTTAGAGGCTACAGACGAAGAGCTGGTTTCAACTGATTTTATCGGCAATCCAGCCAGTTCGATTGTTGATTTGCCGTTAACTAAAGTCGTGGGTGGCAATTTAGTCAAAATTGTTGCTTGGTATGACAATGAATGGGGATATTCGAATCGATTGGTCGAATTGGCGGCTGATTTTGGGAGATTAAATTTAGGAGCTAAAAATGAATCCAAATAAAATTTTAGTTGGTGCTGACCACAATGGTTACGAAGTAAAAGCCAAAATTGTTTCTTATTTAACAGAGCTTGGTTACGACTGCAAAGACGAAGGGGCGTTGTCTTTTGATTCAGAAGATGATTTTACGACTTACGCTCAAAAAGTGGCCGAACAGGTGTCGGTTAATGATAATTATGCTGGAATTTTAATCTGTGGCAGCGGTCAAGGCATGACGATTGCGGCTAATCGATTTAAGCGTGTCCGAGCGAGCTTAAACCATACTGCCGATCAAGCAATGATGGCTCGTAAGCACAACGATTCTAATGTTTGCTGTTTGTCGAGTCAGGTTGTAGGTGATGATCAGTCGCTCTTGGAGGATATTTTGAATAATTTCTTTGAGACTGAATTTCTCGATCAACCAAAGTATCGTCGCCGAATTGAACAAATAGATAATTTTTAAGGAGCTATTAGTGTCAAATATTTTCAATACCCAAATCGTGCCAACCATATTAGTTGATAGTGTCGAGAATTACCAATCGGCAATCACGCAGATTAATGATTTTGCTAATCGTGTTCAGATTGATATCACCGATGGTGAATTTGCTCCGACCCAGACGGTTAATCTTGATCAATTGTGGTGGCCAGATAACTGGACGGTTGATATTCATATGATGGTTAAAAAACCGAGTCAATATGTCGATAAATTAATTGAACTCCGGCCAAGTATGGTCATTCTTCACGCTGAAGTTGATGAGGATCTAAAGCCAATTTTTGATAAATTGAAGCAAGCTGGAATTCGAATTGGCCTAGCGCTATTAAAAACCACTGTGCCTAGCGATCAAGAGGAAATGATAAAATATGTTGATCATGTGTTGATTTTTGCTGGTGCTTTAGGGAAGATGGGTGGAAGAGCCAGTTTGATTCAATTAGAGAAGGTTCGTTTAGTTTTGAAAATTAGTCCGACTGTCGAGATCGGCTGGGATGGCGGCGCAAACATTGATAATGTGTTCTCGATCGCCAAAGGTCACGTGCATGTGATAAATGTCGGCAGTACTCTGGCTTACGCCAATAATCCAAAAGCAGTTTATGAAAGCATGTTGGCCCAGATTGATAAAAAGACAGTTGTCTAGGAGCGGCGATGAATGAGCAAAAACAAATTTTGGTAATTGGTGAAACAAGATGTGATAGTTATTTTTCTGAAGTTCATGGCTTAAGTACCATCAAGGGTTCGGATGATCGATTATTTACTCAAATCGAAGTCAGCAAGGCGGTTTTTTCAGAAGATTTTTTTGTTAATATTGGTGGTCGAGGTGCTAATATCGCTATCAACCTATCCAGAATGGACCTGCAAGTTGATCTGTGGAGTCTGTTGGGGCGAGATATGTTGGGTGATTCGCTACTAACTAGACTTGATCAAGAAAATGTTAATACCGAGAAAATTGAGCGGCTTGATGAGGTAAAGACGGCAGCAGCGGTGCATATTTTGAATCGCAGTCTTGGACGGCAGTCTTCGATTAAATTTCGAACTAATTGGCAGGCGCTGCCGCATTTTGCGAAGAACTTTCGTACCAATCATTATGATTGGGTCTTTGTCACTAGTGTGGGCGGCAATTTTCAGCTGCTCGATCAGATGTTTTCTCAGATAAAGACTTACAGTACTAAAATAATCTTCAATCCTGGAGAGGAAGAGTTAGCTGATCGAAATAAATTGATCGGCTTACTAGATGACGTCGATATTTTAATCTTAAACCGATCCGAGGCTGAGCAGGTTGTCAAGGGCAATAATCTTGATGAATTAGCAAAAAACTTGTCTAAATTTGTTAAAATGGTGGTCATTACTAGCACTGAGGATGGTTCAATCGTTTGTGATGGACGGACTGTCTGGCGGATTGGAATTTATCCATCTGAGAGGCGACTGGATCAAAATGGAGTTGGTGATGCGTTTGGGGCGGCGTTTTTGGCGGGTATTGTTCAGGGCAAACCAATTAGTGAGGCTTTGATTTTTGCCAGTGCCAATGCTAGTCAAGTGATTTCCTGCATCGGGGCTACTTGCCAAACTTTAACTACTGCCAGCGGCCTTAAGCAGCTGCCAGTGCGGGAAAGTAGTCTGTAGATGGCGCATCTTCTTGGTGAAATGGTTGCTAGCGGCGGGCGATATTTTGATGATTTAATTAATAAGCTTGAGTTGCTTTCTAATCAACAGGCAATCGATGTTGATCTGATCGGGGAGGTGCTAACCGCCACTAATCACAAATTACGCAGCTTGGGTCTGGTGCCTGGCGATAGTTTGTGCCAAGAAGTTCAGCAGGCGCTGCTAGCTAAATACCAACAAGACAGCAAGAAGTTTGCCTACAAAATTTTGTCGGATAATCGTAGTTCTGAGTTTATTTATGAACAATTAATCAATGAGCTTAATAAAATAACTTCAGTTCAGGCAATAAGCATCAAGCCCGCCTCTCTAATGCGAATGTTGAGCGAATTGCCTCCGAAAAACACTTTGCAAGAATTGAAACTCAAGATGGTTGAAGGGCTTTTTGATAATTATCGACTAGGAGAAATTGCGGTTGTGGTGCGTTTGAACGAAGATCAATACTGGTTAAATGACTGGCTAAAACAAATTACTCAACTGACTCCAGATGATTTCGAAATGAAGCCAATTGAAGTCTATTTTATGAATCAAGAATTGGTTGACATTTTGGATGAAAACATTTCGGAAGATTATAGTTTAATCGCAGTTTTGACAGGGACGGTGATTGTTAACCAGAAGATTTCTCAATTGAATCAACAAACCGATAATTTGTTGGCGCTTTTGAGTGATGTTTGTGTTAAAACGTCTCGATTGGCGGCGTCATCAAATCAGCTGCAGGTGCTAGTTGCGTCGGATAATTATGCGAAAAATATTGAAAAATTTCTTTCAGAATCGACTTTTCGGACTTGGGAAATTGGAGGCGAACTAGTGCCTTGGTGGTCAATTTTTAGAGCGATTGGTCGTCAGCAGTCAAAAATTAGCCAGCTAGTAAAACAAGAGTTGCCGCAATTTACTTTTTCTTACTTTGAGCCGACGATTTGGTTGGTTGACAATTACCCAGAGTTAGATTTCTGGCGCGACAGTCAGTTTTTAGCCTTTAAGCGCAATCAGACGATCACCTCGTTTAATTTATCAGATGTTATCGATAATTATTCTTTAAAAATAGCCGACTGTCAGTCGAATCTCAAGGCTCACTTCGAGGAAAGTTTATGGGATGAATTGATCTTTCGGTATATCGATCAACCAGCAATCAGCGATCAAATAATAAAATTAATAAAAAGCGTCTAAGGAGAAAATATGAGTTATCAAATATGTTTATCTGGATCAGCCAGCGGTGAAGTGGTTCGTCAATCTCACAAGCAAGCCAGGGCTTTGGGGCGAGCTATTGCTGAAAGAGGTGGTACGTTGGTGACGGGAGCTACGGTTGGTTTGCCTCACTATGCGGTGATTGGTTTTAGAGAAGTCGAGGCGGCCGACGGGGTAGTGATTGGCTTTTCGCCTGCGACTTCTTATCGCGAGCATGTTGAGATTTATAAATTACCGACTAAAGATTTTGATTATATTAATTATACGGGCATGGCTTATGTTGGTCGTGATATAAATCTTGTTAGGTCAAGCGACGCCTTGATCTTGGTTGGAGGGCGGATGGGTAGTTTGCACGAATTAACCACCGCAATTGACAGTCGGAAAGTCTGTGGAATTTTAACTGGCAGTGGCGGTTTGGCAGATTATTTGCCAGAATTACTGAGTAAAGTTGAGTTTCCTGACACCGGTAATATCATTTTTAATTCAGATCCTGATAAATTAATCATGGAAATCATGGCAGCATTAAAATCTCGCTACGCGGACATTAAATAGCTATCATGGAAAAGCAAGCTAAAGAACACGAGAAATTTATCATTGCGGCGTTAAATGCGTCTGATGATATAAACAACAAACAAAAATTAATTGAGCTTCATTTACAAAAAATCCATTTTTTGCAGCACGAACGATTAATTCATCTCTTAGTGACGATAGCTTTTATGGTGATGATTTTGTTTTCAGTGTCGATGATTTTTAGCTGGCCGCATTGGGGTTGGCTAGCGATTTTGGTGATTTTATTGGTGACCGAATTATTTTATTTGAAACATTATTATTTTCTTGAAAACACGGTTCAGCGCTGGTATCTGCTTGATGATCAGCTTCGAAACAAAAAGTAGATAGGCTGAGCTGATTATTTGGGTGCGTAAGGTATTTTGACGTTTGGTTGTCGATTGTCGTTTTGTTGATTGCCGTGTAGGTTTCTAACGGTAGTCATGATTCCGTAAATATTTTTTATTTCATCAGAATCAGCGGCTTGTTTAGCTGAATCGAGACTTTCAAAGGTCGCATTGTGAGTGGCGTCAATCAGTTTGTTGTTGTAAATGAAGGCCTCTGGCCCATTTTCCATCCAGCAGCGCGAAAGTTGAACTGAAGTATTGACATTTTCGCCTGGTAATTGGATCGGGTCGATATAGGTTGATAATTTATATCTGTCAGTGGCGGTGTTAGGATAGACAATGATCTGTTCGATTTCAGGAATTTGATCCTGGTCTTGGTTTAATTCAGGATTTAAGTTAGACTTTAAACGCCGAATTTCAGTGGTGTAATAATTGGTTTTCTGATCGTCTGCTGGGCAGTCACGAATTTTGGAATCGGCTTCGTAAATATTGAGCGTCCAAGCTATTTTTCCTTGGTTGTTTAGAAAATTAATAAGTTCAATGGGTTGATGCTGCTGTTGAGTTGGCGCTGTTTCTTGTTGTGGGTCTTGATTGAAACTCCAGTTTGGTGGCACCTTAAAACACAACTCTGTTGTTTGGCTGCAAATTTCTTTAGTCCAACCAGAAGTGTCAACTTGATTTGGGTCAAGTTTTATCGGCTCCTCTCTCGGTGGCAGATTGATTGTCGGTTTTGGCTGATTTTTGGCTAAATAATTATTAATAAACACATAAGCGCCAAGCCCAGCGATAGTAATTAACAGCAAAATGGCTAGAATAACAATCACAATATTTTGGCGTTTGAGGCCTTGGTTTTTTTGGTCGACCAGTTGTTCGTAATTTTTCTGAAATTGTTGATTTGGGTCCATTGAATTCATTGTAACTTAAGCACGATGATAATTCAATCAACGCCGCCGCTGACTTTTAGCTTGCTTTTGGCGAATCTCGTCAATCAAATCACGCAGTTCAGCCGCTTTTTCAAATTCCAAATTAGCCGCCGCCATCTCCATTTGGGCGGTCAAGTCATCGGCTAAATGATCATACTCGTCTTCTGGAATTTTGTTGAGATTGAGCTTAGGCTTTTTGGTCTTAACTTCTTCAGGAATAAACACTCGCAAGCCTTCGGACAGAGCTTTTTTAATGCTAGTCGGAGTGATGTTGTGCTCGGTGTTGTATTGAATTTGGATTTCACGGCGGCGGTTGGTCTCACTGATGGCGGTGCGCATCGAATCGGTCATATTGTCAGCGTACATAATCACCGTGCCATCTTCGTGTCGTGCTGCTCGACCAATCGTCTGGACCAGCGCACTGCGGGAGCGCAAAAAGCCCTCTTTGTCAGCATCCATGATCGCCACCAAACTCACTTCTGGCAAGTCTAGACCTTCACGCAGCAAGTTGATTCCAACTAGCACGTCGTAAACTCCCGCCCGCAAATCACGCAAAATATCTGATCGTTCGATAGTTTTAATTTCGCTGTGTAAATAAGCCGTTTTGACGCCCGATTCAACCAAATAATTACTCAAATCTTCCGCCATTCGCTTGGTTAAAGTCGTAATCAGAACTCGCTCATTTTTATCAATTCGTTGCTGAATTTCATCGATTAAATTATCAATTTGATGCTTAATCGGCCGAACTTCGATTTTTGGATCGAGCAGTCCAGTTGGGCGAATAATCTGTTCAATTGGCGTCGGCGAATGCTCTAATTCGTATTCGCCAGGTGTAGCCGATACGAACACCACTTGATTGACATGCTTTTCAAACTCGTCAAAGCGTAGCGGTCGGTTGTCAAGCGCGCTCGGCAAGCGAAAACCATAATCAACCAGCGTCTGCTTGCGGGCTCGATCGCCGTTGTACATCCCGCGAACTTGTGGCAAAGTCATGTGCGATTCGTCGATGAACATCAGAAAATCGTCAGGAAAATAGTCAAGCAGCGTCGCTGGTTGCTCGCCAGCTTCTCGATTTGTCAGGTAGCGTGAATAGTTCTCGATTCCCTTGACGAAACCAGTTTCGCGCAACATTTCAGTGTCAAATTTAATTCGCTGCTCCAATCGTTGAGCTTCAAGATATTTGTGATTATCAAGAAAAAACTTGTGACGAATTTTGAATTCGGCTTGAATTTTATCAATCACGTCATCAATTCGATCGCGGGGTGCAACATAGTGTGAATTTGGAAAAATATGCAAAATCTCTGGCTCGCGCAAGATTTCGCCAGTTAGCGGATCGATCACGGTCATGCGGTCAATTTCATCGCCAAAAAATTCAACCCGATAGGCATTGTTTTCGCCAGCTGGAAAAATGTCGACCACATCGCCGCGAACCCGAAAAGTTCCACGCTTAAAATCGATATCGTTGCGTGAATATTGGATATCGTTGAGGTGGCGTAAAAATTTATCTTGGCGCCGCTTCTCGCCCAGTTTTATCTTGATTGACATGCCTTCATAATCGCCAGGGGAACCAATACCATAAATGCAACTGACGCTAGCGACAATAATCACATCACGACGGGTCAGCAGAGCGTTGGTGGCGGCGTGGCGCAGCTTCTCGATCTCTTCATTGATCATCGAATCTTTTTCGATGTAGGTATCGCTGGCGGCGATGTAGGCTTCTGGTTGATAATAATCAAAATAACTGACAAAATAGTGAACTTCATTATCAGGGAAAAACTCGCTGAATTCGCTAAATAATTGCGCCGCCAAAGTTTTATTGTGAGCCAAAATTAAAGTTGGCCGATTAGCCTCGGCAATGACATTCGCCATGGTGAAAGTTTTACCCGAGCCGGTCACACCTAGTAAAGTCTGGGCGTCTTGGTTGTCGTTCAGGCCGCGAGCCAGCTGCCTAATCGCTTCAGGCTGGTCACCAGTTGGCTGGTATTTGGTGGTTAATTTGAATTTTGCCATCTCTTGCTATTATACCATCAAGGGAGGATAATCAAATTGATTGCTAAAACGCAAATTTTGCTGTATAATCGGCTTATTAGTGTGGCTCTTTAGCTCCTGCGTGAAACGTAAATATGCGTAGAGCAGTCTGCGAAGACCTGAGTCCATATTAGTACCTAGTTATATTTGAATTAAGAATGTGGCTCTTTAGCTCCTGCGTGAAACGTAAGTATGCGTAGAGCAGTCTGCGAAGACCTGAGTCCATATTAGTACTCAATAATATCTTAAATAGAAATGTGGCTCTTTAGCTCAGCTGGTAGAGCAGAGGCCTGAAGAGCCTTGTGTCCCCAGTTCAAGTCTGGGAGGAGCCACCAAATAAGGAGATTAGCTTTCGTGCTAGTCTTTTTATTTTTCGGACAAGGCTCTTCAAGAAGAGCGATTGATTGATCGCTGAGGGCTCTGTCCCCAGTGCATGAAGCGAAGCGCAGCCGATGTTTGGGTTTAATAATAGAAAACCTCACCAAACAGGTGAGTTTACTTTAAAAATGGTAGCAGCGACTGGGATTGAACCAGTGACCTCGAGCTTATGAGTCTCGCGCTCTAACCAACTGAGCTACGCTGCCACAAGTAGAGCTAATTTTATCAAGAAAAATCATTTTAGGCAAATAAAAAAGCCCCGTATGGGGCTAAAGGAAGGTCAGTTGCTCGGGGCCAGCATTGTTAAAGCCTTTTTCTGGCGAACTATTCTTTGGAGGTTCTTTTTTTGTGCATAATTTCTCTAGAGCCTCCTCATTGCTAATTTCTGGATTGTTGTAAACAATTTCCAGAAACCTTAGTCCATCAATTGTTGCAAAGATTTGAATTCTGGAGCCATATTGCTTCTTTAGAGATCTCTCCAGACTTTCAACTTCTTTGATAGTTGCTCCTACATTATTTCTTTTGAAGAATGCAACTTTGTTAGCGACTTTGTTGCCAGTCACCCTTTCCTGTTCGTTAAAAAGACCTTTGTTTCTCCAGTCTTCTTTTATAAGATAATCTCCGTTTTTTATTTTTCGGAGAACATCTCTTTCCTTTAACAAACAAAAAAGCTTTCGGTAGTCTTTGCAGCCGATTGTATCGGCTACTTCTTTCATTGTTAATAATAACATGAAATCCCCTCCTTTGACTTCTAAAGACTTCTAAAGAACGTATTGACTAAATATACCCTAATTTTATCATAAACTCCCTAAAAAGTCAATCAGGACTGTGTTATAATGACTCTATATGAAGAAAATCCAAATTATCACATTATTGCCAGAAGTTTTTGAGCCGATTTTAAACAGTTCGATGTTGTGGAAGGCCCAAAAAGACCAGCTGGTTGAGTTTCGGGTGATTAATTTGCGGGATTTTGGGATTGGGCCGCGCAAGCAGGTCGACGATACGATTTACGGTGGGGGTGATGGTATGCTGCTGATGGTTGAGCCGCTAATAAACGCTGTTCGTGACGCTAAAACTTACGACCCAAGTGCTAAAGTAATTCTGACCAGTCCTCGAGGTAAAACTTTTAGTCAGCCGATTGCGGAGCAGCTGTCGGCCGATGAAGCGGGGCTGGTTTTTATCTGTGGACGCTATGAGGGGGTTGACGAGCGGATTATGTCAGTGGTTGATCAGAGTTTGAGCCTGGGCGATTTTGTGATGACTGGCGGTGAAATTGCGACCATGGCGATGGTTGACGCTGTGACGCGCTTGATTCCAGGTGTTTTGGGTGGCGAAACGAGCGCTGCGATTGAAAGTTTTGCTAATGGCTCGGATTTGTTGGAATTTCCGCAATACACTCGACCAGCCGAATTTGAGGGAATGAAAGTCCCAGAGGTGTTATTGAGTGGCAATCACGCTGAAATTGATAAGTGGCGGACCAGTAAAATGATTAAAAAGCAAAAGTAGCTGGATTTTAAGTAAAGAATATAGTAGAATAACAGGGCGTTGGGGATTTGCCAAGTGGTAAGGCACTGGTGGACAGACGTGGTCTGGACCAAATCAATCAATTGGTCTCTGGACCAGAACCAGGATAGTAAAAGCTCCTCAACAAAAACAATCTTAATAATCCATTGGGGATTCGCCAAGTGGTAAGGCACTGGGTTCTGGTCCCAGTATTCGGGGGTTCGAATCCCTCATCCCCAGCCAATTCAAAAAACGACCTTTTGGTCGTTTTTTGAATTGTTGAGATTGAGCAATTCTAGAACCACCGTTTTTGCGAAGCAAAAATAACGGGGGTTCGGTGGAGGTGAAATGAGAAAAGAAAGCAGCGAAGCTATTTTCTTTTCGAATGAGCCGACGAAGGCGTTAGCCGCTATTTCCTCATCCCCAGCCAAATAGAAAACCAGTCTCAGACTGGTTTTCTATTTGATAGGAATCTGGGGTCGAACCCAGAATTTGTGACAACAAATTCGTAGGGTTCGTGTCGCGCAGTGAAACGAAAAAGTGTTTACATTTTTTCGTGAGCAAGCGAACAAGCGACGGCGAAGCCAGAGCGCTATTCCTCCCCAATTTCTTCAAAAACTATACTTTTAAGCTATTTTCGTATTATAATTAGTTTTATGACAACTAGTTTGCTTTTGCAAAAATTAACAAAAATGAAGGGTGAAAAATGAGCTTTAAAAAAGAAGATACTTACAAAAACCAGATGCCGATCGTCCGAGTGGAGATTCCTGAATATATTTTTGACGCATCGACCAATCCATTCGCTTGGGATGCGGAAAATCCGCAGCCAACAGGTGATATTATTGAGGCGATTAAAAAAGCTCTGAGGGATAATTTTGATATGAACCATACACTTATTCGTGGCGTGCAATCAGCCAATCATCCAATGGCTCGTGACGAGTTGATTGCTTTGATCGCGGAAAATGGTTCGGATGCTTACAAAAACACTGATCAAACGGCTTTGTTTGCCAAAGAATTCGATCACCAAACGTTAGTTGGAATTATCAACGGCTTTCACGTTTTTAAGCCAAAATGCGAAGAAATTCCCCAAAATCCAGTTGATGTTTGGATGATTTTTGATCGAGATAAATTTGATAATATCGAATATCTTCACCCGCGTCATAAGGTCATTGCTAGGGATAAGTGGCAGTCGAAGAATTCTGCAGATCGCGGCCTAAAAGGTATTTTAGTAATCAATTAAAATTAAAAAGACGCCGCTTGGGCGTCTTATCGTCGTCTGAGCATATCTTCTTTTTCGATTAAGTAATTTATTTCACCTAATCGATAATCAAAGAATTCTATAGGATGTTCGGGAATGAATACATCATAAAACTCTTCTAAGTTTCTGCTCTCTATGGCATCTTTCAGCATAAAAAGCATTTTTGTTGTGCTGGGATTACTAACTCCCTCTCTGCTTTTTAATATTTTTATTGCTTCGCCAAGTAGAATTGGAGAAAACAAATCTACCTCGAAACAAAACAAAGACTCAGCTGCTATTTTATCTAAATAAGCTTCTGTTAGTTTAATAATTTTTCCCCAGCATTTTTTGTCCTCGTGGGGATTTCCAAGATTTAACAACTGCCTTTCATATCTTTCATAAACACTTCGTTTGTTTTTATGCAAATTTTGCCTTAGATATGTTTTTGTTCTCCTGATATCAGAAAAAATAAATTGCTTTTGCTTGTGAGTTTCTTCTAATACTGTTTCATAACTTTCAATGTTGTCGTCTATATCCTTAATTAAGTTGTTTGATACGGTTTTCATGCTAGTATTGATATGCACTATTACGTTGTCGTTTTTTGATTGACCTGTCTCTTTAAAATAGCGTGCGTACTCTTCATAGATTTTGAAGTCAATATAATCATCAATTAAAAAATCATATAACATAACAATCCTCCTTTATTTTTTAAAAGAACTTGCCTACGAGTTTAGCTCGTTTGCTAACTCTCTAATATAACCATATTTTTAATTATTTGTCAATAAAATTATTAA
>CAYLXN010000011.1:0-20581 GCA_964388235.1 uncultured Candidatus Saccharibacteria bacterium
TTGTCGTAAACTGTTTCAGGAATCCGGGAATTGAACATACGATATTCGCGGTTGGATGAGAAATTGAGAGTTTTAGCGTACCAGGTGCTTTTTTGAACGGTTCCCTGGAGAGTACTAGCAAGGGTATTTTGATAATTAGCTAATGTTTGATAAAGAGTCTCGTAGGTTTGCTGGCGAACTGATCGTTGTTGTGATTGTAACAACGTTGTAAAATTATTAACAGTTAGGTCTTGCAGTTCGCCTTTGTCGTTGGTGACCTGTGGAAATTTCAAATCAGCGTCACTGAAGACGTGATAAATCGTTGAGGCTGAGTCGCCAAAGCCACTAACTCCAGCCAACAACTGCATTTCTCGATCTGGCAAGGTATGCGGAGCTTCGTCGAGTAGATCAAGTAAAATTTTGCGATAGGTTTGTAGATTAGCTTGATCTTCATCGAGCCAAGTAGTAATTTTTTCAGAGCCTAAGTTGATAATTTCTGGCTGAATAAAACTTGAGAACTTCATAAAATCAACGTATAGATTTTGAGCTCGAGTTCGTTTATCTTGATAAGAAGCGTTGGTGGTATCTTCATCAAGCTTGAGGTGGGTGTAGGTATAAATTTTGTCAAGCTGTCTAGATAGGTCAAAATACAAATCAAGGGCCGCTTTGAGTTGTTTGGCGGAGGACAGCTTGCCTTTGAAATCTTGAATTTGAACTAATTTTGGCCTAAGCTCATCAAAATCTGTCTGCCATAATTCATCAGATACGTAGATATCTTCAACAGCCCATTTGTCAGCTGGGTTAATCTGGTCGCGTGATTTTAGTTCAGTCATAATTTATAAATTATATCATAGAAAACATAATTAATTATTGCCGGCGCTAGAAAATTTCAAACCTTTTTTATCAAATTGCTGCTTTAAAATTTTCCTAAACTCACCCGCTACGTCCCACTGCATAGCTGGCAGGACTCGACCAAAAATCTTGATCACAATGCCCGAAGTTTTAAATTCTTCAATCCTCAAAAAATGAATCGGTTCAATAATAGCGTTTTTCCACGGAGATTTCAGTGCCATGTCTTTGCCGATCTGATTAATTACCTGCTCAATTTCATCAACATTTGACTCGTAAGGCACGACGATGTCGAGGTTGACATTAGCATGACCAAGAGTGCTGTTGGTGATGGCGGTTGGGGTATTATTGCGGATAATGTGCAGTTTACCATCTAAATCACGTAGTTTAGTAATTCGCAGACTGAGTGCTTCGACCGAACCTTTAATAGTGTGCATGTTGACTTTGAGGGCAATAATATCACCAACGCGATATTGATTTTCAGTGATAATAAACACCCCTGCCATGATATCTCGCAAGGTATCTTGGGCAACCAAAGCCAGCGCCGCTCCGAAAACCCCCGCTCCCGCTAACATATTACCAACACTAATTCGCAACAATTTCAAAATTAAAGCAGCCACAATTACCCAAATTATCAGATAGGCAACCGTTGTGACTAAACTGGAGAGAGTGTCAACGTACTTTTCGTAATCAGTAGGTTTGATTTTGGGATTATGTTTTACAAATTGCTCTAAAACTTGAATCGCCAATTGTTTAACTAAAAAACTAAGCAGTAAGCCGATCAAAATATAGACGATGACGTAGAAAATTTTGCTGTTGAGGATAGTTTCAAATTCCATGTATAATCATTATGCTTAATTTTGGGGAAAATTACAAGTTTTAGTATAAACGTATTGGTTTTTTAATTGAGCTTATGGTATAAATAAGATATAACTAAAAAAGGTAGGAGAAAATATGAAGCAACCAGTGAATATTAATTCTGATATCGGCAAACTGAAGTCAGTCATCGTTTGTCGGCCAGGGGAGGAGCTGGAAGGTTTAACTCCTGAATATATGGAACGGATGTTGTTTGATGATGTCCCCTATCTGAAAACGGCTCAGGCTGAACACAACGCTTTTGTTGAAGTCTTGAAGGACAATGGCGCCGAAGTTCTGTATCTGGATAAATTAGTTGAAGAGTCGCTAGCTACTGAGGAGTTAAAGTGGCAATTTGTACGTGATTTCGTCAAAGCCTCGAAGCAAGGCGAGCGTCGAACAACTGAGGCGATTATCGATTATCTGGGCAATATGCCAACTTTAGACATGATCCACAAAGTAGCGGCTGGCGTGCGCAAAAATGAAGTTGAAGTTTCGGAGCCAGTCGACAAAGAACTTAGTTATTTTATGATCGACGACTACCCTTTTTATCTTGATCCAATGCCAAACTTGTATTTCACCCGCGATCCAGCCACAGCGATTGGTAGCGGTATTAGTTTGAGTAAAATGCATTGGCCAGCTCGCCGCCGTGAGGCAATTTTCATGGAATATGTACTCAATTATCATCCAAAATTCAAAGAGGCTGAAGTGCCAATTTGGCATAATCGCGATGGTCGATTTTCGATTGAGGGCGGCGATGTTTTAGTGTTAAATAAAGAATCGGTGGCAATCGGTATTAGTGAGCGAACTTCGGCTGAGGCAATTGAAGTCATCGCTTCGAATTTGCTGCTTAACTCCGACTTTCGGCGAGTAATTGCCATCAAAATTTCTAATAAGCGAGCTTTTATGCATCTTGATACGGTGTTTACAATGGTTGATTATGATAAATTCTCGGTTCATCCTGAAGCGATTAAAGGCAAGGGTAATATGCAAATTTACGTCATGGAGCGAGCTAATAATAAGGCTGGCTATCGAATTACGGTCAAAGATCATTTGCAAGAACTGTTGCAAGAAATTCTTGATGTCAAAAAGTTGCAGTTCATCGAGTGCGGTGATGGTGATCCGATCGCCGCTTCGCGCGAACAGTGGAACGATGGCTCGAATACTCTGGCGATTGCACCAGGTGTGGTCGTGACTTACGATCGCAACGATCGCACTAATGACGCGCTGCGGCGAGCTGGTGTAAAGGTGATTGAAATTGTTGGTTCGGAAGTTGGTCGCGGTCGTGGTGGTCCACACTGTATGACGATGCCGATTTATCGAGAGGAGTTATAAAATGGCGCAGAATTTAAAAGGCCGATCGTTTTTAGCGGTTAAAGATTTTTCGCCGAGTGAACTGAAATTGCTAATTGATACGGCGATTCAATTTAAGAAAAATAAATATGCTGGTGTTAAAAACCGGATGCATGAAGGCAAATCGATCTGTTTACTGTTTGAAAAACCATCGACGCGGACTCGCTGTGCGTTTACGGTTGGGGCAATTGATCTAGGGATTCATCCCGAGTACTTAGGTAAAGATGATATTCAATTGGGCAAAAAAGAATCGGTGGCTGATACGGCGATGGTGCTTGGCCGGATGTTTGACGGCATCCAATTTCGGGGCTTTAAACACGAAACGGTTGAAGAATTGGCTAAATACGCTGGCGTGCCAGTCTGGAATGGCCTAACTGACAAATTTCACCCCACTCAAATGTTGGCTGATTTTATGACCATTCAGGAGAATTTAGGTTTTATTCGCGGGGCACGGCTGGCTTACGTCGGCGATGGTCGCAATAATATGGCTAACAGCATGGTTTTTATGTCGGCTTTAATGGGCGTTGATTTTCGAATTGGCGCGCCAGCCGATTTGCAGCCCGATCCAGAATTAGTTGAAGAGGCTCGAGCACTGATTGAAAAATACAATACTGGGGCGGTGATTACCATTACCGACAATCCAGAAGAAGCGGTCAAGGGGGTCGATTTTGTCTACACCGATGTTTGGGTGTCGATGGGTGAAGAAGACAAATTCGCTGAGCGAATTAGCAAGCTACAAGCTTACCAAGTTAATACTAATTTGATGCAAGCGACTGGTAATCCTGATGTTAAATTCCTCCACTGTCTGCCCGCCTTCCACGATATCAAAACCACTTTCGGTCAGCAAGTGAAGGCTGATCATGGCTTGGACTCGATGGAGGTCTCCGACGAGGTCTTCCAATCCCCTGCTAATGTTTCATTCGATCAGGCCGAGAATCGCCTCTATACCATCGAGGCAGTGATGGCGCTAACTTTATAGGTTTAAAAAAGGAGATTCGCCTATTGCAAGACATTAAAATTACAAATTTAAAAAAATACTAAGAAGGAAAGGTTATGAAAGAAGAAAAGAAGGATGTAAATTCTTTGGTCAAGAAAATACCGTCATCGTTTACTATTTTGGCTATTTTGACACTTGCCATTGGTGTCGCGACTTGGGTGATACCAGCTGGTCGCTATGACACTGAAATGGTTTCAACTTCGGCTGGCGAAAAGGAGATTGCAATTAAAGGCACCTATAAATCGGCTGATGATCGAGTCAAAGAGGCTGGCGATAATTTGAACTCAGTTAAGGCTGAATACGGCTTAACAGATACTAAGATTGAAGATGTAGATGCTAAAATCGAGGAGGCCGCAGCTGCTGACGCTAGTGAGGAAATAAAAGCTGAGGCGGCAGCTTTGGCTGAAGATCCAGGCATAATTGCTGTCAAGGCGGCACAGGAAGAACTAGATGCTGCCAAGGAGATTAACAACCCTCAAGGTTTTTGGGAGGCGTTATTGGCTCCAATCAAAGGCACTAAAGAAGTGGTTGATATCATCGTTGTTGTGTTGTTTGTTGGTGGCTTGTTAGCGCTAGAGGCTAGAATTGGGGCAATTCAAGCTGGTTTTCAGGTTTTGATGAAGAGAATGCGTGGCAAAGAAAAATGGTTAATTCCAATGTTGATTATCTTGTTCGCAATTTGTGGTAGTGCCTACGGTTCTCAGGAAGAGACGGTGGTTTATTATGCCTTTATGGTGCCACTAATGATGGCGGCTGGTTATAATGCGATGACCGCTCTTTTGACAGTTATTGTTGGTACGAGCGTTGGTATCGCGGCTTCAACGGTTAACCCTTTCTCGGCGATGATTGCGGCTGAGGTCGGTGGTGGTAAGGTTGGTGATGGTATGGTACTACGTGCTATTATGTTGATAGTCGGTGCGGTCATCGGTTCTTATTTTGTAGTGCGTTATGCTGAATCAGTCAGAGCTGGCAAGTTTAAGGAAGATAGCGTTAACGATGGCAAACTTAATTTTGCTAAATCAACTACTGGTGATGATAAGCTTGACGCTAAGCGTAAAGCGACGCTGGTAATTATTTTCATGACTTTGATTGGCATTACAATTCTTGCCTTTATCCCTTGGGATACTCTAGGTATTAATTTCTTTGTTGACGCCCAGGCTTGGGTTTATAATCTGCCAGTAATCGGTCGAGCGATTGGTAACGTCACACCGTTTGGTTGGTGGTATTTTGATGAGTTAGGCGTACTTTATTTAGTAGCAGCTTTATTGCTTGGTTTTATGTATAAAATTGGTGATCGTGAATTCGTTGACATCTTCATTGCTGGCGCTAAAGATGTCTTGGGTGTTTGCTTAATTATTGGTGTAGCTCGGGGTATTACCGTGGTGATGAATGATGGTAATATTACCCACACTATTCTTCACTGGTTTGAAGTGGCTTTAGCTAATTTGCCAGACGGAGCAATTAAAGGTTTGTTTGGTGGCGTGTTATACATCATCTATTTGCCACTAGCCTTCCTGATCCCTTCAACCTCAGGCTTAGCATCGGTTTCAATGCCAATTTTCGGTCAGCTAGCCAATTTGACTGGTGTGGGCGTGCATATTGCTGTAGCGGCCTTCGTAGCTGGTAGTGGTATTATGCAAATGGTTGCTCCTACTGTCGGCTCGCTGATGGGTGGTGCAGTCGCCTGTGGCGTGTCTTACACCAAATATCTAAAACGAGTGGTGGGTCTATTCGTAGCGCTAAGTATAGCCTATATTATAATCATCACGATTGCATCAGTAACTGGCTTTGCTTGGTAAATAATAATTAAAAGAAAGGGAAAAATGGCAAGAGAATTTAAACATACAATCGTGCGTCGTCCAGGACGCAGCTTGGCAAATGGTATTACGTCGGCACCTGAATTGGGTCAGCCGGTTTATGAGAATGCTATTGTTCAGCACGACAACTATATGGAAGTATTGAAGCAGTGCGGAGTTGACGTTACGGTTTTGGAAGCGAGTGAAGAATTTCCTGATTCTTGCTTTATTGAGGATAATGCACTTTGTACTCCAAACGTGGTAATCATTTCCCGCCCTGGTGCTCCAACTAGGCAGCGAGAAGTTCAGCTACCAGATCTGCGAGAAGCTTTGTCGAAGTTTTACGACAATATTGAGGAAATTGTCGAGCCTGGCACGATTGAGCCAGGTGACATTATGATGGTCGGTGACCATTATATGATTGGTTTGTCAGATCGGACTAACGAAGAAGGCGCACGTCAGATGATCGCTTTGTTGGAGAAATATGGTCACACTGGTGAAATGGTTGAGATGAAAGACATGCTTCATTTCAAGACAGGTGTGTCATACATCGAAAACAACACCGTAATTGTGCTTGATACGTTTGCTGATAACCCAGCTTTTGATAATTTCGAGAAGGTAATTGTTCCGACTGAGGAAGCTTACGCAGCTAACTCGATTTGGATCAATGGCAATGTGATTACGCCAGCTGGCTATCCTCAAACCAAGGCGGCAATTGAAGCTCTTGGTCGCTACAATGTGATTGAATGCGATACTTCAGAATACCGCAAGGTTGATGGTGGCTTGTCCTGCCTATCGCTGCGATTTTAATTAATCGACCTGAGGGCGCGGCCAACTGATGGTCGCGTCCAATTGGCTAATTAATAAAGGAGTAATTATGGAACAAAAACGAATCGTGGTGGCGCTAGGCGGCAATGCTTTATCGAAAGACGGCGCAGCCACGGCTGAAGCTCAAAACCAAGTGGTTGGAGAAACAGCCGAACATCTAGTTGAAATTATTAAATCTGGCTATCAAATGGCGATTGTCCATGGCAACGGGCCGCAAATTGGCAATATTATTTTGCATGAAGAAGCAATCAATACTGAGAAAACGCCAACCATGCCAATTGACGTTTGCGGGGCGATGAGCCAGGGCCAAATTGGTTATTGGATTCAAAATAATCTTGGCCAACAACTAAGTGAACAGGGAATTGATGTGCCGGTGGCTAGCTTAGTAACCCAAGTTGAAGTTGATCCGAACGACCCAGCTTTTGCTGATCCGTCCAAACCAATTGGGCCGTTTTATACTGAAGATGAAGCCAAAGCGCTAGTTGATAGTCGCGGTTTTGTAGTCAAAGAGGATGCTGGTCGTGGTTGGCGGCGAGTGGTGCCGAGTCCGCTGCCAATTAATATTATCGAAGCTGAATTTATTAAGCGATCAATCGATCATAATATGGTGGTGGTGACGGCTGGTGGTGGTGGAATTCCGGTCAAGCGTCAAGGTGAAAAGCTAGTTGGCTTGGAAGCGGTGATTGATAAAGATTTTGCGGCCGAAGTTTTGGCTGAGCTGATTGATGCGGATGTGCTGTTGATTTTGACGGCCATTGACGCTGCGAAAATTAATTTTGGCCAACCAAACGAGCAATCACTTGGCCAGGTGACGACGGCTGAAATGCAAGCCTATATCGATGACAATCAGTTTGCAGCTGGTTCGATGCTACCAAAAATTGAAGCAGCGATAAAGTTTGCTCAGTCCAAGCCGGGCCGCAAAACTATCATTACTTCGCTTGAAAATCTCAAGTCAGCCTTGAATGAACAGAGTGGAACGATTATAATAAATTAAACTATGATAAATTATTACCAACAAGATCAAAAGTCAATCAAGCGAGTTGACGAATTAGCTTTTAAAACGGGCTGGATTTTTGGCGCCAAAAATCACCAAAAAGAATTGCAAGCCATAGCTAACAAATACCACCTAGATCCGAATATTTTACGCGATGTTTTGGACGTTGATGAATTGTCTCGTATTGAATATGATCAAAATCAAAACATGTATTTGTTTTTGCGGCTAATTAATTTTGAAGAAAATGTCAAAACTGTGACTTACCCTTTGTTGATTGTAATTACCGACGATATTTTGTTTAGTTTGACAACTGGATCAGCTAGTTTGGTCCAGCAGTCATTAGATAAAAAAGAATTTGCAGCTGTCGATCAGCCAGTTCAAACTCTGGTTGAATTCTTGAGGGTGGTAATTTCTGGTTACGATAAGGTGCTGCGAGAGGCGGCCAAAAAAGTCAATCAGAGTCAGGCTTTGCTCAAAAAGCACCAAATAACCGACGATGATTTCTTTTTGTTTGTTGAAATCGAGTCGCAACTGTATGATTATCAGCAGAATTTGAGCGGTATTTTAGCAGTGATTAATCGGTTGCGCGATAACGCCCATCAATTGTTTGATGACTACCAACTGGAAATTTTGACCGACCTCAGTTTGCAATTAAAACAATTGCAGACCAAAGTTGACACCAATAAGCAAAATATTTTCAGTATTCGCAAGATTCACAAAACTATTTCTGATAATTCATTGAATCAGCGAATGAAAGTCTTGACGGTTTCGACTTTGCTGTTGGCGATACCGAATATGTTTTACGGCATGTACGGCATGAACGTGGCTTTGCCATTTCAGAAGCATCCAGCTGCTTTTTTCATGATGGTGGCGGCGACTTTACTGTTGACAATTTTGTTGATCATTTTAGCTCGTAAAGGCAAAATGTTTTAAAGCGATGATCAAAAAACGGTTATTTATAGTCGGATTATTGCTAATTAGCTTGCTACCAATTTACTCGGTCAAGGCTGAGTCGACGCAGTCAGTCGACGTCTACGTGTTTGTCAGTCAAACTTGTTCACATTGTCAAAAACTTGAAGCTGATTTGTCGGAAAAAGCTAAAACTGATTCGTCACTCAAGCCACATTTTCTTGAGGTGACACGAAATAGTGACAATCGCCAATTAATGCAACAAACAGCTGAGAAATTAAAAACTGAAGTTTCAGGAGTGCCGTTTACCGTCATTGGTGATAAGTATTTTATTGGCTATTCAGGCGCGGTTGAGCGGCAAATTGACCAGCAAATTAGCTATTGTCAGCAACAAAAATGCGACAATTTAGTGGGAGGTGTAGGTTCAAATCAAGAGTCAAATCAGCAAGCAGACCAAGCGGTGGTTTCTTTGCCGGTTTTTGGCGAAATTGACAGTAAAAGCGTCCCTCTGCCGATATTGACGATAATTATCGGTTTGGTCGACGGCTTTAATCCGTGCGCAATGTGGGCGCTGGTGTTTATTATTACGCTGTTGATTGGCCTGAAAGATCGACGGCGAATGTGGGCCTACGGGGTGGCATTTATTGCTACTTCAGCGGTGGTTTATTTCTTGTTTTTGTTAGCGTGGTTGAATGTGTTTCAGTTTATCGGTTTTGTCCGACCATTGCAGATTGTGATTGGACTACTGGCGTTGGCGATTGGCGGCTATTATTTGTATGATTATCAGAAAAAAGAAGCGGTTTGCAAGGTGACGAACGTCAAGAGCCGCCAACAATTTTTTGAGCGAATAAAACGGTCGGTCGAGACTGAGCATTTTTGGTTGGGTTTGGCGGGCGTGATAGCCCTAGCAGCGGTAGTTAATCTAGTGGAGTTAGCTTGTTCAGCTGGTTTGCCAGCGATCTACACCGCAGTGCTGACGGCTTCCGAGCTGACTAGTTGGCAATATTATGGTTATTTGCTGCTTTATGTGCTGTTCTTTATGCTTGATGATTTAGTGGTGTTTGCTATTGCTATGAAAACTATGAAAATCGTCGCTGCTGATAGTAAGTACAGCAAGTTAAGTCGGTTGATCGGTGGCATTTTGATGTTAATTTTAGGTGGTTTGCTAATCTTTGCTCCCCAACTGCTGGCTTTTGGTTAAAACTCCCCAAAAAGCCACTTTTGCACATAACTTTTTGACTTATCCACTACTTTTAACGCTTGTGCTTGAAGCAAATTAACTAGTTTGTTAGACTAGGTTTCACGTCTTTTCGTACTCGTAATTAGGTCGAAGAAAAGATTAATACAACAAAGGAGTTTTTCCATGTCAATCGCAGTTCATTTTGAATCTTCGCGAACCAAAAAAATTGCAGTCGATGTGGTACCTGCCGAATGGCAGCTCTACCAAGCAAATGCTTGATTTATCATAGACATTTCATAAAATAGCCTCATTTGAGGTTATTTTATTTTGGATTTGATAAATTCATCTAATTTAGCGTTGGTTGCCCAGTTTGACGAATCAATCAACTCACCTTGGTAATAAAAAGCTGGCGTGCCAGTGAGCTTGTCTTTTTCACCCAAAGTTTTATTGAAATTGATTTTGGTGGCGACTTCATCCGAAGCGTAATCGGCTTTGTATTGGTCGATATTTAAGCCTAATTGTTTGGCATAATCTTCAAAAATCTGATCGCGGCCACTAGTTTGCTTAGACCAAGAAATCTGGTTTTGGTAGAGCAAATCTGACATTTCCCAGAATTTATTTTGCTTACCAGCTGCCTCAGCCGCCGCTGCTGCAGCCTTGGAGTTTGGGTATTGAGTGATCGGGAAGTGGCGGTAAACCAAAGCCACATCTAGATCGCTATCGGCGATAAATTTGTGAATTCGTGGACCGTGTTCAGCGCAATGGACGCAAGAATAATCGCTGTATTGGACGATCACCATCTTGGCGTTTCGCTTGCCAGCTACATGGTCGGCGATATTGCCTGAAGCTTCGCTAGCCTCTAGAATTTTTGCAGTGTCAATTTCAGCAGTTTGTTTAGTTGACTGGTTTTTTTGTCCGATGATCAAGCCAGTAATAATTAAAACAGGCAGGACAATTAGCACGATTAAAAGTTTTTTAGACATTTTTCTCCTTCAATTTATAAACTAATTTTAATATAGCTCATGGTAATTTGCAAATGATGATAAAATAGATTTATGGAAGCTTGGATGATTATTAGTCTAATTTGGTTGATGATAGTGACTCTAGTGATGAGCTGGTCGGGGATTAAGGTTGACTTTTCGGCGTTTCAACTGAGAAACCAAGATAAGTTAACCCTTAAAGACAGCTGGGAGTTAAAAACTCGGGCTTTTTGGCTCAGTTTGCAGCTGTTGATTTTGCTAATTTTGGTAATTTTTCAGTTGCTCATGGCTTCATTTTGGCTGAAATTATGGCAATCAATGTTGTTGGCGCTTGGTTTGTTATTGCTAGCTAAAGTGCTGGCTAATTTCAAATTGGTGATTAATTTTAGCAATAAAAATTGGCAAAAATTGCAACTAAAAACTAAAGATTATTTTCCGAATCGATTTCTCGAACGATTATTGGTGTTGAATTCAATTAAACAAATGACTACTTTGCGGCCGAATAGTAATTTGGCTAGTGTTGAGGAATTGAAGTTTTTGCTCAAAAATTCTCAGGCCGAACTGGGCGAATTAACTAGCAAAAGTATAATTGCTAGCTTGAAATTTAATCAGCTGGTGGCGAGTGATTTGATGGTTAAGATTAAAAACACTAAAACTATCAAGCCGAATGATGTTTTGGGGCCGCTGGTAATCAATGAACTACACGAAACGGGGCAAAAATTTTTCCCAGTAATGATCAAGCAGCAGGTAGTTGGGGTGATAACTTTAAAAAATTTAATTCAGATTGGTGACTATCAAACTAAAATTGCTGAAAATTTGATGGATCGAGAATTTTTAGCGGTTAGCGAGACGGCGAGCTTGCGCCAAGTGCTTAAAAAAATGCTGGCTCAAGAGCAAGCGGTGGCGATAGTCAGACGCAATAGTTTGGCGGTAGGGATCGTGTCGCTAGACCAAATTGTGGTCAAACTGTTGGGCGCTTAGCTCGCCTGTGGTAAAATAGGGCAGAAGAAAGAGGAGTTATGGACAGAACATTAGTTAAAGATTTGAATCAAAAAATCGATCAGCGGGTGCTGGTCAAAGGTTGGCTACATAAAAAACGTTTGCTGGGTGGCTTGAATTTTATTACCGTTCGTGATCGAACTGGCATCGTGCAGAGTTTGATTGAAGATAAAGACGAAATCGAGAAACTGCGTGGCATGCAAATTGGGACGGTGGTTTATTTTGATGGCCAAGTGGTGGCTGACGACCGAGCACCAGGTGGAGCCGAACTACACGAAGTCAAAATCGAAGTCGTGACACCAGTGACTGACGAACCACCAATCGAAGTTGACAAACCAATTTTACACAAGCCAGAAAACTTAGAGAATTTATTTGAGTATCGGGTGTTAAATATCCGCAACCCGCAAGAGCAGAAAATTTTCAAAATTCGAGCTAATATCGTCCAAAATCTGCGCCAGTTCTTGACTGAGCACGATTTTGTTGAAATTGACACCCCAAAACTACTAGCCGAAGCCACTGAAGGTGGCGCCGAGGTTTTCAAGCTGGATTATTTTGATCGAGAGGCGACGCTGGCTCAGAGTCCGCAGTTTTATAAGCAAATTATGGTCGGAGCGTTTGAGCGGGTGTTTGAGATCGGTCATTCGTATCGAGCTGAGCCGAGCGCCACTTCGCGTCATTTGACAGAACTGCAGATGCTTGATTTGGAGATGGGGTTTGTTAATTCGCACGACGAAGTTTTAAACATGGTTGGCGAGTTGGTGATGACGACTTTGCGAAAAACTTACGAGCAAATGGCAGCCGAATTAAAATCGTTTAATGCGCCTGAATTGAAATTACCCGCCACGGCAGCCGAAATTCCACGCTTCACGGTGGCCGAAATTCACGAATTATACACCAAGAAGACTAAAATCAACACCACTGAAGAAAAAGATTTAACGCCTGATGAAGAGCGGTTTATCTCGGAACACGCTCGCAAGCAACTGGGTAGTGATTTGGTGTTTGCGGTTGATTTTCCAGCCGTAGCAGGTAAGTTTTATCACAAATTTAATTCCGAAGAAGGTGTGGTTTATTGGGGAGATTTGCTTTATCGGGGGGTTGAAATTGCCACTTGTCCGCTACGTGAACACAGCTATGAGCAAATGGTTAAGCAAATGACTGAGGCTGGTTTGGATGTCAACGATGATGGTTTTAAATACTATCTACAGGCTTTCAAATACGGTTTGCCGCCACACGGTGGCTGCGGCATGGGCATTGAGCGAGTAGTTCAAAAGACGATTGGTCTGGGCAATGTCAAAGAAGCCTGTCTATTCCCACGTGACATCAACCGCCTGACGCCGTAATTTGCTTTGAAAATCGGTGAAAACTATTGTTTTTTAATCTTGGTTGTGGTTAAATAATTCTATTAAGAATTTTGTAACGTGTGCTACTGAGAAAGTAATCAACAAAATGAAAAAACTACTAACAAAATCTATCTGGGTAATGGTGTTAGTCATTGGGATAATGTTTGCGGCTCCAGCGCCGCAGGCGGAGGCGCAAGGTTCTCCAGTGGCTGGCTGCATGCCTTCTCTTCAGATAGTTCTGGCTAATGGCAACGACGCCAAAGTTTCAGAAGATGGTTGTTATGTCTATCATACTGACTTTATCGATGTAGTGCACTATTATCCAGAAAAATCCGTAATTTTAGCTTATGGCGACCAGGCTCATCGCTGGTTTAGCGATATTAATCATCCAGAGAAGAATAAAATAAGAACTGATTGCCCTAAGGACATTGTAGTGCCTAGTCAAATTGATGGAGCAGAAATAAAGGGAATTACCAGTAGCGCTTTTTATAATACCGGCTTAATAAGTGTTAGAATTAGTGAAGGTATTAAATATATTGCACCGCATGCTTTTGCTTATAATCAAATTGAGGATTTAAAACTACCCAATAGCTTAACGACGATAGATTCGTGGGCTTTCGAAGCTAATAAACTAACTCAGGTCGAAATACCAGCTGGTTTGCAAAAACTTGAAGCTTGGGCTTTTCGTCTCCAAAACCCACTTGGTGGTAGTGGCTACGATTCTATTGACACCTCTGCTGGACTTTGTTATCAACTGTCTTTTACGCCACAGAAGAGAATCGATATGATTAATTCATCTTGGTTTGTCAATCTCACTTTAGCTGATCCAGCTAACCCTAATAATATTTCAGCTGATACGCTACTCTACAAAGAATCAGAAACAGATTATTTTAGTGAATTAGGATCTAGCTATGATGTCAACCAAGACGGTGATACTGACGATACTTTTTCTATGGGCGGCCATCTAATTAATGCTGGCTCGATCACCGTCAACTATCTATCTGAAACCAACAAAGAATTAAAGAAATCAGTCACGCTAACTGGTGAGCTAGAAGACGGAACAGTATTGCAAGATTATTTAGCTAACGGCTGGCAGCAGTGGCCAGCAATAGATAATCCCTACGATCTAACTCCAGAACAGCAAGCTCAAATCCAAGCCATCCTTGATCGCTACTGGGTTGTCGGCCAACAGGTGACCGTCACCGTGCCAGACATTCTGGCTATATTACGCCAACTCCCGCCACCCGAACTGTCGACCTCACTGCTGGTGAAACTGTAGTTGATTTAGTTTATACTGCCGCTGCCACACCAACACCACCAACTACCACTCCTCCAATTGCCACGCCTACAACGACATCATCCTCTGCAAAAGCCCCAAACACTGGTTTAGGTGCGGCTGTTCATCCGATATTACCAATTAGCTTGGTGCTGCTGACGGTTTCGGGGTTGGTGTTACGAAAGAAGCTTGGTTAAGCCTCGAATCGCACCCAAAACAATGCTATAATAAATAGACAATGACGTCTAGAAAAGTTTTCGGGGTAATCCTAACTAGTTTGCTAGTTGCTGGCTTGGCTGCTGTCCAGAGTGGTTTAGCGGTGTCCGATCCTACTTCGGGCAGTAAGGTTGATTATGGCAAGATTGTTGATAATTGCGGCCAGCTTAAAACTGAACTGAATTTGATCGAAGCCAATGGTGATCGGGTAGTTAGAGTTAATTATGGTCAGGCCTACGCTTCAGCTCTCGAAAATATTTTCACGCCGACCAACGCTCGTTTGGTGTCCAATAAGATCAACAATTCTGAAATTCTAGATTTGACCAAGGATTTTGAAACGGAATTGGTAAATTTTAAAGCCAATTATCAAAAATATAATCAAGAATTGAGTCAAATCAAAACCATTAATTGCCAAAATCAGCCTGAAAAATTTTACGATAAATTGCAGGTGGTTCGGCAGCATCGCTCAGCGGCACATAAAAACATTACCAAGCTAAATCAACTAGCCAATGATTACCAGCAGCTAGTCAATCAGTTAATTGACAAAGAAATTCACAGAAAGTCGGACCAAAATGAAAACTAAATTTAATTTGCAAAACATCAAAAATATTCGTTTGCCGTTTAACCGTTTCTTTTTATTTTTGGGTTTTTCGGTGGCTTTGGCGCTGGTGTTTGTGACGGTTAGCTTGCAGCTCTACAAGCAATCTGGCTCTGAGTTACTCGACTTGAGCGGCCCTAAGCACAAGCAAATCCAAAAGCAAGTTCGCCGCACGGCCGAAGACCCGACCATTCAGCCGACAGGTGAAATAAACCAAGAATTTAAGCAAGAATTCAATCGTCAATTTGATCAGTTTAATAGCAAAGTCAACAACCAACAAGTGTTGCTTCCCGAGGCGATGTCTGATAATACGCTCGGCATTAATGTCAAATAATAACACTCCACCAGCCAATCCGCCTTATCGCAAGCGAAAACTATACAAATTTTCGGTTTTTAAGCGGCTTGATAATTGTTTTGAATTGGAAGATTGGCAGAGTGATTGGTTGCCTGACATTCTAGAAATCGGGGCAGGGCGAGCCGATTTGAGTTTAGCGATGGCAAATCAACATCCTGAGCAAAAAATCTTGGCCATTGACGTCAAAGCTGATCGATTGCAGGCTGGTGCCAGTTTAGCTCAGCAGCAAAAATTAACTAATTTGCGATTTTTAAGAGCTAACATTAATCAACTTGCAGACATCTTGCCAACTAATTCGGTAGAAACTATTTGGGTGACTTTTCCCGATCCGTTTCCCAAAGCCAAGCAAGCCAAGCATCGTTTGGTGGCGACTAATTATCTGAAAATTTACCAGCAATTATTAAAACCAACGGGTAAATTATTGTTCAAAACTGACAGTTTGGCGCTTTTTGAGTTTGGCTTAGAGGAATTGGTTAACAATTACTGGTATTTTCACCAGCTGTCGTTTGATTTACATGGCTCAAATTTAAGTGAGTCGTACAAAGTCACCACCGCTTATGAACGCCGCTATTTAGCAGAAAATAAGCCGATTTATTTTGTCGAAGTTAGTTTGCAAAATTAGTTCGCAGCCAATCATCAAGCGGTCCAGCGGACATTATGATTACTAAGTTATCGTCTTCGATCTCTTGAGTTAAATTGTGTTTTAATTGGTTGTCGGCTTCAGATAAAATGACTGAATTAGTTAGGTCTTTGGTCAATTCTTGGCTGTCAAGAACTGGCTGCTTAGGATCTTCGCGAACCAAATAAGTCGGTAGCCAGTAAACTTTATCTGCGTCAGCAAAACTGTCTTTGTACTGCTGTCTAAATTGATGTTGGCGTTGATTTTGGTGTGGTTGATAAACCAAAACTAATTTGTTGAAATTGTTTTTTTGGCGGTATTCATCAGCCAAATCAATTGTAGCTTTGATTTCCGACGGATGATGGGCGTAATCAGAAATCAAATTAGGCTTAATTGCCTCAAATCGTCGTTTAGGCGCTGGCGTTTGATTGAGAATTTTGATGGCCTGCTCAATCGAAGAAAATGGTTCTTGTTTATTCAATAACTTGATTAATTCAAGAATTAATTGGGCATTTTGGCGATAGGCCAAACCTGGTAAAGTTAAGTTGGGATCAACTTGGTCATTGTCTAGAATCGTCAAATTGGGCTTGTCGGCAATTTGGCTAAAAGTATCCTTTTGCCAGCAAAAAACAGTTTGCGAATTGTCGATAAATTCCGCAAAAGCTGTCTGGTAATCTTCCAACGTCGGATAGGTGTCGACGTGATCATAATCAATCGAAGTGATTAAACTAAACTCAGGTTGGTAATAGAGAAAATTGCGGTCATATTCATCGCACTCATAAACGAAAAATTGACTATCTTTGACGAAATTGCCTGAAGGGCCGAAGGCTAAATTGCTGCCGGCCAGATAGCTAACGGGGATGTTTAATTGGTTAAACAGCCAGACAAACATGTTGGTAGTTGAGGTTTTGCCGTGAGTGCCAGCGATGGCTATTAGGCGTAGATTGTGGTCTTTGATGAAGGCTGGGATGAATTGATCACGCTTGGTATGCTTGATGTTTAATTTGGCGGCCTGAACTATTTCTGGGCTGTCTGCTGGCAAGGCTGAAGTAAAAATCATGTGATCAATTGGCGTGCGGCTATGAATTTGCTTTAAAAATTGACCGGTTTGATCTTGACTAATTTCAACTCCGCGTTGACGAAGCTGTTGACAATTAAAACTACTATCGACGGCATCGCTGCCAAAAACTTGATGTCCAGCGTCTAAGGCTAGATTGGCTAGAGGGGCTAAACCACTACCACCAATTCCAGAAAAATAAATATTCATATTTCGTTAATTATACACCATCTTCAGTGATTGAAAAAACATTGCATTTGTGCTTAAATTATATAAGAAGGGGTGGAATGCTAACAACAATCAAGATTTTTTTCAGGCGAGCGATCTATAGTCAATTAAGCTTAAGCCAAGTAGCCAATTGGTGGTTAATTAAAATCACTAAAACGGCAGCAATGTGGCTGTCTTTGTTGTTGACGGTAGCGATCGTCTTTTTTGCTCAGTCAACTTATTTGGGGTCGTTTCAATATTTAGCGATCTTGGCCTTATTTGGGCTGGTTTTGGCACCAATTTCTAGCCTGCTAGTGGCTAGTTTTGGCGTGATTAGAGTGGTGTTGATCGCTTATTTTTTCAAAATAGTGGCACTACTAGGCTTGATTCTTTTTGGTGATCAGGGGTTGTTTTTGACGCTAATAGCAGCTATCTTGCAGGCGCTAGCGATTAATTTATTTGCCGTATCGTCGAATGTGGCTTTTTCGGAAATTAATAAAATTAACAAAATTTTCAAAAATAAACTTCTGAGTTTAAAAATCGAAATGGCATTAAATTTGGGGTTTGTAGTGGTGGTTGGTTTGGCAGCTATTTGGAGCGGAGTCAAGGCGGCGGCGGTTGGAATTTTAGTGTTTACATTGGTTTCTATGATTTTTTGGTTTCAACTGGAAGAGCATTTCCCCCATCATTTAAAGCTCAAATCGATGGTTCCCGAAAACACAAAATTATTGGCTTTTTATTTTATGAAAACTCGACAGGGGATTGACTTGGTGGTTAATTTGGTCGGGTTGGTGTTGGTAATTTGGTTTTTGCTGCCCGATGCTAATCACGGACTAATCTTCATAAATTGGTGGCTATTAGCCTGTTTTTTGGCTGTTATGCTGGTGATTTGGTTGATTAGTCGGTTGACGACTGGCAAGAAGCTGAAATATTGGTTGGTGGTGGCTGGCTCGGTTACCCAGCTGGTGTCTAGGCTGTTCCAAGCTTCAACTGGCTTTTTAGGTCGGGCTGGGGTATTTTTAGCCACTAGTTTATTTGGTAGTGCACTGTTGACTAATAGTTACCAGCATTCAGAATTAATGTTGGCTAATACGGTTGGTGCAAGGATAAAAATTTATAGCCATGGCTTAGTTGCTAAGTGGGCAGGTTTTTTGATGGCGGTAATAGTGGTTGGTGTTTGCTTGCTGGAAATTAAAAATTTGGAAGTGGCGGTTAGACTGGTTTTGATTGGCTTGGCGGTGGTTTTGCTGGTTATTGATGGGCTGATTGTTTATTTAGAGAGACGACAAAATGGTTTTTAGGGCAAAAGAATCGGCTCGAACTAGGCTCAAGTTAAGGCAAATGGCTACTTGGCAGCTAGTGTTGGTGCTGATTGTTTGGCTGGTGGTGGTGGCGACGCTGTTGCGGCTTAATAACATTCAAATGATTCAGCGCCGAGATGCGGTTATTGAGGCTGACAAAAGTGGCGATAGTCAACTTTTAGTAAAAAACTTAACCGATTTGCAGACTTTTGCTAGTCAGCACATGAATGCTTCGACCGGTAAATTTTATTTAGAGCATCAATACGAGCGTGATAAGCAAAAGGCAGCTAAAGAGGCTGAGGAGCGGGCTAAAAACAACCAGCATGGTAATGTTTACAAGAAGGCGGCTCAAGTATGCGATCCGCATTATACACTGTACTCTGATCCTTATTTTCGGTGTATTTTGAATGAATTAGATAAATACAGCCCCAGCAGCCAGACTGGACAAACTGAGCTAAAATTACCCGACCCTGCAATTTACAGCAAGGAATTTGTGTCGCCGCGAATTAGTTTTGATTGGGCGGGGTTGTCAGTTTTAGTGGCGGTGGCGTTAGCAGGTGTTATCGTGATTAGATTATTTTCGTATCTGGTGCTGAGTTTAATTGTCAAAATTAAAGAAAAATATAATTAACCCTTGACTTTTTGCCGCCAACCAGTTAATCTAAGTCTATACTTATTAATATAAGGGAAGGAAATACAATACAATGGCTTACAGTCACGTTAACTCAAAAGGCGTAACTTATTATCTACACAAAATGGATGTCACACTTCGTGGTGGCAAGGAGCAGACAATCTACTTCTTTACCAAAGACAAAGATCATCCAAAAGGTGAAGCTTGCGACCTGCCAGAAGGTGGAATCGTCAAAGAAAACAAAGCTAACGGCTTTCTAGTTGTTTCTCGAAAAAAATAATCGATAATTAAAATTAAATAACTCCTAGCTCGATTGAGTTGGGAGTTGTTTTATTAAAAAAATAAATCAGCCTTGAGACTGAAAATTATTGAATCTTAATTTTGATCTGGTGGGGGTAGCTGGAATTGAACCAGCGACCAACAGGTTATGAGCCCGCTGCTCTGACCGCTGAGCTATACCCCCAAGTAGGGTTATTATAGCCTATTTTCGATTTTTAGGCTAGAATAATTTATTTTTAGGCGGTTTTAAGTTATAATATGATAAAAGTTATGCTAAAAAATAAATTAAACAAAAATACTTTTAACAAGCTTAAATATCATGCCAAGCATTTTCTCTTCGTGCCTAAAAATTTGGCACTAGTGATTGCGGCGGTGATTGCTGTTGTTTGGGTGGTCAATGCTTTGTCGGCTATGCAAAATAACTTTGAGCTGCAGAAAGAATTAACCGCCAAGCAACAAAACCTGGAATTAATCAAGTTGGAGGTTGCGAGTTTGGATTATGAAAAGGAATATTATAAAACCGTGGAGTATCAGGAGTTGGCGGTTCGCGATAGGCTAGGTCTGGCAAAGGCGGGCGAAAAAATGTTAGTTTTAGGTGAATACTCCGATTGGGTGAATCAAAAAAATCAGCTGATTCAGGACCAAGCCACACCGATTTTAAAGCCGAGTAATTTGCGCCAGTGGTTGAACTTTCTTTTTGGCGCCAATACAAAATAGTTAGACTTGCATTTTAAGAAAAATAAAGTATAATGAACAACAATCGACGCGGGGTGGAGCAGCCTGGTCAGCTCCGTGGTTGAATAAGCGCTCATAACCTTTGGTTATGACCACAAAACTAAATTTAACAGACCGGCAAACATTATCGCGGGGTGGAGCAGCCTGGTCAGCTCGCTTGGCTCATAACCAAGAGGTCGCTGGTTCAAATCCAGCCCCCGCTACCAAATACAAGTTCTATCTTTTTAATGGAGCTTGTATTTTTTATG
>CAYLXN010000012.1:0-19128 GCA_964388235.1 uncultured Candidatus Saccharibacteria bacterium
TCGGCAGCTGGATTTGTGATTTTAGACATTGATCAAAAAATTGTTGCAAAGGGTGGAGCTTATTTGGGGATTACTACTTCGTCAATGGCTGAATATCAGGCCTTGAAATTGGGCTTGGAGACCGCGGTTAATTTGGGGATTAAACACCTCAAGTGTCGCTTGGATAGTAATATGATTGTTCGGCAAATGACAGGGGTGAACACGCTTAATAATCGAGATTTGAAGCCGATTTTTGAAGCAATTAACAAGTTAAATCAGCAATTTAAAGATATCGATTTTGAGCATGTTCATCGTGAGTTTAATTCGATCTCGGATGACCAAGTTAATCAAATTTTAAATAAACAGTTGGCAAATTACTAAAAATATGCTAAAATAACACAAGTAGTTTGTCGAATAATCGCTTGAGGGTAAATGATCCTCAAGAGGAAAGTCCGGACAGCTAAGGATTATGGCAGTTGCTAACGGCAACCGGGGGCGACCCTAGGGAAAGTGCCACAGAAACGAAACCGCCTAGCACCTTTCAGGGCGAAGCAGTCTGTAGCCAGATTGTGGAGCGTCTTGAAAAGGTGTTGGGTAAGGGTGAAACGAGTGCTGACCGCAAGGTTGGGATGGTGATCATGAGTTTTCTCTTTGGCATCATCAGGTAAGAGCTCACAACTAGTCATGGTGACATGGCCAGTAGGTAAACCCTGTCAGCTGCAAGGAGGTTTGCGCTAATGAATTATCCATCAGCAAGCCGCTAACCGCACGAGCTAATTGGCAACAATTAGCCTAGATAGATGATTGTTCTCGACAGAATCCGGCTTACAGACAGACTATGTTAAAAGCAACCTTAGATAAGGTTGCTTTTAATTAGACAAAAAATAAACCCCCTCAAGATAAGGGGGGATTTAATTATTTTTAAGACTATTTTGTAGCTTTGACAACAGCCTCAAAAGCAGTTGGTTGCTTGGCAGCTAGTTCGGCAAGAATTTTGCGGTCAAGTTCGATGTTGGATTTTTTAAGGGCAGCCATCAATTCGGAATAAGTAGTGTCATTCAATCGAGCGGCGGCGTTAATTCGAGTAATCCATAGACTTCGCAGGTCGCGCTTTTTGGTGCGGCGATCTTTGAAAGCGTTGGTCAAAGCCTTGATTCGGCCTTGTTTGGCCAGGCGGAAGGAACGAGTTCGGTTGTGCTGCATTCCTTTGACGTCTTTTAGTACTTTTTTGTGCTTAGCACGGGCAGTTACCCCAGTTTTAATTCTCATTATTTAGCTCCTAATACACGTTTTACGTTTTTGACTGTTGCGCCTTGAATTTCGGCACTAGTGTTAATGTTGCGCTTGCGACGCTTGCTTTTCTTGGAAAGCATGTGGTTGCCAAATGATCGCTGTCGGAGGACTTTACCGGTTGGGGTAAGTTTGACGCGTTTGGCAGTTCCCTTGTGGGTCTTTAGTTTTGGCATTATTTTCTCCTTACTGATATGCTCAAATTTCTTCCTGCAAAGATTGGTTTTTGTTCGACCACGATTTGATCGCCTAGTTTTTCGATTACTCGCTCGATCATCTTGTAACCCAAATCTTGATGAGCCATTTCTCGACCTTTGAAAAAGATTGATAATTTGACTTTATTGCCTTGATCTAGGAATTTTTGTACTTTGCGTAGCTTGATATCCAGATCATTATCGCTAATTTTAAGTCCGAAGCGCATTTGTTTTAGCTCACAAGCTTTTGATTTTTTGCGGTTTTTTTGCTGCTCTTTCATCTTTTGGTACTGGTATTTACTCCAGTTGATGATTTTAGCTACTGGTGGCTTGGAATCAGGTGCAATTTCAACCAGATCAAGTTGAGCTTTTTGGGCTAACTCGAGGGCTCGTTGAGTTGACATAATTCCCAGCTGGTCACCATCTTCGCCAATAACACGCACTTCTTTGGCTCGTATCTCTTGATTGATACGGGTTTTGTGGTTATTTATGGTTTAATCCTCTCTTAATTGTTAATAAGTTAAAATTTGAGCAATTAACTCGCCTTTGATTTTATCAAATAATAATTATATTTTCAAGAGGTATGTTTGAATTGGGCTTTATGCTAAAATTAAAACCATGAACAGTATCGAGAAAGGCAATCAGGCTGAGAAAAATGATCGTTCAGAAATGTCTGAGCAGGCAATAGCTGATCGATTCAGAAGCGAATTACAGGGCTTGATAGAGGCTAGGCCGTTTGAGGATCCAGCAGTGGGAGATTTTTTTAATGAATGGTGCGCTGCCAACGATGGGATAAAGCCTTATGTGACTAGTCGAGAAGAGTGGAATTCGATGAAAGGTGACGTGGTAGTCTCGATGGGTGAGAATAGTAAAGCCTTTTTTGTCCCATAGGACTTGCAATTGTGGGAGGTAATTGGCGTAGTTAAAAAGCTTGATCAAGATACTTTTGCTCAAAAGCCAGAACGGCAAACCGAAGCTGGAGAGAGGATGGTCAAGATAGGAAAAGTTTTTCGAGATAGTGGCATTTATGTCGCTCAACGTCTAGATGATATTGATCAGGGTAAGCCACTGGCCAAAGCTTTGGCTGAAGAGTTTTATCAATACGGTAGCTCAATAATCGAAGAACAGAGGAGCGATCAGGTCTTGTCGCTAAGTGAAATAGCTAGCCAAGAGCTAACATCTGAGCAGCTGGAAGCTGTTGATCGGTTCTTGGCGGGTGATAAACTGTATGAATCTCGACGAGCTAGGGTTGAACAAAAATTAATTAATTTTCCAAATAAAGAAAAGCAAAAATTTTATGAAGATCAAAGGCGACATACATTGAAGCAATTTTTTCGTGTGGTGGAAAAAGCCTTTAAATTACATGCTAAAGATCAGGCAGAGGGGTTAAGAAACTCGGTTAATATTTTACAATTATGGCGGCAAAACACTCCAGTTCATGAAAGCTTTTTGAGAAAAGTAAATCAATCTATAATGACTGAGATCGATACGCCTAGTCAGGAAATCAATGCTGCTGTCTTCCGAAGGGGCTTGGAGCGGCTGCTTCGTGAATTTGAGGCGCCCGAATCTTTTCAGGAGGCTGAAAAAGCTATTGGTAATACCAATAAAATATTTAATAAAGCTGAAAAAGTTATGAAATTACTTGGTGATTTGCTGGGCTTTGAGTCAAACTCTAACTCTGTGGCTGAGCGTAAAAAGCTAATTGACGTGCTAGATATCGATGGGATGAAAGCTGAACTAGAAGCGCTTCGTCAAACGGGTGATCTGGAGAAAATCAGCCAAGCCGAACGGCAAATGACTGACCAGATTCAGGAAGTGGTGTCGGCTTTTTCCTACAAAGCTTCAATCAGTAGTCCCAGTAAAATGCTGGCTACAAAAACTCGGAATTGTGTCGGCGCTTGAGTGTTGGGCGGTGCGCTAATGAAAGAAGTTGGCTTAAACTATTTAGTAGGCACTGTTCCTGAACATTCGATTCTCTTTTTGGTTACGAGTGATGGTAATGTTGAATGGCGAGATATGCAGAATTCTGACCTAAATGAGGACTTGACAGACGGCATGATTAAGGAGCAACTGAGCGACGGCCGATTAGTGACAGTAGAGGATATTGTTAAGTTTAGTCAGTCATCAGACAAAACAAAGACTGGTTTAGGTATTAATTTAGATAAAGGCTTGAATAATAAAATTTTACGGTCGAAAGAAGATAAGATGTTTGTAGAGCTTATGAGGCCAGAAGACGGACAGCGAGCACAAATCTTGGTTAATTTAGGTGTCAGTTTGATAGAATTAAGCCGAACAGGACTAGCAAGAAAAGTCTTTACCGAGGCACTTAAAGTTAACCAGAACGATAGTTCTTCGTATGTAAACCTAGGATTTTGTTTTGAATTAGAGAAGGATTTTTAAACAGCGGGTAAATATTATTATCAGGCTAAAAAAATTAACCCAAATAAATTAGCTGCTTATAATGGCCTAGGACGTGTTTTTATACATCAAGGTAGATATCTTGATGCAGCAGAGGTTTATAGTGAAGCCGAAGACTATAAAGAGGCTATTCCTGTTTATTTTAAGGCTTTGGAAGAAAATATATTTTCCCTACTAGCCTTTGACGGGGTGACGAAAGCCTTAGTCGAGGTAGGCAATTATCCTAAAGCGGTTCAGATGTGGGAGATACAGCTAAAGCTCTTTGATTTTGATCGGCTAGGAAGTGACTATTTATCGGGTGATCCAGAGACAGCTAAGAAAAAAATAAAGGAATCGCTTGCTCGTTTTGAAGGTAGGCCAAGTCGTGCTAATGAAGAGCGAATTAAAGACTTAGTCGATAAGTCCGCTTTTAGCGAGGCGGTTACAGAAGCGGAAGCAGAGCTGTTAGAATACCCCAAAGGTGACGAGTTATACCGGCTCAAAGGAAGAGGTCTTGACGGTTTAGGGCAACCAGAAGAAGCTCTAAAATCCTATCATAAAACCCTTGAACTTAATCCTAAAAATATACGAACTTATTTTGATATTGGAGGGGCGCTTATTTATCAAGAAAGGTTTGAAGAAAGTTTTGAGTTTTTTGAGAAATTTATCGCTGAAGTAGAATCTATCACTGAATCTGATCTAAAAAACGATATTAGTGGTTATAGCGAAGTTGATTTTATAGAATACAAGGAAATAATGGTACCCGAGACGAATAAGGTTATGGATGCTTTGAATAGGTTGTTTCAGGCAAGAAAATCACTGGCCGATAAGCAAGCTAAAGCTTAAAGCTTAGTTGGATCGTGGCGGTATTGGAGGCTTTCGGCTAGGTGGGCGACGGAAATTTCAGGCGCACTCTCTAGGTCGGCGATAGTTCGCGCAACTTTGATTAATTTGAAATAGCTACGCGGACTAAGATCGAGTTTGTCGGCGGCTTGGTCGAGAAAAGCTTTGACTTCAGGGGTTAATTTAATTTTTCGGCGGACTTCGCTACTCGAGAGATCACTGTTAGCGGTCTCGTCATGGTAGCGCTGACGCTGAATGTCAGTCGCTTGCTGAATTAGCTCAACAGCCGCCTGATGTTGAACACTACAATTAACATCTTGATCGTAGAGTTGAGAATTTTCAACTCGATTGACGTTAATCACCAGATCAATCCGATCCAGCAGCGGGCCTGATAATTTCTTTTTGTAATTAATAATCTGAGTCGACGTGCAGTGACACTCGTGTTTCGGGTCACCGTAATAGCCACACGGGCAAGGGTTCATGGTGGCGACGAGCATAAAATTAGCTGGATAAACTAACCGCGCGTTGACTCGATCAATACTAATCACTCTGTCTTCGAGAGGCTGCCGCAGAGCTTCGATGACCGATCGTGGGTATTCGGGCAACTCATCGAGAAATAGCACTCCGAGATGAGCCAGACTGATTTCACCTGGTTTAGGTTTGGTGCCGCCGCCGATAATTGAAGTTTTGCTAGCGGTGTGGTGCGGCGCCCGAAATGGGCGAGTAGTGATGATGTCTTTTTCGCCGATCAGACTATGAAGTTGGCTAACTTCGACAATTTCCGAGTTCGATAGCGGCGGCAAGAGGTTGGCTAAAATCTTGCTGAGCATAGTTTTGCCAGTTCCGGGCGGGCCCGTCATCAAGATGTTGTGACGACCAGCGGCGGCAATGGTCAGCGCTCGTTTGGCTTGGTCTTGGCCCTTGACTTCATCGAGCAGTGGGCCACTGTTGGCGGTTGATTTGTCAGTAGAGGTAATTTGCGGTTTGGCTTCGGGCAAATTTATTAATTGGATTTTTTTCAGGTGAAGGAAGAGTTGCTTCAGGTCGGTAACTGGGATGATTTCGATATCGTTAATTAATTTCGCCTGTTCAAAATTGCCAAGTGGCACGTAAACCGTGTCTAATTTGGCTTTCTTGGCGGCCTGAACGATGTTAATAATGCCACGAATCGGTCGAACTTTGCCGCTGAGCGCTAATTCACCAACGAATAATGATTTTTGGGTTTCTTCGGCAGTGATCAAACCCGAGACCGCCAAAATCGACAGGGCAATCGGCAGATCAAAATAAGTTCCGTCCTTGGGAAGCTCGGCTGGGGCTAGATTGACGGTTATTTTGTGCTTGGGAAAATCGAGCTCGGAATTAACAATCGCACTGCGAACCCGATCTTTGGCCTCATCGATAGCCTTGTTGCCCATGCCGACGATTTGGACGCCAGGCAGGCCGCGGTTAGAATCGGTTTCGACCTCGATAATTTGAGCCTCAAAGCCGATTGGCGCCGCTGAGAAAATTTTGCTAACCATAACTAGTATTATTTAAGCACTTCTTGATTAAAATAGCAATTTTTGGTATAATTAGATTATGGTTATGGGGCTGACTTTAGCTCTAGACAGGAAATTTAACATTCTAACCACAAGTCGACTCACAATCGTAAATTGTAAACTAAGTGCAAAAAATTCAATTGCCAAGGCAGTTGCTAACTTCAAGGACACTTTCGCTCCTCGATTAGCTTTTGCCCCAGTTGTTGCTTAACTAAGCCGACAACCATCGCCACTCCAAGGCAACTTGCGGAGCTGGTGGTGTCAGAATTCAAGTTGCTGACTAGCTAGACCTTTTAGCGGTTTAGGCTAGGACATTTTTGCTAAAAATCTTTATTTGGTGTTTGTTGTTTTATGACAAATTGAGATTTAAATTTAAAAACAACCAAGCTTGTAAACGTTGGAAGGTGTTGATTTTTTGGACCCGGGGGCAGTTCCCGGCAGCTCCACCATAATTATTTTGATATCAAAATCCGTAGTCAGTTTGACCGACTACGGATTTTTGGTTGGTTTAATATTAGTACTAGTCCTAGTGTTGGTTTTAGTAATTACCTAGGCAATTTAGCGAGTTAAGTTTTTGAGTAGACTATTTTTTACAGATTACACTTATCAAGACAAACGACCGTCTGCGAGTAACGGTCGTTTGAACGGAGTTTGAATGCTGTTTTTGTTTTTGGCCCCTGCACAACTTTTTTATTCAGAAGCTACCCCTATATTAACGCACCAAAACGCTAAAGTCAACACTTTTTTCTAAAAATAAATGTAAAAAACACAACCTTTTTATCGGTCTGTGGATAACTGAAATAATTAGCTCAATTATTTTTTAATAATAAACGATGTTGATTGATTGGTGAGCTGCTATAGTACGGCCCTGATCTGCGTTTTGCGGGCGTTGGTGCTGTGCTTAGAACCAATAATCAGTTTTTGAAATAGTAGTTTTGGACCGCAAGCTTTTAATGATTTAGTTTTAGATTTTTGTTTTTGGTCTAAAGCAAAGTAGTTGTAGTTAAAAAGCAGGTGAGGTAGTTTGAATCGCCACCACGTTTGATTTGGTGGCTGGAAGGCAAGCATTGGCTTCAAACGAAATGCTATTGTCACGACTTGGCTAGCGGTTTAGTTTAGCTAGGATTTTTGTTTGGCTTTAAATCTTGTATGGTGTTACTTTAATTTAAAGCTAGTATATTAAAAGGCGAACTATAATTATATAGATTATTAATTTTGCAGTTAGGGTCCAGATTTTTGGATTTAATATAAATTTAGAAAATGATTAATTATGTTCCTAAAAATAAAATTGTCTTTTGATAATCAATGTTGCTTAAAAAGCTGGATGGCTGTGGATTTAAATGTAATTGCAATTGACAATAATTTTGGTGATAAAAACGCAAGGTAATGTTTTTTAGAATCAGTCCGCAATAGTTATTTTTTTGGTTTTTAGTAGTTTTAAAATTTAGTCGGTAGTGAGCTTTGAAGGGTTAGTTAAGTGCTGAAAATTTATTAGAAGAGTAGGGGGATTTGCAGTAGATGAGGCATAATTTGCTAGTTGTATTTATTGCAACAATAGCTATTTTTAGAAATGAACAATAAAATTACAACGTTATAATATTTACAACAATAATAAAATACCCCTGTAAAACCAACAAGTTAATTAATTGTTGTGTAAACAACAATATAAAAATAGACAAAACTGTTGACAATTGTTATTGCTTGTGCTAAGATTGATTCAAGCTTTTAGACAAACACAAAAAGCCAATAACAAACCAAAAAAGTTCTTTCCAAAAAATAGTTCTTTATAAAAATAAAACCTCACGGTTTGACGAGTCACAAGCTATGGCAGTCGAGCTCATTTGCTCCTGGTGTAGCTTAAGCTCCGCCAAATCGTTGGTGTTGAGCGCGTAACGGATCAGTTGCAATCCTACATCGGTAGGTGCCGCCGTTACATGGACAAGTTCCATAAGTGGTATTTCCATCACTCGTGGAGCGGTCAAAGCCCAGAGTGATTCCTGATCTATAATTAAATTTTTTCGCATCAGTTGCTTTCACTCTGGGTGATTTTTATTTTTAGCCAAAGTTATTTATAATGTAGTTATGCTTAAACATATTTTCTCAATTGGGGCTGTTGTGATGGTTGTCTACTTGATGATGATTTTCAGCCTGACCTCGCCAGATCAAGTTTCGCCATTAATCTTATTGTCGGTGTTTTTGGCGATTTTTGTATTGCTGTGGCGGTTAGTTTTTGGGTTGATAAATATTATCAAACGAACTCAGGAGTTAGTCTACAAAGATCTAGTTCTCAAGACTAAGTTGTTGTTTAGCGATCAGCGCAATAATTATCTCTATTCGGCAGTAGTGGCGGGCTCACTGGTGGTTTTGCTGGCGATGCAGTCAATTAGCCCGCTTAAATTTTATGAATTTGCCTTGGTGGTGCTAATTAATGTGTTAATTATCTTTTATATACACAAAAAAACATAAGAACTATGATATAATTAACTTCAATGAATGACAGTGAGCAGCAGCTAAATCACAACGGTGGGCCTGAGGTTAAGCTTGAGGATGCAGAACGGTTAGTATTGCCGAACGTTGATAAATATTTGCTCGAAAATCCTGAGGCGAGCATTGACTTAAATCGCCAAAAACCGATGATCGAAACCGCTGAGAGGTCGCCCGAGGCTAAAACTTCTTTTCATACTAAAATTCAAACCGACGATGACCAAGCTGATGCTGACGAATCAGAAGAAGATCAGCCGAAAACCCCAGTTGAGCAAGCAGTTTCTGTTGTAAAAAAAGCACCAATTGTTGCAGTTAAGCCAGTTGAAGAGATGACCGACAAGGAGAAAGAAGACTTTTTCGTGGATAAGGCCAAAAATATCGTCCATCAAACTCAGAATAATCCCCATCGCCGAGAAGAAGAAATAAAAGATTTGCGCGAAGACTATGTCTTCACTCGCTACGGAGTTGATACCAAAAAAGACAAAAAAGGCTAATGGTGGGAAATGGATTTTTTTAAAATATTATTATTCTTAATTTTGTCAGTTGGCATTCTGGGTGGGTTAGCGTTTTTCATTCTTTATCAATACCAGCGCATTTTGCGCAGCTCTAAAGATTACGAACGAGGGCTGAAAATGGTGATTTTGCACATTCACTTGCCACCGAGTTCGACCGACATCGAAGTTGGCTCGCGAGATGAGCGGGATGTGACCGAAGAAGTTTTGTCGCAAGCTCAGGTGATGTATAGTATCATTGCTTCGACAGTCGAGAAGAATTTCTTGAGAAGTTATCTGTATGGACAACGCCATTGTTCGTTTGAAATTGTCTCTAATGGCGGTAATGTGTTTTATTATGCGGCGGTGCCAGTTTCGTTAGTTGAAATCCTTAAGCAAGCAATTATCACCGCTTATCCATCGGCTCGAATCGAAGAGACTCGGGGCAATAACATCTTTAGCCAGCGAGGTCAGATGAGCGGCCTAACTGGTGGTGAATTTAGCCTGAAAAAGAGTTTTGCTTATCCGATCCAGACTTACCAAGAGTCACACCAAGATTCAGCTCGACCATTACTGAACGCCCTTAGTTCAGCTAAAGAAGGCGATGGCGTGGCGATTCAGATATTGATTCGACCAGCGGGCGACAAATGGATCGAAAGTGCAGTAGCCAAAGGTAGCCAGATTAAAAAAGACAAAGGCTCGGCTTCGGACATGGGTAAAGATTTATTGAAATCGATCAAGCCACACGAGATGCTGGAACTGTTGTGGAAAGCACCACAACCAGGTGAAGGGCCAGGGGCGGTAGAAGAAAAGCAACTAACCAGTTTAGAGCAAGCTCAGATTCAAGCCATAGAAGACAAGGCGCGCTATCCTGGCTTCGAAACGCTAATTCGGGTGGTGGTGTCGTCAAATACCGCGGCTCAGTCGCAGGTTTTGCTGCAGAATGTCTTGGCGTCATTTGCTTTGTTTGATTCACCAACCATGAACGGCTTTAAATTTAACCAGTCAAATAATGTTGACGAATTAGCAACAGCTTATATTATGCGGTTTTTCCCAGCTGAAATTAAGTCAAATATTTTAAACACGGTTGAATTAGCAACTTTATTTCATTTACCAAGCCAGAAAGATATCCCGAGCTCCAAAGTTGAGCGCCAGATGTCGAAACAAGTCGATGGGCCAGCGACTTTGGTTGATGAGGGCTTATTGCTTGGCTACAACGAATTTCGCAACGTCAAGAAGCCGATTCGTTTGAGCACCAACGATCGTCGCCGTCACACTTACTTCATCGGTCAAACTGGTACTGGTAAGTCCGTTCTGCTGGAAAATTTGGCCTATCAAGACATGCTTGATGGGCGAGGCTTTGCTTTTATCGATCCGCACGGTGATTCGGCAGAAAAATTGCTAGGAATGGTGCCACGTGAGCGAGTCGAGGATATTGTCTACTTCAACCCTAGTGATGTTGATAATCCAATTGGGCTAAATTTATTTGAGTTTGAGACTGAAGATCAGAAAGATTTCTTGATTCAGGAAGCAATCCAGATGTTGTATCGACTCTACGACCCAGGGCACACTGGTATTGTTGGTCCGCGGTTTGAGCAGTGGTTTCGCAACGCCGCTTTGACTCTGATGTCTGATCCCGATGGCTCAACTTTTATTGACGTGCCGCAGGTGTTTACCGACCAAGCGTTCGCTGATTACAAATTGCAATTCGTCAAAGATCAGACGGTGCTTGATTTTTGGAACAAGGAGATGGCGCAGACAACTGAGTCATCAAAGTCTGACATGTTGGGCTGGTTTGCATCGAAGTTTGGTGCCTTCTTGTCGAATGAAATGATGCGTAATATTATCGGTCAAACTAAGTCTGGCTTTAATATTCGTGAAATTATGGATAATAAGAAAATTTTGCTGGTTAATTTATCAAAAGGAACCACTGGTGAGCTGAACTCGATGTTGATTGGTATGATTTTCATCATGAAGTTTCAGGCGGCAGCCATGGGTCGGGCTGATATGGATGAGGATAAGCGTGAAGATTTCTGTTTGTATGTGGATGAGTTTCAAAACTTTGCCACTGATAGCTTTGAGTCGATTTTGTCGGAAGCTCGAAAATACCGCCTGAATTTGATTTTGGCGAACCAGTTTATGACTCAGTTGACCGACAAAATTCGCGAAGCGATCATCGGTAACGTTGGCACGATTATCTCGGGTAGGATTGGTATTACTGATGCTGAAATCTTAGTGAAGCGGTTCTCGCCGACGTTTGATGCCGAGGATTTGACTCGGTTGCCAAACTATCAAACGATTACTTCGGTGATGATTAAAAATGTGCCGTCGTCGCCATTTAGTATGTCGCTGATTCCACCGATGGGGGCCGATAATCCGCGCTTACGAGAGGCAGTGAAGCGGCTGTCAGCTTCGAAGTTCGGTATGACCAAAGAAGAAGTCAGCAAGGATATTTTTGCTCGGTTATCAAAGGGCGATGAGATGAAGAAACGTCAAGCAGCTAAAAGCCCACCATTTGCACCAACGCCTCAGGGCTTACCACCTCAAACAGCACCAAGCGTGGCTGCTGGCCAAGGCAAGACTAGTGATGCTCAAGCGGGTAATAGTTTCCTAGATGACTGGTTGGCACGGCGCCAAGAGCTTAAGCCAACTAAAACTGGCCCTGCGAGCCCTTCACAGGCCGCAACACAGGCTCCAAAGGTCAAAGTCAGTCAAACTACCGCTGCTGAACAAGACCTGTCCTACAAGGCCGCTCAAACCGAAGCAGCTGAAGTCAGCAAGTCAGGTCCTGATGCTCGAAAAGTTAATGACTACAATGCTAAGTTGGCGTTAGAAAAGAAAATGGCTCCTGTTAAAACTGAGGAGACGGCCGTTCAAACCAGTTCGCCGCAGCAGCCTAAGGTTGTACCGGTGCAACAACCTACTCCTCCTCAACCGACTGCCGCACCAGCGCCCGAGCCTCAAAAGCCAGCTGATGATATGATTGATTTGCGCTCTCGTAATTCGGCTCAAAATAGCAGCGATGATCAAGATGGCGAAGTCTTTATCAAACTACGATAAATATTGTAATTACAACAACAAAACTAACTCAATTAATCAGTTGTAAAGTTTATTTTCTGCGCTTGAATAAATAAAATAAATCGATAATCCAGCCTAGCAAGTAGCCAATTAAACAGCTGGCGATGATCGTCTGGAAATAAAAACTTTGATTGTTGAAGTAGGCGAACAGATAATAGGCTAAACATAATAGAAAACCAAAGAAGGTTGCTAGTAAGACGGGTAGCGGCCGCAAGATGATGTTGGATAAGAGATCGATAATTGCTTCGCCGACTAGTGAATGGGCGATTTTGCTTGAGGCGGGCCTCGATGGCTGATCGCCGTAAGCGTTGCTGATTACTTTTTCAAAGCCTGATTGGCGCTCATCACGACTAGTAATCGGGCGACGATTTTGGCCGTAGAATTCGCCATCTAGCTCCATGCTTCTGAGCACAGCTTCACCGAGCAGGCGATTAGAGGCGCTAATGATTGGCGAACTGTGCTTGCGGGTTTGTTTGGCTTGTAAAAAGTGACTGACGACGTCCTGTTGTTTTTTTAACATTATAAACTTCCTCGGTTAATATTGCGACGAATGGCTCGAATTTCTCGGCGGAAGAGATTATTGATATTAATCAAAACAAAGATCAGCAGCAAGACAATTGCCAAAACTAAGAGAGTGATTTTTAAGCCAGTGTATTGCAGATGCTTAGGGTAATGGCTGAAAAGTTGGTTTAATAAGCCAGCCAGTCTGACGGATTGCTTACAGGCGAGCGGAGCTGATTTAGTTTGGCCATTAATACTGAAGTCGGTTGAGCAAACAGCTGGTTTAGTGTTCGGCTCTAGTTCAAAAAATATCTCTAGTTCCTCGGCTGGCGTTTGTTGATTAATTTGTCGGTGAATCGTCATCTGGTCTTGGTGTTTATCGTAAAATGAATTGAGGCGCGGGTCGTCAACTAGCTTGAACTCGGTTTTGGACCAGTTGTTGATTTGGACAGCGATCAATTGCGGCTGTTGAGCGGCGTCGTCGGTTGCCGTCGATTCTAGTGATGGTGTCAGCTTTAATCTTTCGTTTGCCTCGAGCTGACTAGAGGTGGCAAGCTGATTTTTGGTCAAATTAGTGATTTTAAAATCAGTTTTAATTAATGGTAAAAAGTTATAATTGGCGAGGTTGTCGTTATGGACGAGCAAGTTGCCAGTTTTGATGTCGATCAAAGGCTTAATTTCATCATGTATTTTTAACAACGTTGTATTTTTTATCAGCTGTTGATTGAGATCCAATACTGGTAAAAGTTTATTGTCATACAAGACATAGCCTTTAGTTGGGTAATCTGAATTAAAACTAACCAATGAGTAATTTTGCCAATCTTCTGGCGTGGAGGCTTCGATCAACTGATCGAAGTTATCCAGTTCGAATCCAAAGTGATTGTATTTATAAAATAGTTCCGCTGAGCTGCTGACGGCTTGCTGGAGTTCTTCAGTTGTTTGAAAATTATTCATAACTGGCGCTTGACTTAATTGGCGGTTGACAGGTAGCAGCAGTGAGAAAAATAAAATTACTACCATCAGCGATCCAAAGACAGCTGACAGCAAATAGAGCTGCTTCTGGCGTCGCAATCGATCGTTGTAGCGACTTAATTCGCGAATCAAGGTCGGGCTAAACGCCAAATTAGAAACAATTTTTCGAAAAATCATACTAGTTTAATTTTAGCATAAACAGTTTAAAAATGGTAACTTTTGACGTAATTAATTTGTGGTTTTTATGAACACAGCTTGAGCAAAAAATAAAAATAGGGTATAATAAACTAAGTTAATCTTGAATAATCAGAGGGGACAGAGAAATACATGGCAAAAGCAAAAAAACAAAGCAATGAAGCTTATGACAGTCATCAAATTCAGGTACTTGAAGGCTTGGAGGCGGTTCGTAAGCGACCGGGGATGTACATCGGTAGCACTGGCTACGACGGGGTGCATCATTTAATTAAAGAAATCGCTGATAACTCAGTTGATGAGGCGATCGCTGGCTTTGCATCAGAAGTGAAAATATTCTTGCAGCAAGATGGTGGCATCAAAGTGGTTGATGACGGGCGAGGGATTCCAGTTGATAAACACCCTAAAACCGGTAAAAGTACGCTTGAAACGGTGCTGACGGTACTACACGCTGGTGGTAAATTCGGCGGCGGTGGCTATAAGGTGTCGTCTGGTCTGCACGGTGTTGGCTCGAGTGTGGTTAACGCACTGTCGGTTAAGATGATTGCCGAAGTCAGAAAAGATGGTAAGCTCTATCGTCAAGAATTTGAGCGTGGTAAGCCAGCTTATGAAATTAAAGTTGTTGAGAAAATTGACAAAAACAACACTGGTACGACTATTACTTTTTACCCTGATTCTGAAATTTTTAGTGTGACTGAGATTGATTATGACTGGGTGGTTAAATATATTCGCCATCAAGCCTATCTGACGAAGGGGATTAAATTTAGCGTCTGTGATCAACGCACTGGTCAGCGCAAGGCGTTTTACTTTGAGGGCGGCATTAAGAGTTATGTTAAGCACATGAATGGCGGCAAGGAAACTTTGTCTGATGATATTTTCTATGTTGATAAGCCAGTTGAGGACTCGCAAGTCGAAATTGCGATTCAATATAATGACGGTTTTAATGAAAACGTTCAGGCGTTTGCTAATAACGTTCTCAATGCTGACGGTGGGACACACGTGGTTGGCTTTCGCTCGGCGTTGACCCGAACAATTAATGATTACGCACGCAAGAATTCATTATTGAAAGAAAAAGAAGAAAATCTAACTGGTGATGATATTCGTGAAGGCTTGACAGCGGTGTTATTGGTTAAATTGCCCGATCCGCAGTTTGAAGGTCAGACTAAAAATAAGCTTGGCAATCCTGAAGTACGGAGCTATGTTGAGCAAGTCATGGGGGAATATTTTGGTTATTATCTAGAGGAAAACCCAGCCATTGCCAAGAAAGTGGTCACCAAGGCGACTTTGGCAGCGCGGGCTCGGCGAGCCGCACGGGCAGCTCGTGATAATGTCTTGCGCAAGAGCGCGCTTGATGGGTTGAACTTGTCAGGTAAATTAGCCGACTGTTCAAGCAAAAATCCCGCTGAGTGTGAACTGTACATCGTCGAGGGTGACTCGGCTGGTGGTTCGGCTAAATCTGGCCGCGACTCAAAAACTCAGGCCATTTTGCCACTGCGTGGTAAAGTACTTAACACTGAACGAGCTCGCATGGACCGAATGCTCCAAAACCGTGAAATTGTTGACTTAATTAAATGTATGGGTGTGGGAATTGGTGATCAGTTTGACATCTCAGGCTTGCGTTATGATCGAATTATTATCATGACTGATGCTGATGTCGATGGTAGTCACATTGCGACGCTATTGATGACTTTCTTCTTTCGCTATATGCGCGAAGTGGTGGAAAACGGACATATTTACTTAGCACGACCGCCACTATTCTTGCTGCGAGCTGGTGGCAATAAGAAGTGGTATGTTTATAGCGATCAAGAGCGCGACGATAAAATTAACGAATTAATTCAAGAACGTAAAGATCGTGGTACTGACATTAACCCCGAAGATAGCTTGATGAAACAAGCTGGCCTGACCGACATTCAGCGCTATAAAGGTCTCGGTGAAATGGACGCCACCCAACTGTGGGAGACGACCATGAAGCCTGAAAACCGTGTGTTGGTGCAGGTCAAGATGGAAGACGCTGAGCGAGCGGACTCGATTTTTACTAAACTAATGGGTTCGGAGGTGCAACCGCGCAAGAGCTTCATTCAGAACCGCTCAAAACAACTTAACTTAGAGGATTTGGACGTATAATATGACAGACAAAAAAACACCCCAAGATGAAAATTTAAACCCTGAAGCCGATCAGATTGTGGATCAGCCCCAGGAAGAAGTTGAAATAATGCCAACTCATTCGCGACGAGTTGAACGCCGAACGCTGGAAGATATCATGGAAGATAGTTTCTTGCGCTACTCGATGAGCGTGATTGTTGACCGCGCTTTGCCAGATGTGCGTGATGGCTTGAAGCCAGTTCACCGGCGAATCTTGTACTCGATGGAGCGTAATGGTTGGCGTCACAATTCGAAGTACGTCAAATCAGCTCGTATCACCGGTGATGTTATGGGTAAATACCACCCGCACGGCGACACGGCAATTTACGATGCCATGGCGCGTTTGGCTCAAGATTGGACTATGCGCTACACTTTGGTTGACGGTCAGGGGAACTTTGGTTCGATGGATGGTGATCCGCCAGCCGCTGCCCGTTATACCGAGGCCCGCATGGGGCGAGTCGGTGGCGAGTTGCTAACTGATCTCGATAAAAACACGGTTGATTTTCGGGGTAACTACGATGGGTCCGAACAAGAGCCAGTAGTTTTGCCAGCTAAATTGCCAAACTTGCTGTTGAACGGTCAGGTTGGTATCGCTGTTGGTATGGCAACTAGTATTCCGACTCACAACCTGGGTGAATTAGTTGATGCGACGATTGCTTTGATCGATGATCCCGATGCGTCAACTGAAGATTTGATGAAATTCGTCAAAGGACCTGATTTCCCAACTGGGGCGGTAGTCTACGGTGGTGAGCCGATGAAGCAAGCTTACCAAACTGGTCGCGGTAGCGTGACGATTCGAGCGGTGGCCGATATCGAAGAGACCAAAAAGGGGCGCTATCAGATTGTGATTACCGAAATTCCTTATGGGGTTAATAAAGAAGGCGTGATCAAGAAGATCGCTGACTTGGTTAAAGAGAAAAAATTAACTTCGATTAGCGATTTGCGTGACGAGTCAGCTCGCGGTAAAGTTCGGATGGTAATTGAGCTGAAGAAAGACGCTTATCCGAAGAAGACGTTAAACAAATTATACAAATTGACTCCGCTGCAGACGGCGTTTCATTATAATATGCTGGCGCTAGTCAACGGCATTCAGCCAAAAGTGCTGGGCTTGGTCGACATTCTTGAGGAATTCGTCAAGCATCGCCGAATTGTGGTTCGTCGTCGCACCGAATTTGAGCTGGAAAAGGCTCGGGCTCGGGCGCATATTCTCGAGGGCTTGAAAATTGCGCTGGATCATATTGACGAAGTGATTAAATTAATCCGCGGCAGTAAAGATTATGATGACGCTCTTGCGGGCTTGATGAAGCAATTTAAGTTGTCGGAAATTCAGGGGCGAGCGATTTTGGCGATGCAGCTACGCAAGTTGACTGGCTTGGATCGCAAAGAAATTGAAGATGAATTGAATGAATTACTGAAGTTAATTAGTAATCTTGAGAAGATTTTGGCTGATGAACAAGAGATTTTGAAGATTATCAAGACTGAATTGCTGGAAATGAAGGACAAATACGGTGATGAGCGGCGATCGAAGATTATCGGTCACGAGCTGGGCAAATTTAGCGATGAGGAACTGATTCCAGAGGAGCAGTCGGTGATTATTTTGACTAACGATAATTACATCAAGCGGACGCTGATGAGCGATTATCGCCGCCAAAATCGTGGCGGTAAGGGCAAGCGGGGGATGACCACCAAGGAGCAGGACTTTATTGATCAGATTATCCCAGCCAGTAGCCATGACTTTGTGCTGTTCTTCACTAATAAGGGGCGAGTTTTCCGTCAAAAAGCTTTTGAAATTCCGGCAGCGACTTTGATTGCTCGCGGTACGGCGGCGGTTAATTTATTGCCACTACAGCCAGAAGAGAAGATTTCATCGATTATTAAATACTCGAAAGAAGCTAGCGATATTACTGAAGGTTATCTGTTTATGGCGACAGTCAAGGGTACAGTCAAGAAGACGGCGTTGTCGAATTTTGTTAACATTCGGTCCAATGGTTTGATTGCAATCAAGCTTGACGAGGGTGATGAGCTGCGCTACATCAAGAAAACTGATGGCGATAACGATATCATTATCTCGACTTCAGCGGGGCAGGCGGTGCGCTTTAACGAACAAGACGTGCGCTCGATGGGGCGGGCAGCCCGCGGCGTTCGCGGCGTTCGCTTGCGACCAAATGACATCGTGGTTGGCATGGACGTGATTACCGAAACTTCAGAGAAAATTTTGGTGATGAGCGAGAATGGCTATGGTAAATTAACTAAAGTTTCTAACTTCCCGAAGCACAAGCGAGGCGGTGTGGGAATTAAGTCGGCGATTGTTAACAAGAAAACGGGACCAATTATTACCGCTCGATCACTGCCACAAGAGGCGGAAGAAATTTTGATGATTTCTTGCAAGGGACAAACGATTCGGATTGGTCTGAAAGATATTCCAACTCTTGGTCGAACGACTCAGGGCGTACGAGTGATGCGGCTTAACGATGATGATACGGTAGCGTCAGTAGGGTTGCTACTGAAAGAAGACGCGGTGGAAGACGAAAAAGCTGAAACTAAGCCAGACGGCGACAAAGACGGCAAAGCAGAAGCCAAAACTAAGCCCAAAAAAGCTGCTAACAACTAGCTAAAACAGTTAAATCCTAGATGAATATTGTTGTTTTTACAACATAAATCAATCTAGGATTGACTATTTTAAAAAAACCGTGTAGAATCAACAAAGACCTGATCGTAAAAGGAGGATTAGTTTAAGAGTCTAAACTTAAATTAAGTTTTAAGCGAGAAGAGTTTTTTAACAATTAGTTTGTGCAATACATCGTCAGTCTATTTTTATAGATTGTATTAAATCTTTTTGATAAGATACATCTTTTATGGAGAGTTTGATCCTGGCTTAGGATGAACCTTGCCCCTACGGGGCAGCAATGAACAATAGCGGCCTAGCCGCCAGCGTTCCTTGAGGTTTGCCTGAACCAGAAGATGATTTTCAATTATGGAGAGTTTGATCCTGGCTCAGGATGAACGCTGGCGGCGTGCCTAACACAT
>CAYLXN010000013.1:0-18928 GCA_964388235.1 uncultured Candidatus Saccharibacteria bacterium
TCAGAGGCACGTGACCGACATTCTTAAGGCTGAAATCGCCAATAATAATCTCAGCCAAGCTTATTTGTTTGTTGGGCCGCGTGGTGTTGGCAAGACTAGCGTTGCCCGAATTTTAGCCCATGAGATCAATAAACTACCTTACGAACTTGAAGCAAATCATGTTGATATTATCGAATTTAACGCCGCTGATAAAACTAGCGTTGACGACATTCGTGACATTATCGATCGGGCCAGTGTGGCGCCAAATTACGCCAGTCATAAAGTCTATATTATCGATGAAGTTCACATGCTCTCAAAAGCCGCCTTCAACGCTTTTCTGAAAATTCTTGAGGAACCACCAAAACACGTGGTGTTTATTTTGGCAACCACTGATCACCAAAAAATCCCAGCAACGATCGTCAGCCGAACTCAGAAATTTTCTTTTCGTCGAATTTCAGCTCTAGATATCGCCAAACATTTGCAACACATCGCTAAGCAAGAGAAAATCAGCGTTAGCCAGCAGGTCATTGAATCGATCGCCGCCAAAAGCGACGGTGGACTACGCGACGCCATTAATCTACTTGATCAAGTCAGCAATCTGACTTTAGCTGAACAGGGCGACGATACGATCGAGCTGATCTTGGGAATTATTCCGCAAACAGAAATTGATGAAATTATCGATAATTATCTGGCTGGTAATTTGAGCGATAACATCACCTTAATCGACAAGCTGATCAACACCAGCTTTCAGCCTTCAGATATCGCTAGACAACTAGCCAATACCGCCAAAAAACAACTTCACCAACAGCCAAAATTGATTCATCTAATTCGCGATTTGGCATCAATTGACAACTCTCATAACCCTGATTTGCGAATCATTTTAGCTTTGGGGCGAACTTTTAACGCTGATTTACCGCCAGCCAAGCCAACGATCAAAAAACAAATCGCTCAGGTCGCACCAACCGCTAAAACCTCCGATCAACCGCCAGCACCGACTATCGAAGCCGCGTCGCCAGAGATAGTTTCCACCGAACCAGAAGTTGATTTTGATCTAGCCAAGCTATGCCAGCAAGCTGATCCAAAATTAGCTGAGCTGATCAACAAAGCCAATGTCGAGCTTGACGGCGACCAGCTGACTTTGACTGGGCAAAATGGTCTGGCTCAATCTCGACTCGCCAGCAAAAAATCACAAATAGCGGAGATTTTAGCGCAAAATAACTACGGACATCTTCAGTTGACAATTAATAAGCCAAAACTAGGTTCGCCCAAACCAAAAACTAACAACCTCGACTCGATTAAGCAGTTGATGGGCGGCGGCGAAGAGGTGAGTCTATGACCAACCAAGCCGCCAGCCAGTCAGGGCGAATTCCACCTCAAGATCTCAACGCTGAGCGCAGTATTATTGGAGCAGTACTAATCGATGACGATTCGCTCAACGAGATTGGTCATATTCTGAAAGCTGATGATTTTTACGACAATCGTCACCAGTTGATTTATGAATCGGTTTTAAAATTATTCGAGAAAAATTCACCAATCGATTTGCTAACTTTAACCGACCAATTGAAAAAGAAAAAAAACTTAGCCAAAGTTGGTGGTGGCGCTTATTTAGCTGAACTAACCAACTACGTTCCTAACGCCGCTCACATCGAAGCCTACGCTCAATTGGTCAAACAAGCCGCCATTCGTCGCCGCTTGATTAAAGCTAGCACCGAAATCGCAGAATTGGGCTATGAAAACGAAGAATCGATCGAAGACCTAGTCGGCAAAGCCGAAAAAGAGATTTTCAGCGTCTCTGATCAAAACAGCAAAAATGATTTAGTTAAAATGGAAGATATTTTGACTGAAAGTTTTGATCGAATTGAGAATTTACACAAAAATAAAGGCGCACTGAGAGGCATTACGACTGGCTATCGTGATTTAGACAAAATGACCGCCGGCTTGCAGCGCTCAGATTTGATTATCTTAGCCGCTCGTCCTGCCATGGGTAAAACCACACTAGTGACCAACCTAGCTTACAATGTCGCCACACTCGAGAACAAGCCAGTTTTGTTTTTCAGCTTAGAAATGAGCAAAGAGCAGCTAGTTGATCGTATGTTAGCCGATGCTAGCGGGGTAGACTCATGGAAAATTCGCACCGGCAACCTCAACGACGAAGATTTCTCCAAAATTTCCGAAGCCATGGGGCAGATGGCCGAAGCACCGATCTTGATCGACGACACGCCAGGTTTAACCATCTCCGAAATGCGAGCCAAAGCTCGCCGTGCTACCCACGGTGAAGAGTTGGGCTTGATCGTCATCGATTATCTCCAGCTGATGCAAGGCACCAATAACCGCAATGATGGCAATCGAGTTCAGGAAATCACTGAAATTTCTCGGGGATTGAAGCTAATTGCCCGCGAAATGGACGTGCCAGTGATCGCCCTAAGCCAGCTATCCCGATCGGTTGAAAGTCGTAATCCGAAAATCCCTCAACTGGCTGATCTGCGTGAATCAGGTTCGATCGAGCAGGACGCCGACATCGTGATGTTTATTTACCGCGAAGCTTACTACAAGCCTGACACCGACCGCGAAAATATCACTGATTTGATTATTGCTAAACATCGTAATGGTCCGACTGGCAAAGTTGAACTCTACTTCCATCCTGAAAGATTGCGTTTTATGTCGCTGGACACCAAACATGACGGCGATGATTAATAACATGATATAATAACAAGCGTAAAATGATCAAAAAAGCCATCACTGATTACAAGCTTTACCGCTGGCGATATCATATCGCCATAGCTATTTTTGTGATTTTAGTGATCGCCATTTTTGGCACCGCCACCACCTCTTCACCAGGCGGCATAAGCCAAGCCGAAATTGATTCGACCGTCGGTAGCTACAACCTAGGTTGGCAAAATTTTACCAACTCCAGCCAGATAGTAGACCTACCTTACAAACTACTGCAAAAAGTTATTATTGCTATTTTTGGATTATCTAATTTAACCATTAAACTGCCATCGCTAATTATCGGGACTGGGACGATTATTTGTTTGGTGATACTAATTAGTAGCTGGTTAAATCGCCGAGCTGGGATTTTGACTGGAATTTTAGCCTTGGCCAACAGTCAATTGTTGTTTTTATCACAACATGGAACGCCAAAAATTAATCTAATTTTTCTTGCTACTATAACTACGCTGTTGATCACCAAAATAGCCGATTATACCACTAGACAGACTGATTACAAGCTTCGCTACGGCCGGTTCAATGACAACTTTCAATCACAAATCTTCAAGCTAACTGTCGGGCTAACACTAGCTCTAGGCTTGTTGCTTTATAGCCAATTAGGTATCTACATTGTGATATTAGCGGGAGTTATGGTTTTAATCCACCCACATTTACGGCTAGCCGTCAAAGTGATGATCAAGCAACTAACTGTTCAGCAAAAAATAATTGCCACCACGATCTTATCAGTGCTGCTCTTGCCGCTGATCGCTAGTTCAGTCTTTAATCCCGCTGGTGTCTGGCTAGAGCTACTTGACGCTAAAAACTTCGGCCTATCACTGGATGAAAATTTAAAATTAATCGCAATGAATCTCTTGGGTTTTCTACCTAACAACCAATTGACCCTTCGCGCTATTCCGCTGATATTCCTCGGCGCCACCACCATCGCCGTGATTGGCATTGCTAAATTATTACCTAAATATCACAAACCAGCCCAAGCCACGATCTTGGTTGCCGCCACTAGTATCTTTTTAGTAAGCTTGTTTAACCCCAATCTAATTATCCTGATGTTGGTTCCAATTTGGGGTCTAATTGGTTTTGGTATTGAGTTGCTATTTAGTAACTGGTATGGCTTATTTCCTCGCAACCCTTACGCTAGAATAGCTGGCATAATTCCGATTAGTTTGCTGGTTGGCTTGTCGATTATCGCAGGGTTGAGTTTTTATATTGATTTTTATAAATACACACCTGGTATTGCTGACCTATTTCGCAACGATCTGACTATTATTAATCAACAGCTAAAAACCCACGGCAATCTGAAGATTATCGCCCATAAAACTAATCATCAGTTGGAATTTTACCAAATTTTAGCCCAAACCAACTCTAATATTACTGTCAGCCAATCGATCGACTCCGTGAGCAACCAACGACAATTAGTCACCAAGCAAGCCACCGATCATCAACAATACTCAGAAGCTTATCATTCAGTCTTGACTGACAACTTCAAAACCAATTCCGATCGATTTTACGTCTACCAAAAAAGCAACAAATAGTTTATAATAGGAACATTAGCATTAAAAGAAGGAGAAAAAAATATGGCAATGGATCAACTAAAATTAGCTAACGAGCTACGAAAAGCTCAAAAAGAATTAGCCAACGAAATCATCGAAGTCGAGGCTGGCGATGGTGCAGTTATTATTCAAATTTCAGGCGAATTGAAAATCAAAGACGTCAAAATCAATTCTGAAATGATCGACCTTGAAAATATTTCAGAGCTTGAAGGCTGGATTCAGGTAGCTGTTCGAGATGGCTACGAGAAGGCTCAAGAAATTGCAACCGAGAAGATGCAACCTTTAATGGGTAGCGTTGGTAGCTTGATGGGCTAATTTTAGACTGTGTCTAAAAACATCTTACCGAAAGCTTTAATCAATCTAACCGAAGAATTTGGCAATTTGCCAGGAGTGGGAGCTCGCACTGCCGAGCGATACGCTTATTTTTTGGTTAAGGCTCAAACTAACCAACCAAAACGTCTAGCCAAAGCCCTAGATGAGCTTCAGGCTGGGGTAAAATTTTGCCCAGTAACCTTTGCCTTAATTGACAGCGATCAATCAGTTTCACCCTTATACACCGACCCTCAGCGCGACAAAAGTCTGGTGGCGTTAGTTGAAGAACCGCTGGATATTATGGCAATCGAGAGCACAGGCAAATTTCATGGCACCTACCACGTCCTAGGTGGCGTGTTGTCGCCAATTGATGGTATTACCCCAGATAATTTACACATTGACGAGCTATTGAAGCGCTTGGTTGATGATTCGGTTAAAGAGTTAATTATCGCCACCAATGCCAGCGTAGAAGGAGAATCAACCGCTTTATATGTCAAAAAGTTAATCAATGACAATCAAATTGACCTAAAAGTCACCCGTTTAGCCCAAGGCTTACCGATCGGTACCGACCTAGAGTACGCCGACCAAATTACCATCGGTAGAGCAATTGAAGGCCGGAGGGTTTATGACTAAATTTTCTGACGCCCTACAACTGATCGCTAAACATCAGCAGATTTGTATTCTTCAAGCTGAAAATCCCGACGCTGACTCGCTAGCCAGCGCTTTGGCACTTGAAGATTTACTCACCAATCAGGGTAAGCAAGTTAGCCTTTATTGCCCGATTGATATGCCAAAATACATCCGCTACATCCCAGGCTGGGACCGAGTAGTCAACGATTTTGATTACGCCGCCGAGCTGATTATCATCGTCGACACAGCTAGTCAGATTTTAATCAGTAAATCTTGGAACGACCCAGTGATTAAAAATAAGTTAACTTCCACGCCTGTGCTGGTCATCGACCATCACCAAGAAGTTGAGCCTGATTTGCTATTTGAGTTTACTAATTTAATCACTGAGGCTTTATCTACTTCAGAGATAATTTATGACTTAGCGATAGCTGGTGATTGGCAAATTAGCTCTGAAGCCGCTGATTTGATGCTTAATTCTTTATCAGCCGACAGTCTTGGTTTTACCACGCCCAACGTCACTGCTCGAAGCTTTGAAATCGCCGGCCAGTTAACTAAACTCGGCGCCAATATTAGCCAAATTGAGGCTCGCCGGCATGAATTAGGCAAAAAAGACCCCGAAATCCTCGCTTACAAAGGCGAGCTGATCGCCCGAATTGAGTACCATTGTGACGGCAAATTAGCCACGATTCATATTCCGTTTGAAGAAATTCAAGAATATTCAGACCGCTACAACCCAAGCGTCTTGGTGCTTGATGAAATGCGGTTCGTCAGGGGAGTAGAAGTGGCGATCGCCATAAAAACCTATCCCGACAAAAAGTTAACCGGCAAAGTCCGAACCAATTTACCAATCGCCAACCAAATCGCGGGCTATTTTGGTGGTGGTGGACATGAATACGCAGCCGGCTTCAGAACCTATGAAGATTATGATAAAATAATGTCAGAATTAATCAAAATAACTGGTGAAACTATCGATGCAGCTCTATAACACTCTTAGTCGCAAATTAGAACAATTGAAACCGCTCAATCCGCCAGAGGTGACGATTTACACCTGTGGTCCAACCGTTTACAATTATCCACACATTGGTAATTGGACGGTTTATATTTATTGGGATTTGCTGATTAGAACCTTGTTGCTTAACGATTACCAGCCAAAAAGAGTGATTAATTTCACTGACGTCGGGCATTTAGTCTCAGATTCGGACGAAGGCGAAGATAAGCTCGAAAAAGCCGCCAAGCGAGAGCGAAAAACAGCTTGGGAAATTGCCGATTTTTACATCAATGATTTTAAAGTTGGTTATCAAAAACTAAATTTGATTCAGCCTTACGCTTTTGCTCGAGCTACTGATTTTATCGATCAACAGCTAGATATTATTCGTCAACTACATCAATTGGGGCTAACTTACCAAATTGACGACGGGATTTATCTTGACACATCAAAGATCGAAAATTATGGCAAGTTAACGAATCTACAAATCGACGATTTAAAAGCTGGCGCAAGAGTTGAATTTAATCAACAAAAGCGAAACTTAACTGATTTTGCAGTTTGGAAATTTTCACCTCAAGCCAATCGTGACATGGAGTGGGAAACGCCAATTGATATCATGAATCAACCAGCTAAAATCATGGGCTTCCCCGGCTGGCACCTTGAGTGTAGCGCTATTATTTTGAGTCTACTGGGCGAACAGATCGATATTCATGGCGGGGGAATCGACCACATTCCGATTCATCACACCAACGAAATCGCGCAAATGGAGCCTCTGACCAACAAGCCCGTGGCTAATATTTGGCTGCATGCTAATTTCATGAAGATTAACAACTCAAAACTATCCAAGAGCCTAAATAACAGCTACACGCTTCAGGATATTGAAGCAAAAGGCTTCAGCCCAATAGATCTAAAAATGCTAGTTTTGCAAAGCCATTACCAATCAGAGAGCAATTTCACTTTTGACCTACTGCAAGACGCTAAAAACCGCTTGCATGATTGGCAAAACATCGCTTGCTTACGCCACCAAATCCACCCTAGTCTCAACCAACAGCCGACTAATGCCTTTAAGCCGCTAGCCACCAAGCAATATTTGCTTGAATTAGCCAACAACAATCTCGATTCACCCCAAATTTTAGCTGAAATCGACAAAACTCTTTCAAAAATTCAACGATTAATTTATGACCAAGCCTCAGTTGATCAAAAAAGCTTCGCTGAGCTGCTGGTCTTCATTGATGATTTATTGGGGCTTGAATTAATCAAAACCACGGCCGATATCAGCGACGAGGCTAAACAATTAATTCAGCAGCGTAAATCAGCTCGACAAAACAAAGATTATGCCAAATCAGATCAACTTCGTGAAGAGCTTGATCAATTAAACATCGCCATCGACGATTCCACCAACAACAGTTTTTGGCATTATAAATAATCAATAGCTAAAATTACTTAGCCTTAGCTTTGGTTTTATTAGTTTCGGACAAGCTTTCGATACCGTAAGTATTCATCGCTTCTTCAATCAAAACCTTCAAGCAGCCAGCGATCGGAATGGAAATCAAACCGCCAACCAAACCAAACACATACATACCCAAGGTCACAGCCACTAACACCGCCAACCCGCTTAGTTCAACTGATTTTGACTGAACTAGTGGACTAATAATACTATTCTCTAATTGCTGATAAATAATGCAGTAAATCAGAAACACAATTGCCGCCCGCCAGCTAAAGAAAGCGATAATAATGCCGCTCAACACCGAACCGATCGTGGCACCAACCATCGGTATTAATCCCATCAAACCAACAGTAATACCGATTGGTGCAATTAAATTAGTCGGCAAATCAAATATCATCGTTAAAATAAACACTACCAGCGAGGTCAGGGTAGCGTTGAGCGCCGCCAAAGACAATTGACCGTTAACAAAGCCAGTTACTGTCTTGTACATTTTGCCGACCACTCGCTGATGCTGTTTTTTGACAGCTTGATTGCGATACAAACCCCAAACATATTTGCTCATTCTTGGCATTTCCAGCAGAATCATAAATGTCAATGTCAACACCAACAGCGCAGCGGCCATTGATGAAATTACCGAATTAACTCCTGAAAAGATAATATTACCAGCTTGGCTAATCCATTTCTGGCGATTAGCTTCAATAGATGCCGATAGTTCGTTGATGATTGGCTCAAGATTTAAATTCTCATTTCTAAGCTCAATTTGCTTCATAGCATCGACAATTTCCGAAAGCATATCGGGAGCTCCCGACAAAAAGCCAGTTGTTTGCTTGGCGATCAGCGGACCAATCATCAAGCCGAACAAGACTATCACCAACAGACCCAAGACAAAAGTCAAAGCAGCAGCGGGCGTGCGGCGATTTTTAAATAATTTGCGTGAAAACAAACTGACAAGTGGATTTAAGGCTGTAGCCAGAAAAGCCGCAAAAGCGATTATAAACAGGCCAGTCCTTGCCCAATAAATTGCCATTGATGACAAAATGATCGCCGCTAAAATTAGCCAAAAGCGAGCGATTGTCCAGTTATCAACCGAGATTTTCGTTTTTAGTTTCATAGACTTGATTATACTTGATTTATCGCTTTTTTCAACGGTAATAATTAGCCAAAAAATCAGCTTCCAGCTGATCAAAACAACCATCGATGAGCGATTGACGAATTTGCTTCGTCAAATTAACCACAAAAAACTCATTGTGGATGCTGGCTAGTGTTAACGCCAAAACTTCGTTAGCTTTAAATAGATGATGCAGATAGCCACGGCTAAAATTACTACAAGTATAGCAATTACAGTTGTCATCAATTGGTTGCCAATCAGTTTTAAATTTGGCGTTTTTAATATTAATCCGACCAGCGTGAGTATAAAGAGCGCCGTTGCGCGCCTGTCGAGTCGGTGCCACACAATCAAAAGTGTCTATGCCGTACTTAACACCTTCGAAAATATCCCGCGGTTCGGCCCCCATACCCAACAAATGGCGGGGTTTATTTTGCGGAAGAATTTGATTAATTAAACCAACAAACGGCTTAATTTCACTCGCCGCAAACACGCCACCGATGCCAAAACCATCAAAATCCATGTTTGCTAAAAATTCAGCTGATTGGCGGCGCAACTCCAATTCTTGCCCGCCTTGAACCACCGCAAACAGCGCCTGCTCGGGCTGGTTATTTTTGCGATGAATTTGGTTAAGTTTTTGATGCTCAGTCAAGCAACGAGCCGCCCAATCGTGAGTTCGATCCATGGCTTTTTTGATGTAATTATAGCCAGCAGTCGGTGATGTCAGCTCGTCAAACGCCATGTGAATATCAGCCCCGATCAAATGTTGTAGTTGCATTGACTTCTCAGGTGTTAGCCGAACCAGCGACCCATCAAGATGCGATTTAAAAGTCACGCCGTCATCATCAACCTTAGCCAGTTGCGATTTGGAATGTTTAGCAGGCGAGTCAGTGGTGTTTTTTAATCCATACTGATATGCCATACCGAGTGAAAACACCTGAAAGCCACCACTATCACTAAATGTTGCCCCATCCCAATTCATAAACTTCGCTAAACCACCCGCCTCAGCCACCACTTCAGCTCCTGGCTGCAGCATTAGGTGATAAGTATTGGCTAGCACCGCCTGACCGCCCAATTGCTTGATCATATCTGGAGTCATCGCCTTGGTGGTGGCTTTGGTAGCCGCCACGATGAAACTTGGTGTCTCGATCTCGCCATGCGGAGTTTTAATCACCCCCACTCGAGCCAAACTGGTCGGCGATTGGTGGTTTATTTCAAACTTAATTTGTTGAGTCATAACCTTTCGTCATTATAACCGATAATTTTTTATTTAACTAAAAATGGCTTATAATGATTAAACAATGTATAGATTAGATGAGAAAATTTTACTTTGGATTCATAAACATTTTAGCTCCAAAACCGCCGATAAAATTATGATCATAGTCACTCAGTTTGGCGGGCCGCTGGGAGTTTTCTGCATTGGTTCGTTTTTGATGTTTTGGCTAGCTCAACGCGGCGGCTATCAGCAGGCTGGCTTAGCGATGCTAACTATTATCGGCTCAATTATTCTTAATTTTCTACTAAAACTTATTTTTGTCAGAAACCGACCCGATTTGTGGAGTCATATTGTGACTGAAAATACTTTTTCTTTCCCTAGCGGGCACGCTATGGCCAGCATGACTTTGGCGCTAGTGAGCGTTTGGGTTTTTTGGTATAGCCCTTGGCGCGATATACTGATTGGGCTCAGTACCGCTTATTTATTGATAATTGGCTTTAGTCGACTTTACCTAGGGGTTCATTATCCAAGTGATGTTATTATGGGCTGGACAGTTAGTCTTTTGTGGATGACAATTATCGCTATTTTGTTTATTCTTTAGGCAAATAAAAATCACCGACCAGCTGATCAGTGATTTTAATAATCTTGGTACCGTGAGCCGGACTTGAACCGGCACGAGCTATTCGCTCATCAGATTTTGAGTCTGACGTGTCTACCATTCCACCACCACGGCGCAAAATACTTTTATATTTGCTTTCTCTATTGTATAATAAAAGGGTACTAAATTTCAAGTAATAATGGATAATAAAGCTTCGCAACCGACTAAAATCAAAAAAATAAACTCGCAACATCAAGCGGCCAAGTTAGCTTTGGAGAAGCGGCGAGCCGCCACGCAGGATATTATTCGTCAACAATTAAACGCTATTTTCAACGACACCTCGGGTTCTGATACCAAAAACTCGAAGGCGTCCAAAAAGCCGCTAGTTGCGCCAACCGTCGATGACATTTGGCAAGAACAGCGTAGGCAAAAACTAGAACAGCAACAAGAAAATCAAAAAGCCAAAATAATCGATAGTCATACCACTCAGACATTATTAAAAACAGTTGAGGCCGAGCAGCCCGAATCACCATCAGCCACGCCACCTAGACCTAAATCAGACTCGAAAGAAAAAATCATCCCCAGTTCATCCATCAATCAAAATCAACCTCCAGCCAAAACCAACGACCGGCCCAGCAACAACCCAACCTTAGCGAACGCCACTCCCAAAAGCGGTGGTTGGCAACAAGCAGGCGACAATCAGAAACAGGCCTCAACTACTCCATATCAACAAACTTACAACCAACAGCCAGCCAACAAAAACTATGACTGGAAAAAATACCATGCCGCTTGGCAAGATTATTACAAAAAATATTACGAATACTATTACCAACAAGCTCTAAATAGCTCGCCAAAAGTCACTCCCGAGCCAAAAGCTGACGACCAGTCACCAGTTAAAGATCAAGTTTTTAATCCTCAAGACCAGGCACTTGATGATTTACGCCAACAATTACGACAGAAGATGCAAACTTCTGTCAAAAAAGCCAAGGCCAGTCGTCATTTTTGGCCAATCGTCTCGGCGATCAGCGTAGTGGTGATTTTTATGCTACTTCAATACAACCGCTTGATCATGGCTAATATTTACGCTTATGTTTCTCCAGGGACGGTGACTACCGAAAGCATTGTTGTCGACCCACAGGCCACACTCAACGTCGGACCAGAACCAAAATTAATTATCCCCAAGATCAACGTCGACGTGCCAGTCGCCTATGATATCGCCAACGACGACGCTTCTACCATGAAGGCCATGGAAAACGGTGTGGCTCATTTTTCGATCCCTGGCGCCAACGCTCACCCTGGAGAAGTTGGCAATACGGTAATTTCTGGACACTCATCGAATGAAGTTTTCGATCAAGGTGATTATAAATTCATCTTTGCTAAATTAACGGAATTGAAAAAAGACGATGTGATCTATGCGGATTACAAGGGCAAGCGCTATACTTATAAAGTCACAAAAAGCGAAGAAGTTTTGCCGACAGACGTGCATAAGTTGATTTATGACACCGATAAGCCGGTATTGACCTTAATCACTTGTGTACCTCTTGGGACAGCTCACCGACGCCTGCTGGTCACTGCAGAGCAAATCAGCCCAGACCCGACCAAGGCCAAACAAGCAGTCGCCGCACCACCAAGCAATAAGCGCCAAGACAATGACCCGATACCCGGCGCCTCACCAACCCTCCTAGAGCGAATTTTTGGCTCATAAATTAATTACTTTTAAACCAGTAAACCAGTTTTATCAATCCTTACGCGATCAACGCACCAAAAACATGACAGCAGCCATTAGCTGCTGTCATTCGCTTCGTAAACTAATTATTTTTAAAAACCAGTCATCGTCAATGACTTGAGAACTGTTTTGCCGCTTTCGTCTTTGCTGTAATAGTAAATCCTCGAATCATCAGCTGTCAATTGCAAGTCAAAAGTTGGCAATGATTGAGTCAATTTTCGCTGATTTTGACCATCAAAATCTTTAATTCGCGTCGAACCAACCACGTTTTCCCACATCGCATTCTCATCAAGCCACTTAATTACTCGCCCTGCTTCAACTAGCGGCCGCGATCCACTAACAAAACTATACTCAAAGCGCTTACCAGAATCGTACTCCATGTCGTAGGTATAAATATCACTCAGAACGCTTATTAGCTGCCCCTGTTCAGTGTAATTAGCAGGCGAAGTTGACTTCTTAATATCGGTTTTCTTATTTTTCTCGTTGGTGTTTTTAACCGATTGCTCAAGCTGCTGTTCGGTCTCAACCGACACTTTCTTTGGCCCAAAATCAACCGCCAGATATTTAGAGGTCGGACTGATGTGTAATTTATGCGGCGCCTGATTTAGATAGACCGAATGAGTTGTTTTTGCGTTGTTTTTGTCCTTAAAAGCTGCCAAAACATTACTTTCAGGATCAGTATCTGGCCTAGCCAAAACTGGTGTTTTGTCGTCGACGACGTCTGGAGCTTCTAGCTTCTTAAAGTTGCCCTTAATTATCTTTAGCCGATTACCACTTGTATAAGCAATATAATCTTCATCTTCGTTGGGGCCATAGTGAAAAGCCTTCATCAAAGCACCGGATTGCTCAGGCACACGATCAACTTCAGCGCCAACACTAGTCTTGTAATTGTACAGCGAAACCCGATGACTATAATCCGACTTTGGAGGCGCCGCGTGCAGTAAGCCCAATATGCTTTCGTTAACCAGACTAAAATCTTTGACGTCATCGAATATTATGGCGGCAGGAGAGTTAACTCGATTTAAATCAATTCGATAAAGCTTTTTGCCACTGCGCACAAACACAATATTGCCCGCCGAATCAGCAACCTTCAGGTCATCAAAAGCAATCTTGCTGCCACTAGGATCCTTGAAGGATTCACTAACATTAATAGTTGCGCTTGGCGTCTCAGGATCGATCAAGAACATATCACCCTTGCCGTTTGGCACGCTAACATCTTTAAAGAAAATCGAATTCTTAGCTTGATTCCAGGCATAAAACTTTAAGACTTTCGTTCCAAATTCAGGCCGCTGGTCGGCTTTTTTGCCAGTTTCGATTTCCTTTTGAGTTGGTGGAGCGCTGAAATAACCTCTCATATTAAAAGCTTGGAACCGAGGCGTATTTGAAGACCTCAAGTCAACAATCTCGAAACTGTTATTACCCAATTCATTGATCAGATAGCGCCGATCTGGGCTAGCAAAACTAGTGATAATATTAGCATACGTCTTGACTGTCTTGATCCGCTTAATCTCCGGAACTAGCCGAGGATGAACCCAGTGAACCTGATCGGTTTTCAGGGTCACGATTTTTTCCCACGGCAAATAGCCAGGCTTTTTGACTTTAACGTGATAATTGCCAGCCACTAAATTAACCTGCCGATCATTACTCAGCGGCTTATCGATCGACTTATCGTTGACGCTGACCTCCACCGAAGTTGGTATAGAGGCAACTTTTAGCTTACCAGTCGATTGGATTTGAACATTGCCATTGCTAAATTGTAGGTTTTTACCCATTAATATCATTGCAGTAACCGCCAAGATCACCACGAAAGCGATAGCCATAATTATATAAACTACGACCAACCGCCTTTTTTGTTTTGGATTATTAATAACACTCATACTATTAATTATAGTATTTTTTGCAAAAAAACCAACCTTGCCTAAAATCATGCTTTCGTTTATAATTAACATTAACATGATGAGAGGAAAGAAATGGAAAAAAATATAGTATTTATAGACGGTTTGGCTTTTGATGCCGACACCGGTAAACGAATCGTCACTAACAGCGGTGAGGCCAGTACAGCAACCAAGCCGAATAGCCAACAGTCAACAGCTTGGCATTCTCAAACGGTAAATTATCGTAACTATGCCAATTCCAGCCGCCTGCAAAAAGCCCAAACCTTGAATCGAGACTTCGTCAGTAAACCTGCCATCGAAGCTAAGCCCCAACCAGTAGCCGTTAATCATTTCAATCGCCCTAAAGCACAAGTTAAGGCAGCTGAAATTAGCAAACGAACCGCCCATGCTCATCCGATGATTGGCCATTTCAAGCCAGGCGATTTTAATCCTACCAAGCAGCCAATCGTGATTAGCGAGAAACAATTACCAGACGAGATTATGTCCGCTGAAGAATTAGCCAAATATAAAGAACGCCTGTCCGCTGCCCGAAAAACAGCCATCAAGAATCGAATCAGAATTAGCAGAATTCAAAGACAGCGCCAGCACAACAAGGTTAGACTAGAAACACCTCAAGCGCTGATGACCAACCAAGACCAAGCCCGTCAATTACTACAGCAGACTTCGCCTGAGCAATCATTAGATCAAACTTCTCTGAAGCAAGAATTAGCAAAAGATAGCAATGAATTGAAAAATCGATTAATCAACCAAGCTCTAGCCAACGCCAAGCCAGTCGAAACTCAAACCAAGCAGAAAACTAAAAAGCGCCGCCGCCTTGGTCGTAGCCAATTAGTATCCTTTTCGGCCGCCAGCTTAGCGATCGTGCTGCTGATCGGCTACCTAACTTACCTAAACATACCTCAATTATCACTCAGAGTTGCCGCCAACCAAGCTGGAGTTGAAGCAACCTACCCTAATTATCAGCCCGTTGGCTACAGCTTGACCGCTCCCGCTAAGGCTGATGGCTCTCAAGTGGCTATGACTTTTGCCAAATCAGGCGAAAACTTCACCATCTCAGAACAAGCCACCAATTGGAACAGCGAAGCTCTGCTTAGCCAAATAGTCATTCCAGATTCAAATGACAACTTCAGCACCCACAATCAAAATGGCTTGACGCTTTATAATTTCGCCAACAAAACCGTCTGGGTTAACAGAGGTATTCTGTACACTATCGAAAACAACTCAACTCTTTCTTCAGAAGAAATTCGCCAATTAGCAATAAGTTTATAGTTTTTAGCATGTCTGCTATAATAACTTCATGCTAAAAAAAGACCATCAAAACCAACAAATAATAACTCGTTTTGCTCCTAGTCCGACTGGCTACATTCACGTTGGCAACGTTCGCTCGGCTCTCTATCCATGGCTGCTAGCCAGACAAACGGGCGGTAAATTTATCGTTCGAATCGAAGATACTGACCAAGCTCGATTTGTCGAAGGCGCAACTGAATTAATTCTCGACACTCTGCGTTGGCTGGGACTAAACTGGGACGAAGGACCAGAAGTAGGCGGGCCAAATGGACCATATTTTCAAACAGAACGTCGTCAAATTTACATCAAATGGGCTCAAAAACTAATTGACAAAGGTTTAGCTTATCCCGATCCATACACCCCAGAAGAATTGGCTGATTTTCGTGCCCAAGCTGAATCATTAAAAAGACCTTTCTTGTATCGATTACATCGACCAGATGAATTTGAGCCGTGGGATGGCAAAACCGCTTTACGATTCAAAATTCCTGAAATCAAGCGCTATTCTTGGCATGACCCAGTCATGGGGGATTTATCAGCTGGGGAAGAAGCCTTGGACGACTTTATTATCATTAAAGCCGATGGACTACCGACTTATAATTTTGCTCACATCATAGACGACCTAGAGATGGGCGTCACGCACGTCATTAGAGGTTCAGAATACATCGCCTCCACGCCAAAATACCTAGCTCTTTATGAAGCTCTTGAAATAGAGCCACCAATTTTGGTTTGTTTGCCACACATTTTAGCACCGACTGGTAACAAAAAACTTGGCAAACGAGACGGCGCCAAAAGCGTTGTCGAATATCGCCAAGAGGGCTATTTACCAGAAGCAATGCTCAACTTTCTAGCCACTTTAGGCTGGAACGACGGCACAACTCAAGAAATTTTCTCGATTGATGAATTAATTAAGAAGTTTGATCTTAACCGAGTCCAAAAATCAGGCGCCAGATTTGATGAAAAAAGACTACTTTGGATGAACGGAGAATGGATCCGCCGCTTGTCGCTCGACGATCTTTTTGAGCGCTGCGATAGTTTTTGGGGTGAAAATGGAGCAAAAGTTTCGCCAGACGAACAGAAGAAGGTCTTAAAATTAGTTCAAGCCCGACTCAAAACCCTTCGAGATTTACCACTATTAACTGAGTACTTCTTTCAGCGACCAACCCCGAATTGGCAACAAATCAAAACCGATAAAAATTTGAAGAAAATTAGTCCACAACAGCAATTAGAAATATTACGCTATACTATGAATCATTTGTCAAAAATTGAATCTTTTGACCCTGGAGCAGTACAAATAGAATTAAATCACATTCTTGAACATTCACAGCAAAAACCAGCTATCACTTTTAGTTTAATTCGTTTTGCCTTGACTTGGGCGCCATTTAGCCCCGAATTAAACAATCTAATTAGCACGCTCGGACGTGAAGAAGTAGTTTTAAGATTAAAAGCCGCCATTGAGGCACAATAAACAAAAAGGAGAATTATGAACAATCAACCAACATCAACCCAACCTAACAATGATGATATTGATGCCAAAATCAGGACTGCATCAGACCAAAACGCCAACCACAATCAGCCCCATGCGATCGATCAGAAAATCAAAAAATCAAAGCTACCTAAATTATCCAAAAAGCAAAAAATTATTCTGTTTTCAATTCTCGGAGTGTTGCTAATCGGCGGGGGAGTAGCAGCTTTCGTCCTACTCAATGACAAACCCCAGCCAGAGCCAGTGGCCGAATCGACACCACCACCTGAACCGCCAAAATACTATGCTAGCCTGTCTGGCAAGTTGGTTGACGATGAAAGCAAGGTGAATTCACCAGTCACTGCGATCATGATCGAGAACCTAGCCGAGGATGCTAGGCCCCAATCCGGACTTAAAGACGCTGAGGTAGTTTTTGAAGCCATCGCCGAAGGCGGCATTACTCGTTTCATGGCCCTTTATCAGCTAAACAAACCAAAACTGGTTGGTCCTGTTCGCAGTTTGCGACCTTATTATATCGATTGGTTGGAACCGTTTGACTCGGGCGTGGCTCATGTTGGCGGTAGCGAAGAAGCCTTGCGACGAATTAGCAATGGTAATTACCTAGATTTGGATCAATCAGCCAATCCTAACTATTTTTGGCGAACTGCCGATCGAGTAGCGCCTCACAATATGTACACTAGTTTTGCTAAAATGGACGAATTAAACAAATCCAAACAACACACGAAGTCTACTGTTGAGTCGTTTAAGCGCCAAGACCCGAAGGCTAAAGAAACCCCAACTGCCAACACTATTTCGATGAAATTTGGAATTTATCCCAGCTACGACGTTAGCTACAAATATAACCCTAAAAACAACACTTATCTCCGATCCAACGGCAGCGCACCGCACATGGACCGCGAAAAAGGCCAAATCGAACCTGATGTTGTGATTGGTTTACTAATCGACCAAGCCCCAGCGGCTAGCGGTTATTTGCAAATCAAAAATATCGGGAGCGGTACGGCTTTCATTTTCCAGAATGGCGATATGCAGAAAGTTACTTGGAAAAAACCAAGTGCCAAATCTCAAATCAAATTTTACAACTCAGAAAACAAAGAAGTTGCCCTAAACCGAGGCAAGGTTTGGCTGTCAGCACTGCCAAATAATCCAGCTAATATAAGCTGGAAATAAGCAAATATCATTGAATTATTAGCATAAACATTATTTAATAGTTGACTTTTATTATTAAAAGTATTATAAATAATGACTATGCAGGATTGTTTAGTTCAAAACCAGACCAATATTACTTCGTTTTCACCAGCTAACGAATTTGAGTTAGCGCCTGAAAAAATCGCGGCTGACAAATTTACCGACCTGATCGATCAGGTGTTTGAAAACGCCGCCGCTATTCGTGGAGCGATTACCTTGAGTGACGATCGCCAAGAGGAGAGCTTGACTTTAACCATGCCGACCACCGACGCCAATGTCTATTACGACATTAAACTGAAGCGACCGACTCAATCAGCCAATCAAAACAGCGAATCAGTTTCACCGCAAGTGATTTTGCAAGAAGTTAATCAGCAAATGGGCGGTCGATCGCTCAGCTATCGCTTGGCCAACCAAGTGATTTATAGCCACAATGTCACACCAGTGGCAGTTAGCGACCCATATCAACCGATCAAATTTGTCGACCAAAACTATCGCGTTATTAATAATATTGCCGAGATCGACAGGCTAGCGGAAGTTTTAGACGCCGCGGACGTGACTTACACGCCGCAATCGCCGCTATCGGCTTTTATGACAGCGTAGAGTAAAGGTAGAAAAAATAAAACCACGGGAAAGCAGTCGTTCTTTGAGAACTCCTTATATCCGCTAGCCTGCTCGAAAAATACTGCGTGCTTTTCTCGCTACGCTGCGCTTCACGAACTGCTTTTGCTGTGCAAATCTGGGTTCAATTCCCGACGCAGAGCGTCAAAAAGAGCAGCTCAGCTTTTGCTGAGCTGCTCTTTTTGGTG
>CAYLXN010000014.1:0-16196 GCA_964388235.1 uncultured Candidatus Saccharibacteria bacterium
GACACACCACCAACCACTGCTCCAGAAACCACTAACCAACAGCCACAAGCTCCAGTCACTGGTTTTGGTGCTCAAATTCACCCAGCGCTGATCATCATCAGTTCAATCATGGTGCTGGCGGGTGCGGGCTTGACAGCCTGGGTTCGGTCAAGACAATACTAGATTGGATTTTAAAAGAAGCGGGGGAATCTCGCTTCTTTGGTTTTATGAATTAAACGTTGAATCGAAATTCGACCACGTCGTCGGGTTGCATGATGTAAGTCTTGCCTTCGGTTTTGACCTTGCCAGCGGCTTTGACGGCGGCTTCGGAGCCGAGGTCGATCAAATCATTATATTTAATTACTTGGGCGGCGATGAAGCCAGTTTGAAAGTCGGTGTGAATTGCGCCTGCGGCTTCGGGGGCGGTGGCGCCTTGGTGGATGGTCCAGGCTCGGACTTCTTTGACGCCAGCCGTCAAGAAGCTCTGCAATCCAAGCGCAGCGTAAGCAGCCTGAACTAATTTAGCTAATCCGCCTTGGGTAACACCGTAACTAGCCAGTAATTCACTGGCTTCGGCTTCATCCATATCTTTGAGTTCATCTTCCATCTTGATAGCGATGGCTAGCGATTGATTATCTGGCACTAGGGCTTTTAATTCGTCTAATTTAACCTGATTCGTCAAATTCTGCTCATCAACATTGAACAAATAAATAATCGCTTTGGCGGTTAGTAAATTCAGATCGGCAATCGTTGTAATATCTACATCATTTTGGGTATTAATCGGCTGACCAGCTTCGAGATTGGTGGTAATTTGCTCGAGTAAATCAAGTTTGGGCTTGAGTTTAGGGTTGGCTTTGACTTCTTTGGTTAATTTTGGTAAATGTTTTTCAATGGTCGCCAAATCGGCCAAAATTAGTTCAGTATTAATAATTTCAATATCAGCCTTTGGATCAATCGCCGCCGAAGTGTGCTGAACGTTTGGGTCGTCAAAAGCGCGCACTAGATGAATAATCGCGTCGCATTCGCGGATATTAGCTAAAAATTGATTGCCTAGGCCTTCACCCTTGGAGGCGCCAGCGACCAAGCCGGCGATGTCGATAAATTCGATCGTGGCGGGGATGATTTTCTCGGTTTGGTAAATCTCTGCCAGCTTGTCGAGGCGCGGATCGGGGACGGGGACGATGCCAGAATTTGGCTCGATGGTCGCAAACGGATAATTAGCCGCCAAAATATTACTCTTGGTTAAGACATTAAATAAGGTCGATTTGCCGACGTTGGGCAGCCCGACAATCCCAATTGATAAACTCATGGTTCTATTTTAGCATATTTTCAGAGTTAATTTTTGTCGACCCATGGTGGCAAGTTTATAATTTTTAAAAAACCAAAACTGCGATCTTCGGCGGCAAAATAGTTGCGATTTTGAAAATGTTTATGTATAATCGTATTAGTATGAAAATTTTAGAAAGCGTGGGCGACTTCTTTGGCCTAGACATTGGCACTAGCTCGGTTAGGGTAGTGCAGTTAGCTCGCAAAGGAACTGATCATAACAGCGGTTATGTACTGAAACATTTTGGCTATGCTTCGGTGGACGCTCAAACAGCTATGAGCGATTCAAGAACTGGTCGTGATAAATTAGGTGAAATCATCAAGACCGCAGTCGGTCAGAGCGGCACCAGGACCAACAATGTAGTTATTGGGCTGCCATCGGCCAAGACTTACACGACGATTGTTGATATGCCAAACCAGTCAATTTCCGAACTGAACAAGGCTTTGAAGTACCAAGCTGATCAATACATCCCAATCCCGATTGATGAAGCTAAATACGACTGGACTTTGTTGGGTGGGTCGTTGCGTGATGAGAATCAGCTTGAGGTGTTAATCTCGAGTGTGTCTATTGAATACAGCGAAGATCGGTTGGAGTTTGTCGAGAGCTTGGGTTACAACGTAGTGGCTGCTGAGCCAGACCCAATTGCTTTAGTTCGGGCGCTGGATACCCCTGACCAGACGGCAGCTAACTTTATTGTGGATCTAGGTGAAAATACGGCTGATTTGGTGGTGACTTATGGCGGAGTTCCAAGATTGGTTCGCTCCGTACCAATTGGCTTAAATGCATTGACTAAAGTTGCGGCCTCAAACTTAAATGTCAAAGAAGATCAGGCACGACAATTTATTCTCCGGTTTGGCTTAGCTCCTGACAAGCTTGATGGAAGGGTCTATCATGCGCTAGAGAGTACTCTTGATGGGTTTGCGAGCGAATTGACAAAATCGGTGAAGTTTTTCCAGAATCGCTACACTAAAGCCCAGATTGGGCGCATTTTGGTTGGTGGTTATGCGGCGACAATTCCGATGATGAATAATTACATTGCTAATAACACCAATATTGCTACGACAATTGAGACGCCTTGGCATAACGTTACGATGACTCAATCGCAGCAGCAGACTTTGGCTAATATCGGCAATGAGTTCGCGGTCGCAGTTGGTTTAGCTCAAAGGAGGCCTTAATATGCAATTACCAAAGATATTTTCAAAAACAGCGAAGGCTAGTAGCTCGACGCCTAGCGTTCGGGTACCGATTCAAGTCAACTTAGTCCCTGATATTAAGCAACAACTGCTTGATGCTCAGCGGAAGCGAAATTTGGTGATTACAGCCTCATTCATCGTGGCGGCGGCTTCTATTGGCGTGACTTTATTCTTGGTGCTGTTTACTTTTGTCGGGCAGAGAGTACGGATCAACTTGCTTCGCGGTGATATTGACAAAAAATATGAAGAATTTTCGCAAATTCATGGGGTTCAAGATTTGGTGACGATTCAGAATCAAGTTAAGTTAATTAACACCAATCATGCTACTAAGCCGATTACTTCAAGGCTATTTACGGTGGTAGCAGCGGTGGTGCCAAGTGGTAGCACGGTTAAGTTTTCGAGAATTATTTATGATGACGACACTAAATCGATCACGCTAGAGGGGCAGACGCCTAACTACGCTGATTATGAAAAATTAAGTAAGACTATCGAAATGACCGAGCTGGAGTACATGGGCGCTGAAGATGAATTTATTACTGAGAAAATCACCGATCGAGTTGGTTTGGTTAATGCGATTACTTCTGGTAGTGACTCTGAAGGCAAGCGCGTGGTGTTGTTTAATATTAGGTTTATTATCAACGAAAATCTATTTGCCAATAGTTTCCACGACAAAAACAATCCAGCGAAGCAGGTTTTGACTATCATGGCACCAGATAAGGGTAATATCAACGTGACTGATTCCAACATCGGGATCCAGAATCTGTTAGTTGAGCGATCTCCAGACTTAGATGATGACAATAAAAATCAAAACCAGGAGGCAAATTAGTATGGCCAAAACTGAAAAACCAACCCAAAAGCGGCAGCAAATTTCTCAAGCTGGGCGGACAATGTTTATCGCAGTAGCGGTAGCGGCAATCGTTTTCGGTATCGGAGCCTCGGTGTCGTTTCATTTGTTTAAGAAAATTAGTTTCAATAACACCGTAATTGGTGACCTAAAACAAACTAAGAAAACAGCTGAAAGCAACCTCAGTTCGGCTCGAGAGCTTGAAAACCAAGTCAAGGATTTGGCGCTGAAAGAAGAGTTAACCAAAAACCTGTTGAAACCAGATCAAGACCCTTTGGCAGTGGTTTATGACGCTATGCCGATTAATGGTAACTCGGCTGCGTTTGGTTCAAGTTTGGATAAATTAATCTCAAGCTCAGGGGTGAACGTTGAGTCAATTTCGGTTAGCCTGACTCAAGATGACGCTGATTCAAACAGTGAAGTTTCACTAGAAGAAGACATGATGGAAGGTGAAGCGACGGAGATGGCAGGAAAGCCAAGTGGTTTCTCATTTAAAACGGCTGGTACATTAGACGGTCTGAAGAAAATGATGACTAATTTGGAGCTGTCAATTCGGCCAATTCATGTTGACCAACTGGTGCTAGAATATTCAGCTGACACCAACTGGCTGCAAGTGACGGGTCATTCGTTCTTTGAGCATAAAGTGAATATCGAAAAGGGCAACAAGGAAATAACTAGTGAAGATACTACGAGGAGTAATTAAATGAAAAACACCGAAATAGCAAGTATTATTTTAATAATCGTGTTCTCGTTTACTAGTAGTTTTTTCTTGGTAGGGAAATTGCTTGGTGAGTCAACTAACAGGGCAACTGTTCCAACTTTGCAAAAAATTGATAGCGGACTTGAGGCGCTAAGAGCTTCAGATTTCAACGATCAAACAATTAATCCAACTGTACCAATTGTCTTAAACGAACAAGCAGGTTAAGCGGCTGAAATTAACTTATGGCAACACTGAATCAAGAGATTATCGACCAAATCACTAAACTTCTGGTGGAAGAGGGCTTGGTTCGTGCTGCCGATATGGAAGCTGCTAAAAAAGCTTCGGCTGATCAGAAACAATCGATTATCAAACGACTGATTGACAGCGGCCTAGTCGATCAAGAGGCGATAACTCACATTGTATCGATTATTTCTGGCTTGCCTTATGTTAATTTGACTGATGTGTTGATTAGTCCAGAAATTTTGTCGCTGATGCCGAGCGATATTGCTGAGCGAACGATGTCAGTGCCGCTGGCTGAAGTGAGCGGGCGGTTGGCAGTGGCGATGTTAGATGCTGATAACGTTCAGGCGGTTGACTATCTGTCGAGCTTAGTGCAGCGCCCGGTCAAGGTTTTTATGGCTTCCGAGCAGGGGATTCGTCATGTAATTAGTCAGTATGGGGCTGATTTTTCAGCGGTTGACGCAGCGGCTGAAGCTTCTCGTCGAGAGCAGCAAGCTGCCGAAGAAGCACGCCGCAATGATGATGTTAAAATTTTAACTCAAGATTCTCCGATATCTAAGGCTTTGTACACGATTCTCGAGTATGCAGTTAAAACCAAGGCTAGTGATATTCACATTGAGCCTCAAGAAGAATCGTTGAAAATCCGTTGTCGGGTTGATGGCGTGTTGCGCGAAATTATGCAGCTACCGAAGTCAATCGAGCCAGCCATGGTTAGTCGAATTAAGATTTTATCCAATTTAAAAATTGACGAACACCGAATACCTCAAGACGGTCAGTTTACGATCGAAGTGGCGGGTAGTCAAGTTGACTTGCGTATTGCGATTAGCCCAGTAGTTTGGGGTGAGCAAGTGGTGATTCGGTTGTTGAACAAAGACGGGATTAACTACGTATTGGAAGATTTGGGCTTTGCGGGGCAAGCGCTACGCGATATCCGCAAGGGCATGCGCCAGCCGAACGGGATGATTTTGACTTCAGGTCCGACTGGTTCTGGTAAGAGCACCACTCTGTATGCCATGATCAAGGAAATTTGGGATGAATCGATTAATATTATCACTCTGGAGGATCCAGTTGAATATAAAATGGAAGGTGTTAATCAAATTCAAGTTAATCCAGAGGTTGGCTTGACGTTTGCTAATGGTTTGAGATCAATTTTGCGTCAAGATCCAGATGTGGTGATGGTCGGGGAAATTCGCGACCAAGAGACAGCTAGTTTGGCGATTCAAGCGGCCTTGACTGGGCACTTAGTCTTCTCGACTCTGCACACCAACTCAGCGGCTGGAGTTTTGCCGCGGTTGCTAGATATGGGAATTGAACCGTATCTGATCGCCTCGACGGTTAACACAGTGATTGGTCAGCGTTTGGTGCGACGGTTGGTTGATAAGAAAGAAGAACACGAATCAACACACGCTGAAACCGCGATGATTAATAGCTCAGTTGGCGACTTGCTGCCGAAGACTTCGAGCGATCAGCAGGCGACGGCTCAAAATCTAGGTTATGATCAAATTCCGCTTTATAGCGATCAAGCCTATACTTTATTCTCGGGCGAAAAGACCCGCAAAAATCCGACTGGTTACAAGGGGCGAGTTGGTATTTACGAAGTGATGGACATCACTCCGGAAATTGAAGATTTGATTATTGACACCGCAACCAGTAGCCAAATCAACGAAATGGGAATTAAACAAGGGATGGTGACGATGCGTCAAGATGGTTATCTTAAAGCGTTAGACGGCATGACAACTCTTGAGGAAGTTAATCGAGTAGCTTCGGATATAGCATAATAAAAGGAGAAATATGGAACAATCGACATTAAATATTGAAAACTTGCTTGACGTAGTCGTCAAAACCAAAGCGTCTGACTTGCACTTGCAGGTTGGTTTGCCGCCGATGTTGAGAATTGATGGTTCATTGCGTGAAGTTCCAAATGCGCCAGTCCTAGATCCAACCAATATCGAGCCTCTGGTGTTTGCGCTGCTAGATGAAGATCAGAAGAAAATTCTCCTCAAAGACAAAGAATTTGACTTTAGCTTTGCTTTCGGTAATCTGATGCGGTTTCGGGTCAATGCTTTTCATGAGCGTGGTAATCTAGCTGCTGCTCTGAGGTCAATCCCTAACGAAATCAAATCAGTTTCTGAACTAGGCATTCCGTCGATTGTGTCGTCGTTTGCTAATTTGCCGAGAGGTTTGGTGTTGGTGACAGGCCCAACTGGTTCGGGAAAATCGACCACTTTGGCAGCGCTAATTGATAAGATTAATTCCGAAGAATCAAAGCACATCATCACTATTGAAGATCCGATCGAGTTTACTCATAAGTCGAAAAAATCGGTGGTGGTTCAGCGTGAAGTTTATTATGATACTTATTCGTTTGGGGCCGCACTGCGCTCAAGCTTGCGCCAAGATCCAGATGTAGTGTTGATCGGTGAGATGCGTGACTTGGAGACGATTTCAGCGGCGATTACGATTGCTGAAACCGGTCACTTAGTGTTTGCCACGCTGCACACCAACTCGGCGGCTCAGTCGATTGACCGTATTATTGATGTCTTTCCGTCCCACCAACAACCGCAAGTTCGATCTCAGCTGGCCAACATGTTGCAAGGTGTTTGTTCACAGCGGTTAATTCCAGCTATCGGCGGCGGGCGAGTGGTAGCAGCTGAAATTTTGGTAGCCACTTCAGCGGTTCGAAATATTATTCGCGAAGGCAAAACTCATCAGTTGGACGCAGTGATTCAGACTGGAGCCGATCAAGGTATGCAGACAATGGACCGAACTTTAATCAAGCTAGTGCAAACAGGGGTGATTACTTATGATGAAGCTCGTAATTACGCCATTGACCTTAATGAATTTAATCGATTGGCGAGGAGTTAGAAAGGGTTAAAATGCAAACATTTAATTACACGGCAAAAAATCCAGATACTGGTGAAATAGTTAAATCGCAAGTCAAGGCGCAAAATGAGCGCCAAGCGGGCAAAATGTTGCTGGACCAAGGGCTAATTGCTCCAGAATTGAAATTAGTTGACGAATCTGGTGGCATAAGAGGACTATTTGGCAATCGAGTAACGGCTAAAACCCGGCTAGTGTTTACGCGTCAGCTGGCGACTTTGGTTGGGGCGGGCTTGCCAGTGGCTCAGGCGATGCGGACTGTTTACGAACAGACCAGTGCCAAGCCGATGAAAAAAGTGGTTAATGATTTGGTGACATCGATTGAGTCAGGTAAAAGTATGCATGCGTCTTTTGCGCAACATCCAGAGGTGTTTAATGGGCTTTATTTGTCACTGATTGAGGCGGGCGAAGCTTCAGGTACGCTGGATACAGCTTTGGTTAAAATTGCCGATCAAGAAGAAAAAGATGCTGAAATGTTGAGTAAAATTAAAGGCGCCTTCACTTATCCAGCAATTGTTTTGGTGGTGATTATCGCGGTGATTGGTTTTATGATGTTCCAAGTTGTGCCTCAGGTTGAAACGCTATATGAAGATATGAATTTGGATCTACCTTTGCTGACGAAAATTTTGGTAGGCGTGACTAATTTTACGCTTCGCTACTGGTGGGCGGTCATTTTAGCTTTGGGTTTTGTGATTTTCTTTACAGCTCAATATTTTCGAACGGAGCGAGGAATTGCTACCAAAGATACTTTTAAACTAAACATGCCAGTATTTGGTGGAATGTTCCGTAAATTGTACATGGCTCGTTTTATGAGGACTGGCGAGACGTTGCTGTCTTCAGGTGTGCCGATGTTGGACGCTCTAGATATCTCGTCAACGGCGGTTAATAACGTAATCGTTGGTAAGGTTATCCAGGGGGCAGCCGAAAAGGTCAAGGGTGGTAAATCGCTGTCTGAGTCGGTGACTGATCAGCCTTACGTGATTGAATTAGTGCCTCAGATGATAAAAATTGGTGAGCAGTCGGGTAAAATTGACGAAATGATGGGTAAAACGGCTAAAATCTTTGAGGAAGAATTGGATGCGCAGATTAAAACCCTTCAGACTTTAATCGAGCCAGTGATGATGGTAGTGCTAGCGGGCGTGGCTGGTGTCTTGGTCGGTGGTGTGCTGATGCCGATTTATCAGATGGTCGGCAATGTTCGAACTTAAAGCTAGACAAATAAAAAAGATTTAGTTATACTTAAAAACATAAGCTTGTTATAACAAGCAATTAATCAAAAGAAAGGAATAATAAACAAGATGAATAAACAGACAAGAAAGGGTTTTACAATTATTGAAGTTGTGTTGGTGCTGGCAATCGCCGGTCTGATCTTCTTGATGGTGTTCGTGGCCTTCCCAGCCTTGCAGCGTGGTCAGCGTGATACTGCAAAACGTGAAGATGTGATGCGTGTCGCTTCTCAGCTAGAGCAGTATAAGGCTAACAACCGTGGCACTATCCCAGCAAATTTTACTGCGCTAAGGAACAGTGGTTTTGCTGCCACTTACATGAAACAAACCACTAATACTAGTGATTCAAAAAATGAGTTCGTTAGTCCAAATGGTCAAAACTACACATTTGTTGGGGCAGGAGGGATTAATGATGGCAACAAGGAGCACGCGATTGAATATCAGGTTGCCGCTTATTGTAATGGTGAAAATATTGTTCCTAATGCAAGCTTAGGAAATCGAGCCTATGCTCTGAGGGTTCAGCTTGAAGGTTCAGGCTTCTTCTGTAAAGACAGTGGTGGCTCTAACTAATTAGTCATGGTTATGTTATAATTAAGAGCGTGCAGGACTATGATGCGATTGATCAATTAGAGATCGATGAACAAGCGACACCGACTATCGATTTGACTGATGGTCCAGTTTATAATTGGGCGCTAGTTGGTAGCCAAATGAAAGTCAATGAAGACCGATTGGTGGCTGGCAGCTATAGCTCAAAACAGCTAGCAAGAAAGGCCAAGCGACAACAAGTATGGGCTCAAATTAATTATATATTGCTAACTGTGGCTCCGTTTGTGGCTATTATCGGGGTGATCGCAACTATTGCTTGGGTGTTGTTGCCTAAGTTTGAGGCGATCAAGTGGGACGCTCAACGCAAGCAAATGGCGTTTACTTACATCACCAAGATTAATGACTACAAAGCCAATAATGGCGGTTCGGCGATGCCAAAAGGTGACGGTTGGTATAGTTACAGCAAGGATTATGTGTTGACGCCTAACAGTCAGTTCAAAGTTGATCCAGCGACCGAATTGCCTTACGGGATTAAGTTGAATTTAAACGCTCAAGTTGGTGAGATTTTAGCGGCTGATTATAATGCTATTTATATTGATGAAGCTAGGAAATGCAATGGCAGCAGTCTCACCAAGGCTGAAACGGATATTTTTGCGGTCAGACTGCGTCAGCAGGATGGAACGGTTTTATGTAACGATAATTCAGGGGGTAGAAACTGATGTTGTGGATAAGTCAATTAATTTTAGGCTTGCTGTGGGTGGCAGCTGGCGGCATTTTAGGTTCTTTTGCGGTGGCGCAAGTTTGGCGCTTGCGAGCCAAGGAATTAGCTGAGCGCAAACGAGCCAAGGAAGATTATTCACCTCAAGAATATCAGCGGTTAGTTACCAAGTCAAAGTTGAATCAAACCAAGATTGCGACCGATCGCTCGCGCTGCTTAGAGTGTGGCTACCAACTGCGCTGGTTTGACTTAATCCCAATTATCAGCTGGCTGAGCTTGAGAGGTCGTTGTCGTAAATGCCAGGCTAAGATTGGACGCACGGAAGTAATTGCCGAAATCGTCTTGGCAGCGCTGTTTGGCTTTTCGTGGTGGTTTTGGTCGGTCAATTATGATTTAGGTAATTGGTTGTATACTGGCTTGTTTTTGGTTTGGCTGGGGCTGCTGGTTTACCTAGCGGTGTTTTTTATTTATGATTTTCACTGGCAATTATTACCGAGTATTTATTTGTATGCAGCGATTGCTTGGGCGGTGGTTTTTGCACTGATGTCGTCGTATTTGGCAGTGTCTCAATTTGGCTGGGAAATTGTTGACCAATTGTTGGTTGATTATTTATTGGCGGTGGTTATTTTGGCTGGAGTTTATGCGGTGATCAATTTAATCTCTAGAGGGCAGTGGATTGGCTCGGGCGATGTGTTCTTGGGCGTGGTGTTAGCCTTAATTTTGGGCGAGCCATTGCTAGCGTTTATTGGCTTGTTTTTAGCTAACTTAATTGGCACGGCTTTAGTTTTGCCTGGGTTTATCAGTGGCAAGATCAGCGCCAAGACTCGCTTGGCGATGGGGCCGTTGCTGATCGTCGGTGGTTTGATAGCTTTTTTCTGTGGACAACAATTAATTAAATTCTTCTGGTTTGGTTGAGTTTTTTAAACAGCTTATGCTATAATTCTAAGTAAATGAAAACGCAAAAAACTGGCTTTACGATTATTGAGGTAATGCTGACATTGGTCATAACTGGACTGATGATCGCGGCGGCTGGGGTGATGGCGCGTCAATCGATTACTAATCAACGCTATGGTGATAGTGTTGAGAGCCTGAAGGATTTTTTCCAGAGCCAGTATAGCCAGACGAGCTATGCTCAAGCTCAATCTCGTAATATTGAGGAGAGCAAGTGTCAATTAAATGTTGGTGGAATTAATACTCGGCAGCAGACTTTCAGGGGTAAATCCGATTGTTTGCTGGTGGGTAGATTGTTGAAGATCGATTATGTTCAGACGGCTGATCAACAGCGAGATACAGTGGTCAAGGGCTATACAGTTATCGGTCAAGAATGCGATCGTGAGGCGGTGACGGCGGATAATTCAAATCAATCTCAGGACACTAAGTGTTTCCGCAGAATGTTTTTGAGAATTCTTGAAGAAGAAAATCAGCCACTTTTGACCTATACCCCTGAGTGGGATGCGGCGATGCGGGTGCCTGAGCCACGAATTCCTAATAGTTACAAATACGTCGGTGCTGGTGACTCACAATATATCTTGATTTTGAAATCACCGCTTAGCGGTAGTCTCAGGACTTACATCAATCAAGGTGCAGTTGCTAACAGTAGTCTAAATCAGCTTTTGAGAAGTACGTCAGGCTTGATTAGCGATGCTAATTTAAAAACACCGTTTGTTTTTTGTGTTCAGCCGAAAGATGGAGCTTCTCCGCTCAGGGCGATTCGAATTCACCAAGACTCAGCTAATGCCTCGGGGGTCGAAATCATGCCAGTTGATGAGGATTACAAAACGATTGATGGCGTGGTGGTGAAGGCGGTCAAATGTTAACTTCAGTCGATAAAGTCAACTGCTTAAAAAAGTCGAGCTTCAAGGCTGGCGATACCATTGTCGAAGTGGTGTTTGCTTTCGCGGTTTTTAGTTTGGTTTCGGTGATTGGTATTTCAATCATGAATCGTGGTTCCGAGATGTCTCAAAATGCACTGGAGCTTAATTTGGTCCGTAATCAAATCAACTCCCAGGCCGAGTCGCTTCGCTTTTTGCATGAAAATTATATCCGAGAATTATCCAACGCCGCACCAAATACTGATCCAACTAGCATTACTGCGGCTGGAGAGTGGCGAAAAGTGACGGGTAAGAGTCGAATTACGCCAGGTGTTGATTTAAGAATTCAAGCTTCTACGCCCGACAAGCTGAAGACGATGCTAGGCGCTCAAGGGCAGTGCAAGTATCCTGATCGATCCAACAATAACGCCTTTGTCTTAAATCCTCGATCCAAGCCGCCGAAAGTTTTAGCGGCTTCTAGCCGAGGTTCATGGCCATCTGGTTTTATCGGGGGTGAAAACAATCGGATGCTCAAAACTCCATCTAGTTACGCTCGCTTAGTATTTGGCCCAGAAGGTTCCGCCGAAGCGGAGGCTGATACCAACCAAATTTCGACCAGCACTGGCTTGAAATCGGTCGAAGGAATTTGGATTGAGCGATTAGACGGCGCTGGTTATTATGATTTTTACATTAGAGCTTGCTGGTCGAGCGCATCTTCGTCGACAGCTAGTACTTTAGAAACAGTAGTGAGGTTATATGAGCCGAGCAGAAATTAAATCAAAAGCTAAATCACCGATCGCTAAGCGTGGCTTCACGCTGGTGGAGTCTTTGTTGTCATTGGCTTACGTGTCGATGTTGCTGCTAAGTGTTTTGTTGATTATTTTACAACTAATTCATATTTACAATCGAGGGATGACCCTTAAAGAATTAAACCGAGTTGGGCGATCGGTCGGCGATGATATTCAGTTGTCACTCAATACAGCTTCGGACATCAAGATTAGCCAGAGCGATTCCAATACTAACAGTACCAATTTTAATCCGATCAACGATCCAAGGGAAGAAGTGCCTGATTATCGAACGGATAGTGCAGAAAATCCTTGGAGAGGTGTGCTATGCACAGGCAATTTTTCTTATGTTTGGAATTTTGCTAGCATTGATGGTAAATCAGGCCAATTCTTCATGTTCAATGCTTTTCCTGATTATTTATTCAAAATAACTGGTCCAGATGGTAGAGATTATCCAGTTCGACTGGCTAAAATCCAAGATCCGAACCGTGAAGTTTGTCGCATGCCAAATGGCGTCAATGACATTATTAAAAATCAATCCAACCGAGTGACGGAAGTTATCAAGGCGGGGGATCGTGGGCTAGCGATTCACGATTTTAGAATAGTTTCGGCGGTTAATAGCGGAGTAACTGGACAAACAATGTATACTTTGAACTACGTAATTGGCACATCAGTGGGGAGTCGAGATGATCCAATGTGGATTGAGGACAGCAAATGTCGTCCACCTGATAAACTAGGCTATTTCAACGATTACTGTGCGATTAATAAGTTTGAAGTCACGGCCAGAAACATATCGAGGGAAAAGTAGCTTTATTATTTTTGTAAAATGAGTTAAAATAAGCATAAAGATTATAAATAGATAGGAACCAAGACCATGAAGACGAAAATTCAACGATATCAACCTGGCGCTGCCTCACTGATCATAGTGATGTTTACGACTATATTAGTTGGGATTTTGACAGTTGGCTTCGTGAGGATTATGCTCAAGGACTGGGATAGTGCCAGTCAGCAAGATTTGTCGACTTCGGCTTACGACTCGGCTTTAGCTGGGGTTGAGGACGCCAAGACAGCCATGGGGATTTATAATAACATCTGTACTAAGAACGCCGCTGTCTGCAACAAGCTTCGTGAGCAGCATTTGAATGGCAAGAATTGCGATGCTATTGGTGCGATTAGACTAAACGAAAACAATACTCGAGCTGATTTAGCAGCTGGCACTGGTAGTTTGGGCAACAATGAAGAGCAGCGAGTTGGCTATAGCGAATCCAATAACCAAGCCTATACTTGTGTCACTATTAACCTCAACACCTCTGATTATATTAGTAAATTTGATTCTAAAACCGACCAAGTAGTCGTGCCATTAAAGGGCGAAAAAGAATTCACTAAAGTTCGCTTGTCGTGGTATCAGACTGACGACAAGGCGTATCCAGGACGAGGGATTGAAACGCCGGGAGGACTTTATCGGGTTGACGACGCCTCCACTTTGCCGTCATATAAAGACGTCAGTGACTCAACAAATCGCGAATCAAACCCTGACAGAAACGTGCCGCCGATGATCGTTTCGCATTATTTTAAGCGAACTGCTGATTTGACTCATTACGATATCAAAGAAGATCCAGGTTACGGCAATAGCCCGATCTATAAAGTAGCGACTACCAATCAAAACTCTCGCTTGAATAATTCCACTTTATTCCTAAATCCGACATCCAACTGGGCTGGGGCTAGCGAAGTTAACTTTGCTGATCGACACAGTCTTGATAGCGCTCCAGAAAATTTGGTTAGCAACATTAAGTGTAATAATAACGTCACTGGTGAACAGTACGCCTGTGAAGCGATAGTTGTCTTGCCGCTTGATGGCGGTAGAATACCAGCTTATAGCGCTGATCACTTCATGCGCTTAAGCCGTCGCTATAACACCGACAGCGTGACTAGTTTTAAATTAGAATTATTAAATTCAAGCAATCAAGTAGTTAATTTTGCTGGGGTGCAGCCTATGGTTGACTCAAATGGTCGAGCCAATGATTTCATGCGTCGAGTTGAAGCTCGCATTGAGTCGTTGGGCGGTTCTGGCTTCCCTTACCCATCAGCAGCCGTTGAGGTCGGTGGCGAAGGCTTAATTAAAGACTTTGGCGTAACCGATAGCAGCTGTAACGGCAGCGGTGACGTTTGCAATAATAACTAAGATTTGATTAATTAGAATTATTTGCGCTTGGAGTGGTATTTCTGATGGACGTTTCTTAAGTGGCTGTCAGTGATGTGAGTGTAGATTTGAGTGGTCGAAATATCACTATGACCCAGCATCCCCTGGACGGCGCGAATATCGGCGCCGTTCATCAGTAGGTCGGTTGCAAAACTATGGCGTAGGGTGTGCGGCGTGACCTTTTTGGTTATGCCAGCTAATTTGGCATATTTTGAGACTAATCGCTCGACGCTGCGATTTGACAGCCGTCGATAATTACCATCGGTGGTAGCTTGGCCAGCTTGGCGGCTGTGATTTAGAAATAGTGGCTGTAAGCTGTCGGTTCTAGTTTGGAGGTAATTCTCTAGCGCCAACTTAGCCTGTTGGCTGACAAACACAGGGCGATCTTTCGACCCCTTGCCGCGAACGATAAATTCGCAGCGTTCGAGGTTGATGTCATCACGATTTAGACTGGTTAGTTCTGAAACTCGCAAGCCACTTGAAAACAGCAGTTCGATCAAGGCTCGATCTCTCAGGCCGGATTGGTCATCTTTGATCTCGTCGAGCATCTGCTCAATCTCAGTTGGATAGAGAAAAGTTACTTGTTTACGATTAGTTTTGGGCAGCTTAACCTTTGTGGGCGACAGCGAATCGATGTCGCGTTCTTCAAGATATTGCAAAAACGATCGCAAGGCGATCAGGTGATAACTTTGGGTTAAAAGTGATAATTCTTCGCCGTTATCGTTGATATAGCGATTGAGCCACAGGCGATATTTGCGAATTTGCTCGCTAGAAATATTTTCGACGGCTAATTCTTCACCACAAAATTCAATAAAACGATCTAAATACAATTCGTAATTACGAGAGGTGTTAATTGACACTCCGCGTTCAATTTCTAAAAATTCCAGAAAACCATATTTCAAATCAACAATAAAATGCTTGCTCATAGTTCTATTATAGCTTATTTTTTGGCAGTGGAGTTTTTGGATTAAGTTTGTTAGAATAAGTTTAAAGAAAAGGAGAGTATTATGACAGACGTCAAAGATAATCAACCAGAATCTAGGGATAAGTTCGATGATACCGACAACAATGTCGAGCGAACGCTAGTGTTGTTTAAGCCAGATGCGGTGCAACGAGGGGTAATTGGTGAGATTCTGACTCGGTTTGAGCGAGTTGGGTTGAAAATCGTCGGCACTAAAATGCTGGCGCCAACCAAAGATCATTATCACGCTCACTATGAGGCGATTGGTAAGATGATCACTCGACGCGGCGAAGAAGCGTTTAATTATACGTTAGACTATATGACCCAAGGGCCGGTGATCGCGATGGTGTTTGAAGGAGTTGAAGCGGTGTCGTTGGTTCGGAAAATGGTTGGTGCGACTGAACCGAAACAGGCCGCTCCCGGTACGATTCGAGGTGACTTTTCGCACATGAGTTTTGGTTATGCTAATTTAATCCATCAAGGTACGCCAAATTTGATCCATGCTTCAGGTGATCCAGTTGAGGCTGAGCAGGAGATTGGGCACTGGTTTAAGCCAGCTGAAATTTACAGCTATCACGTGTTGCACGAAAAATATACTCGGTAGAAGGCTGCTGGTTGGTGGTTAAGGTGGAGCTTAGCGCCCCGGTAGCTCAACTGGGCAGCCCTGAGCCTCCAATCAATTGCAGATCGTCTGCTCTATCAGTTGAGCTAGTGGATGAACTTAGCTTATTAAATAATTTTGTTGTAAAAATGGTATAATGGAGCTTAGCGCCCCGGTAGCTCAACTGG
>CAYLXN010000015.1:0-15172 GCA_964388235.1 uncultured Candidatus Saccharibacteria bacterium
TTGTTGATTAGTGTATTATTAAATCATAGGCTTAAATTAATTTTTATTACTATTAAGCATTTACAAGAAAAATTAAGGAGTTTTATGAAATTCACCCAGAACATCAAACAACACCGAGCAAGGTATTACGGCCAGTTTACTGCGTATCACCAAGCGTTTGTCGGTTGAAGGCAGCGGCTCTCTTGATGTCAATGCTCAACTAACTGGCGCGTATAACAGTGCAATTATGTTAGAAGTCGGCCCTAATCGGGTGGGCGAGCCGAGCAACAAGCTTTCAACTTCGGGCAGAGTCGTTAGCCAGGTGACAGCTCCTGGTGTAACGGATCCGGAGATTCTCAAGACGATCAAGGCGATACAGCTTACATCAAGGAATGATACGAAGACCGATCTGAGCGGTACCGGGACATATACCTTTTTAGCCCCAGTTAACTATGGTAGTCTGGGGGGCTACCGAGCCAGTGCTTCAATGAGAGCAGGAGCAAGGTATTATATCGTCACTCCAGAAGACACCACCAGGAGTAGTTACTTGGTTGATGTTTATAACAAAAATGTTTATCCCAACCCAAATTTCATATCATTTTCTAGCTCCGGGACTATTTCTGAGCCAGTCAAGGGAATTTCCGTCAAAACTCCTCCGACCAAGACAAACTACACAACCGGCGAAGCGCTAGATCTAACTGGGTTAGTTGTCACACTGACAAAGGCCGATAATTCAAAGGAAGATATTGCCCTAGCTAATTTTGCTAACAAGGGCCTGGAAGTTTCGCCAGCCAATGGCACGGCTTTGTCGCTGGGCGACACAAAGGTAACAATCAAAAACTTAGCTAGTGGCAAAACTGTTGATCAAGCTATCAATGTCACTGGACCAGTCTACGCCGTTAACAACAACTGCGGTCCGAACGGCGCTTGCACACTCAGTCCAGTCAACTCCGCCTACGCTCCTGGCCAAGTAGTGACGATTACGCCGAAGCCAGATGCTGGCTATCAGCTCAAAGCTAACATCATCAAGGTAATGCAAGGCGCGACAGAAATTACCGTCACTGACAACAAATTTACCATGCCGAGCGGCGATGTGGTATTGACTGCCGAATTTGAACAGCGACTATTTAATATCACCAAAGGTACTATGACGAACGGTGATATTACGATCGACAAAACCACTGCTTATTTCAATGACGAGGTGAGGGTTACGGCTGTTACTCCAGAGGCTGGTTATCGTCTAAAGAGTTTGACTGTCAGACCAAACCCAGACAATGGGTTGGTGTGGGATATTTCCGAGACGAGGAAGTTCTATCTGCCAGCGGTGGATATGATGGTTGATGCCGAGTTTGAACTAATCAAACCAGAGTTTAATGTCAAACTCAATTGTATGCCAGCCAACGACAACGCTCAAGGTCACCAAACCTGCACCCTAACGCAAGCCGGTACGGTTTATAACGCTCCGGTTGAGCAAGAATTTGCAAATCTCGAGACAGCTAGGTTTGATATTGTAGCTCACAACGATTATTTGATCGATAAGGTATTAATCAATGGCATCGAAGAAGACCCTGACATCACCCACGGTGAGCAAGCTTACAGCGTAGAGTACGGTGTCAACCGCAACATGACAATGGATGTGACCTTTACGCGCAAGATATATAGCATCACTAAAGGTGCTATGACTAATGGTGATATCATCATCTACACCGAAAATGCAACACCCGCGACAACCGCGATATCCGATGAAGATGTTTTTGTTGAAGTTACTCCAGCCACTGGCTACAAGCTGAAAAAATTGACCTACACCGATTCTGATGAATGTGCATCGACCGGCAACCTTTGCGATATTACGGATAGAACAACCAAAAAATTCTATATGCCAACCGAAGATACGGTTGTGACGGCTGAGTTTGAGCCTATCATTTCTGAACACACTCTCACTGTAAATTGTGGTACTGGTGGAACTTGCACACCGACTACTGGTGTGTATCCTGAGAACTTTATCGATTTTACAGCCACTGCCGACAGCGGTTTCGTTATTGATACCTTTACAATTTATGGCGATACCACAAGTGCTCACTCAGGCGCACCTTCATTCTGGACAAGGTTTGAGCTTGATCGCGACACAACGATTACAGTCACCTTTAAGGCTAAAAATGCTTCCACGACCTATGCCGTGTCGGCAATTGTCGCCGATCCACCACTGGACGGTGGTACGATTTCAACTAACAAAACTACCTATTTAGCAAGCGAGACAGTTACAGTCACAACAACAGCCAATGCTGGCAAAAGACTAAAGCGAATCTACTGGCATGATGTGTTAACTCCTGAGGTGAAGAACGACATTACGACGACCAAACAATTCACCATGCCAGACTCGGCGGTCTGGGTATGGGCCGAGTTTGAAGATTCTGCCACCCAACACACTTTGACTATGAATTGTGGTGCTGGTGGAACTTGTACGCCAGCCACCGGTCAGTATGACGAAACCCATGCTCTGCCGTATTCAATTACAGCTAACTCTGGTTATGTTATTGATACACTCAATGATGGCGGTGGCACCACCACGGCTTACTCTGGTGCATCGCAAATGTCAGGCACGCTCGACTTTGATGTCGACAGAACCATGACGGTCACCTTCAAAGTTAAAGACACTGCTACAACTTACAGTGTCTACGCCAATGATCCAAGCAACGGCGACCTTTTGATTGACGGTGGCGTATTTAGTACTGCTACAGCTGGCGAAACTGTCACGCCGACAATCACGCCAGATACTGGTTATCAACTAAAGCGATCTTACTACATCACAATGAGCGATGCTGCTGAGCACAACTTTACTACCAGCTTTACTATGCCAGCTGACGCTGTGACGATTATGGTTGAATTTGAACTAACCACAGCCCCAGCTACCTATACCGTCAACTTCTCGGAATGCGACACCACTAAAGGCGATTGCGAAGTCGATCCATTAGCTGCTAGCTATGACGAAGGCTCTAAAGTTGATCTTTATGTCACCCCAAAGACTGGTTATGAGATTGACACAATCACCATCAACGGCGTAAGTGAAACTGTTGCCAATCGCACATCCTGGACCAAAATAATCTACCCATCTGCCAACCAAGATATTAAAGCAACCTTTCGTGAAGCCACATCACCAGTAGTTACTGTCACTGGTGTGACTATCACGAGCGCCCCAGTCAAGACAACCTATACCGCTGGCGGACAGCTAGATATGTTCGGTCTAGTGGTTGAATTGGCTAAATCTGATGGTACAACTGAATCAGTTGCCGTTGGTGACTTTGAAGCTCTTGGCTTAACTACTTCACTCGCTCAAGGTGCTATTCTAGCTACTTCTGACACTAACATTGTCATCACACACACCGCCAGTGGTAAAACAGCCAATCAGGCGATTACGGTTAACTCAGCTCCCATCACAACTTATGGCGTGACTATAAACACTATAACCAACGGCTCAGTTACTGCTAGTAAAACCACTGGCATTACAGCTGGTGAAGAAGTTGCCCTAACTGTCACTCCAGACGCTGATTACCAACTGAAAGCTGGTACACTCAAAGTCGTACAAGGTACAACAGAAATTACTGTCACTGATAATAAATTCACCATGCCAGCTGGCAATGTGACCGTCAGCGCAGAATTTGAATCAATTCCACCACTAGTCAATAAATATACCATCACCTTCGCTTGCGACTCAGCTCAAGGTGCCTGTGTGTCGGACAAAGCAACTTACAACGAAGGCGATCGAGCCACAGTTACCATTACCGCTCTAGCTGGATTTGTAATAGATAAGATCAATATCTCGGGTCACGGTGACCTAGTAGCTTATTCTGGTTCTTCTCAGGCTGTGATCGAAAACCTTGAGATGGATCGAGACTATACCGTGACAGCAACCTTCAAAGCCAAAGACGCCAACACAACTTACGGCATTACAGTTTATCCAAGCTCTGACGGTGATATTACACCTAGCGCTACCAGTGCTAAAGCTGGCGAAACCGTTACCGTAGCTGTTACTCCAAATACTGGCAAAAAACTCAAATCGCTAACCTGGAACAAAGCCGAAGAATTGACTGTTTTACACGATATTACTGAAGCTAAAAGCTTCGTCATGCCTGACACAGCGGTTCATATTCGGGTGGAATTTGAGAACGATACTACCAAACCCCTTGCTCCAGTCCTCTTAGCAGACAAAACCACCCTTAGGCAAGGTGAAAAACTAACTATGAAAGTTGACAACCTAGTCGCTAGCTACGAAGGTAAAACAGTTGAATTCTGGCTACATTCTCTTCCAGTTAAGCTTGGTGAAGGTATCGTCATGAATGGCGAAGCTACAGTGACAGCCGTAATTCCTTGCAGTGTCGCCGCTGGCGATCATACACTGACAGCCGTAATTAATGGGGTTAATGTTGGTACAGCAGTGCCTGTGACTGTAGTTCAAGCAGCTAATTGCCAAACCAACAGCACCGCCACTCCAGCCAATAACAGTCCTAACACTGGCTTTGGCCAAGTCGCTTCTCCGTTTGTTATAGTCACTTCAATCAGCGCTATACTGTCTGGATTAGGGTTAATTATCAAACGACAATTTAGTTAAAAGCTTTATGCAAATTATTAAAATCTCTTAAAACATTAAGGGATTTTAATTTTTAAATATTTTTCTTTAAAAACAACTTAAAACAAAGTCATTTTTGTAGTATACTTAAAGTATAAAGCTAAGCTAATTCGAGCTTAGCTAACTAGCTCTTTTTATACGCAAGGAGGAGGTACGTCATGTGTTTTTTCGAGAACAATTGCCCTAAGCTAGAAAGACTGGGAGACAAAGAGTTCCCAGAGGATGAACACCATGCTTTCTTTCCAAGGGCTTTGTTTAAAAAAGCCAAATGGAAAGGAAAACTTTGCGACAAAATAAAACATAAGGTCTTTCGCTATCAACATGAAAGATTTAACGAGTATTTTGCTCGCAACTGTGTGATTGTCGCTAGGAGACACTGCAGTGTCTGTGTCTACAAAGATGCCTGCTGCCATTCTTCCACTCAACCGGAAGAGATACGACAGTTCGTCAAAAGTCACTGTAGCCAGAAAGATCTTTTGGATAAATATCCTCAATCAAAAGAAAATCAAATGATAGCCTATGAAAAAGATTTTGATAGTCAACAAGAAACCCCTTCAAAAAGGACAAAAGAAAGGTATATTAATGTCCAGAAAGGGACTAAAAAGAAGACAATTCCTTGCCGCCAATAAAGGGCCCAGGAACGGGCTCTTTTAAATCGCAAATTTATTTTACTTGCAAAAAATACCTCCTGTTGTATAATTAGATATGTTCATATGCACGTGCGAAATGACAGGGTAACCTTATATTAGCAGTCAGATGAATCAATAATATAAGGAGACAAATGTCACAAAATCTTTTTGTAGGAAGTCTTTCCTACTCAACAACCGACGATGGGCTTAAAGCTCATTTCGAAACCATTGGTGAAGTAGCTTCAGCTAAGGTCATCATGGACAAATTCAGCAACCGCAGCAAGGGCTTCGGCTTTGTGGAGTTCGCTGACGAAGCTAACAACCAAAAAGCGATCGATGAGCTCGATGGTAAAGAATTAGATGGTCGAACTTTGACCGTTAAAATTTCTGAGCCACGTGAGCATAAACCACGTCGCGAATTTGGCAACGACAAACCTAACAGTTTTCGTCAACGTTACTAAATAGCTTACAATTAAACAAAACTGCCTCGAAAGAGGTGGTTTTGTTTTAATTAGACAATCCCTTCAGTTACATCGACACCTAATTTGCGACAAACCAGTCGATCACGATCAGACAATATAACTGTGGAATGCAGCTGAGCGCCGTCCAAAAAATCCAATTGATCGATGACTATTTTAGCCATTGGATTAGTTACCGCCGAAATTACTAAGGCCAATAAAACCTCTTCTAGGCCTAGATCAGAAGTTTGCAAACCAATTTTATGACGCTTCAACTCATTGATTGGCTCTAAAATTTCAGGCGACAATAAATAAATTTTATCATCAATACCCGCCGACATTTTAAGAATATTTAGCATAGCCGCTGCTACCGAAGATAGCACTGGTGATCTTTTGCCAGTTGTAATTTGGCCATCGGCTAATTGAATCGCCGTGACTTGATTTTCAAAATTATCAGACGCCTTAGGCTTCAGTAATTTGAGTTTCTTCAACGCCCGCTCCACGACCACACGATCCAATAAATTCACACCCACATCTTCCATTAGCAAAGCCGCCTGCTCTAAAGTTTGATCATCAATCTCATCTAGTTGATTATCTTTCAAAGTAGCAAAGTAACGCCGAATAATTTCCTGCTTGGCAGCTTCTTCCACGATTTCATTGTCAACAATAGCCTGAGAAACCACATTCACCCCCATATCAGTTGGTGATTTATAAATTTCCCGCCGATAAATTCGATCAAAAATTCGCTTCAAAACCGGAAAAGTTTCAACATCTCGATTGTAGTTAACTGCCATTACTCCGTAATTTTCAAGATGAAAAGGATCGATCAAATTAGCATCTGCTAAATCCAAAGTCGCCGCCTCATAAGCCACGTTGACTGGATGCTCCAAAGATAAATCCCAAACTGGAAAAGTCTCATACTTAGCATAGCCAACCGTCTGCCCTCTCAACGACTCATGATAAATCTGACTCAAACAAGTCGCCATCTTGCCACTCGACGGACCAGGCGCAGTTACGACTACAATATCGCGCTCAGTTTCGATAAAACTATTTTGACCGTAACCTTGCTGACTAACAATCAAATCAATATCGGTTGGATAACCAGCGGTTCGCGAATGCAAATGAACATTAATTTTCATCCGCGACAATTTATCCTTGAACGGCTTAACCCGTTTTTGCTCATCATAAAGCGTAATTACCACGTTATTAACTAAAATCCCCTCCTCACGCAAGAAATTAATTAACCGAATCGCCTCGTCAGCATAAGACAAATGATTGTCCGATCGAATTTTGTTGCGATCCAAATCAACCGCCGACACGCAGATAATCACTTCCAGCCGGTCCTTCAGTGAGCTTAAAATTTTTAGTTTTGAATGAGGATCGAAACCGGGCAAAACACGCTTGGCATGTAAATCATCAATTAATTTACCACCAACTTCCAAATATAACCGCTCAAATTTTTTAACCCGTTCGAGAATGCTTTTAGTTTGTAATTTCAAATATTTATCTTGGTCAAAACCAATTTTAAGCATAATTTTCTCCCTTTTTGTTTATTTGCAATTAAATTGCTTGTGTTTTGATTATAGCAAAAATTTGTTTTTTCTAAAACTAAAATTGAGTGATCAAACTAAAACCAACTTGCCGATAAATATATTCTTGGAGCTTTCTAAAATAGGCACTTTCCAGCCAGCAAATTAAGCTTATAATTAATGTTGTTAAAAATACAGCGACGACAATATTTATTCTGCTTCGCAAAACCTCGATTTTGATTAACGGCCTCAGTAAAAATCCATGCAGCAAGTAAATCAGTAGTGTTTTTTGGCCAAGTTTAGTCAAAATTCCCCAAGATCGATTGGGTAATTGGCTCAAAAATACAAAAATCGCCCCTGCTGCCACCGAAAGCCAAGCCGCACGGAATTTAATACCACAACCAGAAATTAAGTACGAGCTAGCGCCGTACATGCAAGTTACCGACCCACGGTAGAAACCAATAATATAAACAATCAGTCCAACAATCGTTAAGCCAATCACCAAAATTAAAAAGTTATTAGTCTTTAATTTTTGCCAAATATTCGACAATAATTGGTAATGAGCTTGATAATAACCAGCTAGAAAAAACGGCAACAACGTCACTACTCTTGCTAAACTAAACTTATAACCAACATTTGAGCTATAGCCAATCAACAAACTCAACACCACCGCCACACCCAACCAAATTAACTGGCGATCAATTTGGTTTTCGTCAAAAATTGGGATTAATATTGTCCAAATTATTTTAGCCAACAAAAACCACATAATCCAATACGGCGTCGTTAACAAACCACCAAACACATTAATTTTTAACACCAGAAAAACAAACACTGAATACAAAATCTGAAAAATAATATATATTCGCAAGTCAGTTTTTAGTTTGTCAAATCGATTTTTAGCAAAATAACCAGTTATAAATACAAACGCTGGCATGTGAAATAAATAGATAGTTTTATAAACGGCTAGATTAATTGGCGTATCTAATTTTAACTCTAAAACATGCCCCAAAACGACTAAGATTATCAGAATCGCTTTAAAATTGTCGAGTCGAAAATCACGCTGTTTTAGTGGCTTGGTTTTTGTCATTAAACTAGCAACTTATCTTCAAGTGCATCGAGCATAACTTTTATTTTTTCAGTTACTGTTTTAGTATCTTTATCCGTTCCATCAGTCATAATTTCCTGCTCAAAGGTCAGTACTGCATGCGGCGTAATGTGATTAGCGTCAACTCGTTTTAAAATTTCTACCAAATGAATACGGGCTCGTTCAGCGCCACCCCAGCCATAACCAACCACTGCTACTGGTTTTTTATTCCATTGATGATATAACCAGTCGATAGCATTTTTTTGCGCTGGCGCCAAACTAGAATTATATTCTGGAGTTAACATAATCACTCCATCGGCTTCTCGAACTAGCTGCTGCCAGTGCAAAACCGATTCGTATTTAGGTTTAAAATCATCACTAGATGGTACTTCTGGACTATCAATCAGTGGTAAATTCAACATCTTCAAGTCCACCACCTCAGTCATTAATTCTGATCGCCCAACTAATTCTGCCTGCACTAAACCAACCACCCCATCGGCCGCTCGGACTTGACGCACACTATCAATTACGATTAATACTTTTTTCACACCTTCCCTTCCTCTGATTATTATCTCACCATACGCATATTTGGATAAACTTTCTGCATCCTATCGTCATGAAAATGCCGATCGATAAAAGTCTCTCGATACTCAAGACCGCTACTGGTTCGCAAATGCCACCGATAAACCGCTGCCGCCGAAAACGTCATGTTAAAAATCATAAAAACCAGTGTCAAATTTGTCAGCCAAGATAATTTTTGAAGCTTGGTTTCGCTAAATAATTTAATGATTTTTGGCAAAAATAATTTGATATAAACCGTACCAAGTGCACCCCAATAAAACATCAACTGAGATGATGTTCGACCAGCAATGTGCGACGACATCCATGAATAATCCCACGACACTGTGCCAAAAACCAGCTCTTGCAACCAGCTTAAAATAAACTCAATTACGCCGCCTAGTCCAGCTCCAAGCAGCCAAAGCGAAAACCAATTACGGACATCTCGCAATAAAAAAGTAAAGCCAACTAAACCAACACCATAGGCTACATTAAACGTCCCAAAGACTAACCCACTGCGACTTTCCATCGGTAATTTTTCTACCAAAATTACCGAATATTCCAGCATCACTCCCAAAAAACAGCCGATCACAAACAACCAAAACCACTCAACCCAACTCCATTTTCTAGTGCCAAGTTCAGTCACAGATTTTCCCTTTTTTACCATGAGCTTATTATACCAGTTAATAACTAAAACCTTAACTCAATGCATAAAAAATTACTAATTAAGTTTTAAACTTCACTAAACGAAACCATCACCTACTTATGGCTTTATAGATAAATAATCGACTTAATACAAATCACTCTCTCTAATGCCACGATTGTAAGCAGGATTTGAGTCAAAATTAGTTCTTAAATACAACACACCATTGACGGTAGCTCGATCTGAGAAGTAAATTCTCTGATCCTTATACAACCAACCGCCAGTGCTTTTCAGGGTTGATAAGTTTGTTTTTCTTATAGTTCGTTTTAGTCTCATATAGCGTGGCTTGATCATTTTACTATACTTTGGTACTTCACCTAAAAGATTATAAGGAATACTAGAATAACTACCTTGAGAGGTTTCATATCTTGAACGAAGATAAAACACGCCATCATAAGTAGCCGAAGTATTAAAACTAATGATCCTTTCTGAATACAGGTTCTCTCCAACCTTCAACCCTGATAAAATATTCACTTTTTGAGTTGTGGTTTTGAGCCACATATCGCGGGGCTTAGTCATTGCAGCAAACCGAGGCAACTCATTCAGTGTGGACATCAAGATACCCTTCTCAGCCCCTACGCTCCGGTCATATTTAGTCCGCAAATAAGTCTTACCATCGACTTCAATCTTATCCACAAAATTAATTATCCGTCCCTTAGCCAATACAACTTCGATTTCCTGACCTGTCGTCAAATCAACTTTTCGCGTTGGGGTTTTAACTACCATATTCCGAGGTGAGATCATCGGTACGAAGTTTAATGGCTTAATAGTACTTTCTGGTTGCAAAGTTTTTGAAGCATTAACTCGTCCGTAACCATATTCTTTAGTAAAGCTTGCTCCATTCATAGCCGACACTTTGTCAGCGCGCTCTCTAATTAAATCTCGAGCCTTGTCCGGAGTCAAATCAGGCTGAGTTGCTTTTAATAGAGATGCCAATCCAGAAATGTGGGGCGTCGCAAATGAAGTGCCGCTGCCCACGCCCAGCGTTGAATTATACTGAGTGGTTGGCGCTAACAAAATTGGCATTGATTGTCCTGGCGCCACTACATCTAACTCACTGCCAAAATTCGAAAAACTAGCTCGTTTGTCATTACTATCAGAAGCTCCTACAGCTATAGTGTATTGAGAATTAGCAGGATAACAAACTTTGTCCAGTCCACCATTGCCAGCCGCAGCAACCACGACCACACCAGCTTCATAAGCCGCTTTAATTGATTCATTGACTAATGGATCAATATTAGAACAACCGCCTCCGTAAAAAGTTGCCAAGCTAAGATTAATTACGTCAGCTCCCATTTTAACAGCATAATCGATCGACGATGAAATAGATACTGAATCACCATAGCCATAGCCATCCAAAGCCCGAATTGGAAGAATTTTTGCCTGCCAATCAAGCCCAGCCACACTAGTATGATTATTTGTTGATGCCGCGGCTACGCCTGCCACAGATGTACCATGAGAAGTAAAACAAGCCCCTTCGTAAGCGTTACAGGAATTATTGTAATGATTTTTATTGAGAATTTTTGGATCATTTGGATTATCACAAGAATATGGCTGCGGATCATTGTCCTGAGCCACGTAACCTGAATGGCTTGGTGAATTATAAGTTGAATTGTTACTGAAATTTGGACAGTTTTCCTCTCCACGATGTCCACCCATAAAATCCCAACCATTGACGTCATCAATCAAGCCGTTATTATCGTCGTCGAGATTGTTGCAAGCTTTATCGAGAGTTAAACCACGAGAGGTACAATTGGGCGCCGAGCCTTCAGCTTCTGTCGAACCAGTTTCGCCAGTATTAATTTTGATTTTAGAAGCTGGAATATCCGGCTGGACGCAAGGATTTTCGGCCGTACATTCAGTTGAGCCAGGCCAAAATTGAGACCATAAAACACCACTATCAACTACAGCAATTGTTGACTGTTCCGAACCAGTCGTCACATCCCAAGCGCCAGTGGCCGAAATTTTGTTCAAGTTCCACTGAGAATTATCGGTAAATTTTGGATCATTGGGAATAGCTGCCGCCTGGTAAAGCCTGTTTTCATACACACTAATATCATTATTCGACCCACCCTCACCTAAAGCTTTAGCTGTATGTGGTTCATCTGTAGTAAATAAAGTCTTGTGCTGATCAATCTTAGTTTGACTCTTAAGAACGCTTTTCTTCTGGGTAATCACCTCCTTAGCAGCTTTTTCAGATCGCGCCACAATCACATAAGCTCCACGCTTATTTTTTAACTCGGTTGATGGTGCTGGTTGACTAGTTGACACACCCAAAGTTATATTTGAATTTAGAGCCACAACACAGAATAAGCCAATCATGAGACCGATAATTAAGTTAGTTTTGTTGATTATTTTTTTGTGTTTTAATTTTTTCATATATTTATATCTTAAAACTTTTTAACCAAGATTGCAACCATCTTCATAAAAAATTGACCCAGCGCCTAAACACTGGGTCAAAAATTATTAGCGATTATTATAAACTAGTGATCGTTTTTAGATTTCGTCGACCAAACGCCGCCAACAACACCGCCACCACAAATAGCAACGGATTAATTATTGATCCTACGCCAGTATCTGGTGCTACCGATTTAGTAACCGGCTGCTTCTTAGCAAGAGTAATCGCAGTGTTTTTCTTTGGAATTGCACCGCCACCTTGACCAGGCTGAAACCAAGTATTAGTAATCAGGAATCCATCTTCAAGCGTGCCTGAGATTGAGCTGTGATAGCTGCTCAATTTAGTTTTTTCTTCAACCGTAAAGTCGTAGGCTACACCAAACTCATCAGTCAATTCAACATCACGCCAGACAAATGTCCAGTTGTTGGTTTTATTAAGTGTTGCGACGTTAGTCCAAAATGATTCGCCATTACGCAGTAAATCAACTTCAATTTCTGGATGATCAGCGAAGCGATCAACCCACTTTTTAGTCACGGTAATATCAGCCGTTGGAATTTCATAAGTATTGATGATATCAAAACTAATTGAACCATCCTCTTTTTCAAACTCCCTAATATTTGGAGTGAAATTATCAACTTTTTCTTCTTCAACTGAATAATTATACAGATTGCCTTCGATATCGGTTTGATCCACCGTCCAGCTGTGCGACAACTTGTCGGCCGTCAGCTCAACTGAATCGATTTTTTCGCCATCACGAAGCAGGTTAATAGTAATAGTCTCGGGTCGCACTTGTTGTCCGCCCTCCCAAGATTTATCAACCGTAAGCTCAATCTTTGGTGATTGGTAAGTGTTAGTCACCACCAACCCAACTTCTTGTTTAGTCCACGGTGCCAAAACATTCAGCTCTTTGACAGTGTAAGTGTAAGGATTGCCGCCGTGATCATTAACCGCCAAATCATGCCAAGTATAGCTAGTCGAATTTTCACCAATCGGCGTTTCAATCTCGACTAGATCGCCAAGCTGCTCGTCGTTGCGATAAAGTTGGAAAAACACCGTTGGCTTAATGATCGATGAGCCATTAACCCAATTCTTGGTCGCCGTGATATCAGTTCTTGGCGAGTCGTATTTATTGTTAATCGCAAAACTAATTGAACTGTCGTTATTGATAGTTTTATCAACTCTAGACTCGTAATTTTCGATTGCCAGTTCAGTGATTTGATAATCATAAACCTTACCAGTTGAGTCGGTTTTATCTAGTCCAACCCAAGTATGCTGCCAATCATTATCCACATTCAAAGTAATCTTTTCTTCAAAAGCTTCATCGCCTGCTCGAGTCAAGATAGCCGTAATTTCAGGCCAATCTTTTCCGCCGTCCCAGTTTTTATTAACCGAAATATCGATCGCTGGTGAAATATATTCATTTGTCACCACAAAGCCGTCAGCAACCGAGCCAATAATTTGTGTTTCAAAATTATCAACTTTTTCTTCTTCAATTGTATAAATATACTCATCACCATCAAAATTAGTTTTTGGAAGCTCATCCCAAACATGTTGCCAATTATTAGCTGCACTCAAAGTTGCCGTTTCTTCAAGTGGTTCATTATCGCGCAACAAGTTAACAGTTACTGATTCTGGTCGAACATTTTCACCATCAACCCAGCTCTTTTCAACTGCAATATCGATTTTTGGAATTTGATAAGTATTAATCACCGTCCAATTAGCATCATCATAGTCAACAGCGTAATTAGCATCCAAACCGACTTCCCGAACCTGATAAGTGTAAGGATTGCCAGCTTGATCGGTCGCCTGTTGATCAATCCAAGAGTGTTGCCAATTGTGAGTCATCACTTCAGCAGCAGTCAAACTAATTCTCGAGCCAGCTACAGGTAGTGGCGTTGGATTTTCTGCTGTAAATCGATGCAATTCTAGTTGAATCGTTGGGCGAAGCAAATTATTACCGCCATTCCAGGTCTTTTTACCAGTAATAATTGTCGTTGGCGAACGATAAGTATTGGTCACCAAACGATCGGCTTCATAAGTCGTGTCGTATGGAAATTCTGCCGTCCACTCGACTGGCTCACCGCTAGCAGTAACTTCTTTAATTGTAAAGATATACTCATTGCCGTCGATATCGGTTTCATCAACATTCTTCCACTCGTATTCCACGTTTGGATGAGCTAATTCAACTGATGTACCATGTGCGATTCCGTTTCGATAAAGCTGTAATTCAACAGTTGGTCGATCGCCTAAATCTTCACCGCCGACCCAAGCTTTCTTTCCAGTAATATTGATTTTCTTCGGAATGTATTTGTTAGTGACAACTAACACTCCACTATCCGTAGAATAAACTGGGGCTTCATAGCCAGCAACTGGCGCTTCAACAATCGTATATTTAACCAAGCTGCCGTCACGGTTGTGTTTTCGTAGACCAGCAAAGGTATGTTTCCAATCATTGCCAGCATTCAATTCAATCGAGTGGCTGGTAGCAGCTCCGTCAGCGTGCAAAGTCACGGTAGCGCTCGTGCCCGGCTTACCTGTCCATTGCTTTCTAACACTGACATCGGTTGTCTTTAGCTTGTTGGTTGCCAAAACCGCCACATCCGCACCAGCTTGAGATAAAGCGAACGTCGCCGGAACGATGCTCACATCATACTGATCAAGAGACATAGCGTTGCCACCAGCGTCTTTGGCGCTAGTTTCTACAATCGAATAGTTACCAACTGGCATTGGATGGTAAAGAGTCTTCACTTCACCCAATTTGACAGAGTGAAATTCTTTAACGTTAGTTGGCAGAGTTAGTTCGAAAGTGAATTCACAATTTGCACAATCATCGCCGTCTAATTTCTTTTCGATTTTAACAAAAGTCGGGTCAACTTTTGGAACTGGGAAATTAGCAGTTTGACCGTCGTTGTAGGTTAAAGCAGCAATCTGATTAGCGTCATACCAACCGTCAACTAATTTGGTACCATCGAGCTGGATGCGATAAGTTTTCTCAGCTACAAAGAAGTCGCCTTCTTGAGTGAAGGTCGGGGTCCAGTTGATGGTTTTGCCACCGTTTTCAACGATAACCCCAGCACCCATCTGGTCAACTACATTAGCATCTTTAATAAAGTTAGAAATTTTACCAGCGATTTCATCAAAAATCTGCTGCAAATCAGCTGGGTTGGCTGTGTAGGCGTTGCCTGGTGAGGCTACAGCGTTCAGGACGCC
>CAYLXN010000016.1:0-14516 GCA_964388235.1 uncultured Candidatus Saccharibacteria bacterium
GCTGAGATTATTATTGGCGATTTCAGCCTTAAGAATGTCGGTCACGTGCCTCTGACCAACAATGTCATCAAGTGACTGTGAACGATACTTCCGGTACAACGCCTGCATTAAGTTCTATTATACATCAAAACAAGCTAAATTGCTGGTTTGGTAATTCAAGTTCGGATTGTTTGAAGTCTAATTTGAAATTATAGCCGGTTAATTTTCGTAAAGGCAAAACCACCAAATCGCCATTGTAATCGCATAACAGATTTGAACCGACGACGCCTTTGATAATGCCGCTGATTTTTGATTGCGATTTGAGGTCGATCAAATTTTGTAAGTGGTGAAAATCGAAGTCTTTAGCAAAATAATATTGATTAAAATCATAAAATTTAGCTTTCGGGAAATCAGTATTGAGCTTGGTCTCAATTTGTCGTAATTTTTCGGTTAATGTTTGCTTGGCGCGATCTTCGTGATAAGGTTGGCTCAGTAGCTGAATCTTGCGGTCTGATTTGAGGTTTTCGCAAATATCTTCAAGTTTAGAAATGTCAGCTTCGTATTGTCTAGCGACTAAAGCCGAACTGAAAGTATCTAACACATAAGCGCACCTAGCTCCCTGTTCGAGCAGCCTAGATAATTCCCGCTTGGCGTGCGAAATACCAACTTTTATGTCCTGGTCGGAAAAGTACGCCAAATAAGCAAAATGAGGCTTAGAATTGCGCTTTTGTTGAGCTTCAGACACCGAATCGGCATTATAAAAAGCGGGATTAAAGCCCATTTTCTCTTGGCAAAAACGACATTGTTCGTATTTTGGTTCAAGCTTTTCGTGGCTAGCACAGTGATGATTTTCGCCAGTTTCTAAATCGTGCCAGCCAATACAAAATCGCTGACTGCTGTCAAATTCCAAACTTATCGGTTGATTAAATTGCCACTGCTGGCGGTGTAAGTTTTCATCAAGTTGGTAATCAAAAAACGGTGTTTTATCTTTGCTATAACCAACGTAAATTAATTGCCCATCGATCATTGACTGCCCTTCTTAGAGTGAAGTTTCGACCGCCGCCCAAGTAGCGTCGTCGTTATCGGCTGGTAAAATAATCGTCACCTGATCACCTATTGACAACCGGAAATAAGTCACACTAGCCAGTAAAATTCGGTATTGTCGGCCAGCGACTTCTACGAAATAAACACCTTCGTCGTTGATTAGCGTGCCGATGACTTGCTTGCGTTCAACTGGTCCGATTTGCTTATAGATAAATTTGCCGTCGTCGCTGATGGTTAGTTTTAAAATATCGCCTTCGACTAGTTTTGATTTGCTAGCGTAATTAGCTGGCACTGGATAATTTTTGCCATCTGGCCCGATCATTGATTGGCCGTCAAATACACCCTCGATAATTTTCCCAGCCGCTTCTTGAGCTACTTTGGCTGTGTCTATTGTTTCTTCGTCGCCCAAAACGCTAACCAACAACTCTTTAGCTGCTGCTAAGTTGGTTTCCGCCTCCGTAATGAGTGATTTTAATCTTTTTACTTGTTTTTCTGGTAATTCAGACATTCTCGCATTTTCCTTGTCTGTTTTATTTTTATTATTCTTAGTCATTGTAACACTAAGCAACTGAGGTTGTCAATCAGTAATTTTACTGATCTTTTCCACACCAAAATCAGAGACAACCGCAAAAACGTTGTAAAAATTATTATTGATTATGTTTAGTTTTTGTGCTCCAAAACAAAACCCACCCACTCGTCAGAGCAGATGGGTTTTAAAAAACAATTCAATCAGGTTGTTAATTAGTCAATCGAGACAGCAGCGCCAGCTTCTTCTAGTTTTTTCTTAGCTTCTTCAGCTTCGTCTTTTGAGACTTTTTCTTTGATAGCACTTGGAGCGCCGTCGACTAGAGCCTTAGCTTCGCCTAGTCCTAGGCCAGTAACTTCTTTAACAGCTTTGATAACTGCTACTTTTTGAGCACCAGCGTCTTTTAGGGTGACTGTGAATTCAGTCTTCTCTTCGGCAGCAGCACCGCCAGCGGCTTCTGCTGGAGCAGCTGCAACTGCAGCTGGAGCGGCAGCTGATACGCCCCACTCTTCTTCTAGATGTTTGACAATTTGACTAAGTTCTAGAGCACTTAGTTTGTTTAGTTCGTCAACAATTTTTTGTTGCGCACTAGTTAGCTTGATTTCTTCTTTTTCAGCCATAATAGTTCCTTTCGATTTTAAATGATGATAAATTGATTAAAATAGGTGTTGATTTAAATTTGTTCAGCACGTTGCGCTAAAACTTGCGCCAAACCACGCTGCGCGCCGTTGGCTACGCCCAGCAGCTGAGTCAATGGAGCCGCGACTACGCTGACCATTTGACCTCGGAGCTGATCCTTGGTTGGAAGTGTCGCTAGAGCTTTGACGGTGGCGGTGTCTAGCACCTTGCCGTCGCCACTTAAGCCAGCTACCAACTCGATGTTGGATTGAGTTTTGGCAAATTTTGCTAAAATTTGTGCTGGAGCAACTTCGTCTTCATTTGAAAACGCATAAATCAGTTGCCCTTTTAAGTTACTTAAATCAGCGTCTTTAAACCGTTCGTCTTGGTCAAGAGCGACCTTGAGTAAACGATTTTTGACGACCTTGATGGTAACTTGGTTTTCACGAGCTAGCTTGCGTAGTTCTTGCATTGACTCGACAGTGGTGCCGTCGTAAGTCGCAGTCGCTACCGCTTTAGCGTCGCTAATCAATTGACCTAATTCTTTAACCAACTGTTGTTTTTTATCGCGTGATATAGCCATAAAATCCTTTCTTGGTTAATCTGATTGAATTGTTAATGTTCGGTTACCAAAGAAAAAATCTTTGGACACCTCCAAAGACTAAAAGTTTTCACCTCGGTAGCTGATTAAGCCGACTGGCCGCTACTGTCTATGGCAGGTGAAGTTAATTATAGCAAAAAAATATTTTTTGTAAAGAAAACAGACCCGTGGTGGGTCTGTTAATATGTTAGATGATCTTCTACGACGAACTCTCGCCAAGAGTCGTCCTTGGCTTTCTGAACTCTCTCCTTGAATTCAGAGAACTTTTTGAAGAGCTTAGCACAATCCTCTATTGGAAAGTACTTTATTATAGTTACTGGATCGCCACCAGCTGTTGTGCCAGCTATGATATCTACTTGGCTGACGTGGAGACCTTTCCTGCTCCTGTCTTTTTTAATATAATAGACATCGAAGGCCCCTTCTGCAGTTCTAATTTGATAATATTTTTCCATAATAACCCTCCTATTTTTTAGTAAAGAAACTTGTCCCTTAATAAGACAGTAATCTAATTATAGCATATTTTTAGCAAAAGTCAATACTTAGGCTAACAAAAAGAGAGTCATTTTCGACTCTCCTTTCTCATGTTGATTGGTTGACTTTAGATATTCAACTTGACGCTAGGCCCGTGAGTGGTGGTGATGAAGGCGGACAAGATGTAGTTGCCTTTGACGCTGCTTGGTTTTTGTGACCTGAGATCGTCGATGAAGACTTGGCAGTTCTCGGCCAGCTTTTCAGCGCCGAAAGAGGTCTTACCAACGCCGGCATGAACGATAGCTTGTTTGTCGACTCGGTATTCGACTCGGCCAGTTTTGGCGCTCTCAACAGCTAGAGCTAGGTCGGCGGTGACGGTGCCAGACTTTGGATTTGGCATCAAGCCTTTTGGTCCGAGTGATCGAGCGTATTTGCCTAATTTTGCCATGTATTGCGGTATGGTTATCAAAATATCGAAATCGATTTTGCCCTTATCGAGTGATCGCAAAAATTCTTCGTCTTGAGCGATATCAGCTCCAGCGGCTTTGGCGTCAGCTAGTTTGTCTTCGGGTGCGAATACAGCCACGCGGACAGTTTTGCCGGTGCCATTTGGTAGGACGACGGTTGAGCGGATGTTCTGGTCGGCTTGGCGTGGGTCGACGCCTAGCCGGACGTGAATTTCCAAGCTTGAATCAGCCTTGGAAGGATTGGCTTTTAAGGCTAAATCGATGGCCTGGTTTAGGTCATAAGTTTGAGTTTTGTCGATTAATTTAGCACCTTCGCGGTATTTTTTACCTCGGCGTTCGATTCGTGGTCGAGTGATTGGTTTTGGACCTTTTTTCTCAGCGGCTTCGGACTCACCTTGAGCTGAAGTGTCGCCAGCTTGTTTACGCTCTTCTTTTTCAGCCTTTTCTTCAGCCTCACGCAGCGATTTTTCGCTTCGTTTACCAGCTTTAGCTACCGTGGCTTCACGGTTGGCAATTACTTCTTTTTGTTCATCCTCAGCTGCTTGCTTGGCGGCTTTGATTGCCTCATTGATTTCAGCAACTGTATTTTTCTCAGTTACATCTAGTTTAAGTTTTTGAGCTTCTTCAAGTAGCTCTGGCTTGGTTTTGGCCATAAATTCCTTTCTGTGGTTTTAGCGGCTCTTCGCCTCCCAACAAATTAATTTAATAAATTATCTTATTATTATAGCAAAAAAGTCTTAACTTTTCAAGTTGTAATTTGGCTCAATGTGGATCGTTAGTTTCAAATTGTCTTTGAGGGCGCTATCTTCGATGGCTTGAGCGATTCGATGAGCTTGCTTGAAACCCATATCGGGTGGTAATTCCAGGTCAAAACTGATGTATAATTGCCCAAAACCATAATCATGCACCAAAAACTCATGGGCTTGCTCGGGGTTGGCGTGTTTGGCGATGTGTTGGTTAATCAGATCAAGAACCGAGGCTTCGGGCGGCACTCCGAGTAGTTTGTCGGCGGCTTGTTTGACGATCAAAATCGAATTACGGATAATGATCAAGCCGACAAGCAAGCCGGTCAGGCCGTCAATTTGCCACCCCCATTTAATCTCCGCAAAAATTGACAATAAAATCGCCCCTGTCGTCAGGGCGTCAGATAAGCTGTCAATGGCAGAGGCTTTGATGATGGTTGAGTTAATTTTGTGGCTAGTGTGCTGAAAATAAGCGAACAGGCCTAGTTTGGCGATGATTGAGAAAATTAAGATCAAATTAGCGGTTAGGTTGTTGGTGATTGAGGTGGGATTGATCAAGCCTTGGATCGATTTGATGATCAACTGCGTGCCGACAGTCAGGATGACTCCCCCGACGACTGCAGATAGGACATATTCGATTCGGGCGTAGCCAAATGGGTGGTTCTTGCTGGCGGGACGATGTGATAATTTGAAGCTGGCTAGCGAGATCATGTTAGAAATTGAGTCGACGAGATTATTTAAAGCATCGCCAGTAGTGGCTATGCTGCCTGTTAGCCAGCCAGCTAAGGCTTTGATACCAGCCAGTATCAGATTGATCACCAAGCCAATAACGCTAGCTTTGGAGCCGTGGCTAGAGCGCTGTTGAGTATTTTTGATCATGTTTAATAACTTTCGGCTGTTTAAATCTTTAGAATATCGACTATCTGCTGGTGGACTTCTTCTGGGGTGGCATGGGCGTCAACTGTTGGTAAGTTTAGCTTTTTGGCAATTTGCTGGTAGCCACTGTCAATTTTGTGCTGAAAAGCCTCGGATTTAGATTCAAAATAATCAAGATTATTGCCGGTGCGTTGATTTAAGCGAACGATTCGCTCGTCTTTTTGGGCGACCAAAATAATAGCTTGATCGGGATTTGTGTAGCGTTGGCCCATGATTTTGGCTGTCAAATCAGCAATCAAATCAACATCAACGCCTTCAGCGATCCCCTGATAAACCAGCGACGAATAATAATTTCGCGAACTAACTACCCAAGTCCCTGTGGCTAGTTGCTTTTCAGCCTCTTGCCACGACTCAACGCGGCTAGCTGTATAAAGCATGACGTTAGTCAATGGTTGGCGCTGGAGATTTTTATCGACTAAAATTTCACGTATTTTTTCACCAATTGGCGTTCCGCCTGGTTCTTTGGCGGCAATAGCGGTGATTTGTTTGGATTTTAAGTAATCAAGCAGCATGTTTACTTGGGTGGTTTTGCCAGTGCCATCACCGCCCTCGATGACGATGTATTTTCCACGCTTAGGCATTGAATTTAGCCTCGTAATTGGTGCGCTCATCTGGCAGGAGCGAAAATATCACCGTATCAAAAACTTCACCTTGAGCGTTGGTGGTGAATTGTCGCAAAACACCTTCTTTTTGCATGTCACACTTTTCAGCTACACGTGCAGCGGCTCCATTACCGTAAAAATAACTAGTGCTAATTCGCTTAGCCCCCACTTGATCAAACAAAAAGTCAATCACCGCTCGGTTGGCTTCGGTGGCGACACCACGATTCCAAACCAACTGACTTGTACAGTAACCAAAATCAATCGCTTTGACGTCTTCTTTGAGGTAATTAACTTTTACCATACCCATGGCGGCGTCAATTTCCTTGAGGTGAATGCACCAGTGGTAATAAGCTGGATTTTGGTATTTGACTTGCCAATCAGCAATTGCTTGATTGACCTCGTCGAGCGTTTTTAGGGCTGGCCAAGGAGTTTCGCCCATTAGTTCCTCAGAAGTTATCCAGTATTGCAACATCGAGTCGGCATCTTCAGGTCGAAACGGCCGCAAAATTAGCCGCGGTGTTTCAATGATTTGGGTTCCTTGATGATTCATATGCTTTAATTATAGTTAATCTTAATTAAAATGCAAAAAGAAAAATCGCCTGAGTTGATGCAGACGATTATTCTTCGGTTTTAAGGTTTTAGTCGACAACTTCCACGCCCATTGAGCGAGCAGTACCGGCGACGACTTTAGCGGCGCCTTCGATGTCGATCGCATTGAGCTGATCCATTTTGACTTCGGCAATCTCTTCGCATTGCTTGCGAGTGATTTTACCGACTTTATTGGTGTGTGGTTCGCCACTACCCTTTTTGATACCAGCTTTTTCGCGAATCAAATCGTCAACTGGTTGACCAAGACTTTTCCAATCGAAAGTTCGATCGTCATAAATCTTCATGTGGACAATAACTTCTTTGCCCATCATGTCTTTGGTTGCTTCGTTGAATGGATTGATAAACTCCATCATGTTTAGTCCCCACTGACCAAGTGTTGAACCAACTGGTGGTCCAGCAGTTGCTCGTCCGGCTGGGATTCGTAATTTCAAATTACCGATAACTTGTTTTGCCATAATAATCTTTCCTTTTCTTTTACTCGTTGCCGAGTGCGTAACGTCTTGCATTATATCACAAATTGTGAAAATAAAAACCACGCCCTAATGATAGTTGGGCGTGGCGGAGTTGTATTTGGGTCTACAGAGGTTCTATGTCGTCCACCCGTGCTGGACGAATGCGGCTAAAGGTAGGTATGGCGCAATTATTGGTGATTTGGAAGTCTAAGACCTCCATAATTAATCCGCTAGTTCGTTTCTCTACCTTGGCTAATAAGATCCGTTCTATGGCGACCGGATCTGCCGCTAGTCGTTTGTAGTGTCGTGAACCGACGTCCATGATATAGGCCCTCTGTCCGTCGACAGCCTGGTATTCGTATACTAAAGGCCTTTCTTCTTCGATGGAGATTTGGTTGCCCTCGGTTGGGATAAACTCCACCCAATCTTGGTACGTTTCGAGGCCATCAAGCTCTTCCGTCTCTTCAGCATACTGAATCGGTAACGGTATTGCTGGAGCTACTGGATCTGGCGACGGTACCTCCTTGCTGTTTGTTTTAACCCCACAAGATACCATCGTTACCATCGTTGCCAAAAATACAAATAGAAACATGGTTCTTTTGAATTTTTCTTTCATTTTACCCTCCTTTTTGTAGCTTTTTGAATTAACACAACTTGTAAAAAACTAGTTGTGCTGAAGCTACAACCAATGTTCTTATTATAACACAAAAACTATAAAAATCAAATTTATCGTATCAACTCTTACTACATAAAGCACTTTTGTTTGACCTACTAAATGTGCCTATAAATAAAAAAGCCACACCGTACGGTGTAGCTTCAGCTTTTGTTTAATTTTTTTATCTTCCCATCTCGATTAAGAGTCTTACAAGACCGAAAGATAAATGTATTCCCTGGCAAACTAGCAATAGAGTCACAATAGTTGGTGGGGCTATTGCCGCTATTCCATACCACGTAGTCAGTAATAGAAAAAAACAGACTGTGGCGCTAATAATTACTTTTCCACTAATCCTCTTTTCTGTATTTTCTCTGTCGTCAAGGAGAATTGCAAAAAACTTCTTTAACGGCAATAAAAATACGAAAGACAGCCCAAAAAGAATCGAAATGATGCCAATTCCTTTTGGTAAAATTAGCAACATAAAAAGAAGTAGTAAGACAACTATCGTTTTGCTAGTCATGGCGCAACCCCCTCCTCTCTCCTGCTGATCTTTGCCATCAAAGCTTGTATTTGTTGGTCAAGATCGTCAAGAACGTCGACCATGACAGCGGGGATGCCGTATTCCATCTCCATGTTCATGGCCAATATGGCCATGTCCGTAGTAAATGGACATGGTCTTCTTTTATTTATGAAAGGAAAGAAGGCCATACCCGGCCTTTTCTTCTCTTTCACAAATTCGATAACTGTTCTTAAATCATCTTCTTCGTCACAGAAGTAGAAAGTTACATTCTCTTCTACTTCTAGATCCAGAAGATGACATCTAAATTCCTCTGCCGTTATAGTCGTCCAGTCCTCCTTGCTGGGGTGACCAATAACTAAAATGTTTGAAGTTCCTCTTTCTAGAGCTTCAAACATCTTTTTCTTTCTTTTTCTTCTTTCCCTGTATTTTCTAACATAATTAAACATAAAACTCCTCCTTGTTTTTTAAGTTACTACTTGGCTAAATCGCCAAGCCTATCTTATATTTATACCATAAAATAGATCAATAATCAAGTAACTTGGGTTGTTTTTAAGAAAAAAAGAAAGCACCATATCACATGGTGCTTTTATGTGTTGTCAGCGATCAAAGGTATCAAGCTTATGCTTACTACCAAGATTGTTGCTATAGTACTTCTGCCCGTTAAAACAAAAACCCCTCCTAAAGCTAAAAAGAAAAGGACCATTATTATGGCGAAGGAGAAAATAAAATAACTAAAGTCTCTTGCCTCCTCCTTAAGTTCTTCTTTAAAAATAATAAGAAGTGAGTTTAATAGCCACATTAGTACTAAAACCAAAATAGCTAAGCCTACAGTTCTTGCTAATATGTTTAATATTACCACTTATTCCTCCTATTTTGTGGCTTGGGATTTAACACAACTTGTAAAGATCTGTTGTGTTGAGCCACAACTACCTATATATTTTATCATTTTTAATGAATTATGTCAATGAAAATGCCACCAAATGAATGGTGGCATTGCGCGAATGTCGGATAAATGTTTAAAGTTTTTTAACCTGAAGGGCGTCGAGCTCAACTGGTGTTTCGCGGCCGAACATGCTGACCATGACTTTTAGCTTGCCCTTGACTGGGTCAAGCTCTGACACAGCACCTTCAAAGCCTTTGAACGGCCCGTCGATAATCGACACAACTTCGCCGACGACAAAATCGATTTGGTGTTTTGGATCTTCAACGCCCATCCGTTTTTTAATCTTCTCGATTTCTTTTTTGGAAACTGGAGTTGGGATACTGGCATTGCCTTTTTTGCCAGCACTGCCGCCGACAAAGCCAGTTACGCCAGGGATGTTGCGGACAACAAACCAAGACTCTTCAGTTAGGCGCATCTCCACCAATACATAGCCTTGGAATAATTTCTTGTTGACGATTTTGCGTTTGCCATTTTTGATTTCAATTTGCTTTTCTTTTGGTACGATTGCGTCAAAAATCAGATCCGCCATATCGACGCTTTTAATGCGCTGCAAAATTCCTTCCGCCACTTTTTCTTCATAGCCTGAGAAGGTGTGGATTGCGTACCATTGTCGAGTTGAGTCGTATAAATTACTTTTTGCCATTTTTATCCTAACATTAACTTAAATAATTGATTAAAAACATAATCGAGAGAGACGACTAAAACGAAGAAGAACAGTGAATAGACGATGACTGCGAAAACCATTCGCCAAGTCTGTCTTCTGGTGGTCCAGCGGACTAATTTGAGCTCGTTCCACGAGTCTCGAATGTAGTTGAGTAGTCGTTTGATGGGTGAAAGTTTTTTGGTTTTGACCTCAGTCTTGGTTTCTGGGGTTGATTTTTTGGTAGTTGGTTGTTTTGGCTGAGTATCAGCTGGTGTTTGTTTAGCCTTAACTTTGGTGATATTCACCTTGGTCTTGGTTGAATTTTTAGGCTTGGTGTTTTTTGCCACGTTGTTCTCCTCAATTAAAAAACTGCTATACTTTTTAGCAGATTGTCAACCATCATTTTAGTCCAAAAAAATCATTTCGTCAATAGTTATAAAGTTTACTATCCTCGAAAATATATTATAATGAAGCTTATGTTGATTTTAATAATTCAAATTGTTTACTGTTTGCTGTTGATCATGGCTTTGGCTTGGGTCAGCTATCGGCTGGCGAAAGCCTTTTCGCTGTCGAGGCTTGATGTCGATCAGCAAGCGACGACTTTAAATAGCGAGGCACTGCCGACAGTATCGGTTTGTATTCCGGTGCGCAACGAAGCTAAGGTGATTGAAGGAGTACTGACGCGAGTTTTGGCGTCTGATTATCCAAAGTTAGAAATTATTGTTTTGGACGATGAGTCGGTTGATAATACTTCGGATATGATCAAATTGATGGCCCATAAAGGGATTCGGTTTATTCCGGCTGGTCCGCTGCCCGATGGCTGGATCGGCAAAAATCACGCTCTGGATGAGCTTTATCGGCAATCTACAGGAGAATACGTGCTGTTTTTGAGTGCTGATACTCGGATTTCGCCCAAATCGATTAGCAAGTTGGTTAATTTTGCGCTGAAAGAAAAAGCTCAAATGGTCAGTGTGCTGCCGATGCGTGATGATAGCCCGAGAAGAAGCGTGTTTTTTGGCAGTTTGCGCTACTTTTTGGAATTGCTGTTCCACTCGCCATTTGACCCAGCTTTTAGTACGGCTTGTTGGCTGATTGAGCGTAATTTTCTAAATCAAGTTGACGGGCTTAAAGCTTACAAAGACAATTTTGTGGCCGAGGCGACACTGGCTCAGGCGGTTCAAAGTTTTGGTCAGTATCGATTCCTGACGTCGAGCAAGGAGTTGGGAATTGCTTACCGTAAGCGCTGGCGATCTCAGGTCAAGACGGCGATTCGCAGTAATTATCACATCATGAAAAACATTTCCTTTGCGTCGTTTGTCTATGCGGGACTGTTTCTGTTCTGGACGGGTCCGATTGTGGCACTAGTTACTTTGTTGATTAATAAGCAATCCGTTTTTGGCTGGACAGTAACTGGTCTGGCGATGTTAAGCGGGCTGCTCTACGCGGTTTACTGCTCAGTTGCTTGGAATCGGTTAGGTGTGGTTGGGTTTTTGACTTGGCCGGTGGTGGTATTTCAAGAGCTAGTGACGATGCTAGTTAGTATTTATCGTCACAAATATCGCAAGACGATTATCTGGAAAGGGCGTGATATTTCCAAACAGCCTATGATTGATTAGGCACTGTCAGGCTGAAAGTTGAGCCGTGATAAAGGCGGCTGGTCAATTCTAGCTCAGCTTGAATAGTTCGGGCGAGATAGCCAGCAATCGCTAGAGAGGCTTTTTTGTCAATCAGTGTCTTGCGGCTAGCAAAAGCCGAAATCATTTTCTTGACTTGTTCTTGGTTGGCTTTAGAGATGCCGTTACCAGTGTCTTTGACTGAGAAAGTAGTCTGGTCGGCGTTTTGAGTGATGTGAAGAGTAACGCTGCCAGTTTTGGTGTGAGTGATGGCATTGTCAATCAAGATGTTCAAAATCTGGTCAGTAGTGGTCTTCGGTAAATTAGTTTTAGCTAATCGAGGAGCTAAGTCTAGATTGAATTCTAATTCTTTGGCCTCGGCTAGGCTAGAATATTGCTTGTAAAGTTGATTAGCGTAATCACGCAAATTAACATCAACTGCTTGATCAACACCGGCTCCAGCGCTAGCGAAAGCTTCGATGTTAGTTAATTTGTTCTTGAGGGTTTGGGCTTGAGTGTTTAGTTCGAGGTTGTGTTTTTGTAGTACATTTCGATCGGTATTGAGGTCAGATAGCTTGGTGATAGTTTCAGATTTTTGATGAACTAGATGAGCTTGGTATTGAGCGTCAGCTACTAGCGACTCCAGCTGGTCGAGTTTTAGGTCGGTGGTTTTAGAATCGTCAATCGCCAAAAAATAGAGCAAATAATAGCCGTCGCTATCGCAATTGATGGAGATTTTGAACGGCTTTAGTTGTTTGTCCTGAGAAATTAAAGTGTTGGATAGAGTTGTATTTTTGGAAATTAAAAATTTAGATAGATCTAGTTTAGAATTATTTTGATCAGAAATCTTCAGGTCGGCTAGAGATTTAACTGGCTTTTTAGGCGAATCAAACAGTTTGGTGGCTAATTGATTGATGTAGATGATTTTACCAGTTTCGTCGGTAGCTAGCGCGGCAATCGGCAGTTGATTCAAATTGTCTCGAGGCTTGTAATCGCGATCAATCACTGAGGCCGATGCCAAGGCGGAAACGAGCTTAGTCCTGGATATTTGGCGGCTAACTTGTAGTGCCTTGAGTGATAAAATTATCAGATAACTACACAAGACCGCTAGTAGAAAAGTCTCTAAATAAGTCGATTGCCGAAGATAAGTCACCGAATCTGGTAGCTTAAAGACGATCATCAATTCAGTGACAACAAAGCTAGCAATTACCACTGACAAACTCGCCCTCATGAAGCTAGAAACCAACACACCAATGATCGCCGCGATCGTCAGATGACTTAGTCCCGATACTTGCCAGACGAAAATCGCCAGCAGTAAGATCTCGACAATGGTATAGAAATTATCGAGTTTGAGCTGAGCCTTTTCGGTTTCGGTTTTGATGTGAGTTGCTAAATAAAAAGCGATCCAGAGAATAGGAATCGTTAATCCAAAGAAAATTTGATCGGTCAGCTGACTGCTGTTTGAGCCAATCACCAAGAAAAACAGGCTGTAAAAGCTGATTAGCAGCGGATTTATCCAGTCAAGCGCTTCAATGAACGGCTGGGCTGGCGAAGTTAATAATTTTTGAGTTAATTTTAAGCTAGATTTGTTAGTCATAAGCTTTATTATACACTAAAACTAGACGTGCGGGGAGAAGGTTTTGAGTTGCTTTTCGAACTTTTGGTAATCGGGCATAGTGTCGGCGACGGTTTGCCAAAAATCTGGGCTGTGGTCGGGGTGTTTAGTGTGCGCCAGCTCGTGAATGATTACATAATCAATTAGCTCATTTGGCAATTTCATCAGGGCGATATTGAGGTTGATCGAAGCGTTTTTAGTCGAATAACTCCCCCACCTGGTCGAAGTGTGGGCTAATTTAAGCTGTTGATAAGAAAAATTATGTTTTTTTGCTAGAAAATCCAGTCTTTGCGGCAAATAATCTTTTGCTTGTTTGCGGATGATTTTTTTAGCCTGTTGCTGGATTTGAGCCTGAATGTTTGGCTGGTCGATGAGCTGAGGATTGTTCAGTTCGACGATTAGATAATTGTTGCTGGGATAAATCTGAACGGTTGAATTGTCAGTGATGACGACTTTGAGTTGACTAGTTTTGCCGATCAAATCACCATGATGGTAAAAATTTTGAGCGCGATAATTATCAATTAAATTAAGCAAAGACGTTTGGTGTTTACGGATAAAAAGTTGGATAATTCTGTTTGGGCAAAATCGTGGGCAGATAATTTTCAATTGCCCGTCAAGATTGACTTTGGCGGTAATTTGTCGAGATCGTTTTGACTTAGTAACTATAATCTCACCAAGCAGCGGATGAGTCAGTGAAGTCATTGGTTTATTGGATTAGGGAGCGCGATTTGCCGCCGTAATTGACATTGCGGCTAGGTGTTAGTCGCTGATCGCGGTTTTCGGCTATGCGTCTTAAAACGTGGCGTAATTGTGTCGAGAAAGTGTGTTTGCCGCTAATCACAACTGGCTGTTCGGCTTGATTCGGTGAAGTAAAGCGAGTAAGAATTTTCTGAAAACTTTCAGCCGACATCAACTCAGTTTTGCGATCTGGCGTCCCGCGGGTTGATCGAGTTCGAGCAGTAGTGGCGACGTTTTGCACCCAGACAGTCAGCAAGCGATAGCCTTGCTGCTTGGCGAGCCGGGCATAAGCTTGACGATCGACTCGGGCATCTAATCCCCCTTCGACGATAACTGTTTGCTTAGTTTTGGTGATTTCTTCGATAATCGGTTTGATCAAGCTAGCAATTTGACCGTCTTCTTCGCGGTCATAAGTTGGCTCAGCAAAAAGCTGGTGCCGCATAGAATTGAGATTAATAAACGGAGCATTAAACATATCTGAAAACTGCTGGGCAAAAAAGGTCTTTCCAGCGCCTGGAATGCCAACAATTAAGATTAAATATGGTTGCTGCAGTGAAAATCTTTTGTTTGGTTTCTTCATACTAGTTTTATTATATCATGATATGGAAAGGAGTGCATTTATTGTTTTTTGAGGTGAGTTTGTTATAATTAACTCAAGCCAATTTAGGGGCATAGTACAACGGCTAGTATAAAGGTCTCCAAAACCTTAGATCTAGGTTCGATTCCTAGTGCCCCTGCCAA
>CAYLXN010000017.1:0-12131 GCA_964388235.1 uncultured Candidatus Saccharibacteria bacterium
GATTAGCGATGCGGCGGCCAAAATTACCGTGACAATCAACGGTAAAACTTATCAAGCCACCAACAACGGTGATGGCACATGGGTGTTGGCGGCTGGAACTATTAGCCGGTTGGCCAGTGGAGCTTACGAAATGGTGATCCAAGCGACTGATGCGGCGGGTAATTCGGTGACGATTAGCCGAACTTTGACTATCAAAGCTAAAGGTGAGCTTGGTTTTATCCTGCCGCCAAACACTGGTTTTTTGCGGATCGGACAGGTCAATGTCGCCAGTTGGTTGTTGTATTTAGGTTTAATTAGTCTAATTGTTGGTGTTAAGATTTTATTAAATCGCAAGTCAAAGTCGGTTGTTTCATCATCCTAAATAGGCAGGGGGATTTCTCAGTTATTTTCAGATTAGCTTTTTATAGCTTATCTCTAAAAGGAATCGCTCTATTAGCTTGCGTCCGAGCGCTTGAGAGGGTTTGGGGTTGTTAAGGGGATAAGGGAGACTAATCGCAGGGTCTCCCTGTCTCCTTAAAATAACTATTTGACATGCGTTTATTTCTCTGTTACACTAGCAGGGTAATATTAATTAACGATACAACTTCGGGAGTTACTTCTGATTGACTTACCCGAGGTGAAGAACAAGGAGTAAATAATGAGTTCAGTCGATATCGACTTAAAAGCTTTATTAGAAGCGGGTGTTCATTTTGGACACAAAACTAGCCGTTGGCACCCAAAAATGGCGCCATATATTCATTCAAAACGAGGCGACAGTCATATTATTGATTTAGTCAAAACTGCTGCCGCTCTAGAAGAAGGTTTATCAGCCGTTGATAAAGTTATCGCCAAGGGTGGCAAAGTGCTGTTGGTTGGCACTAACAATCAATTAAAAGAAGAAATTAAAACTATCGCTGAGGCGACTAATCAACCATACGTCAATGAGCGTTGGGTGGGTGGAACTTTGACCAATCACAAGACGATTAATTTGCAGGTTCGCAAATTGCACAAATTAGAAAAGCAAATGGCGTCTGGCGAGCTTGAAAAGCGCTACAACAAACTAGAATTGCAACGTTTTCAGGAAGAAATTGACCTGTTGACTACTCGCTACAACGGTATTAAACACATGACTGGCAAGCCAGCGATGCTGTTTGTGCTCGATGCGCACGAAGAAGGTAATGCGATCAAAGAAGCCAACAAAGTTGGTATTCCAGTGATGGCGATTTGTGACACCAACGTCGATCCAGCTGGCGTGGATTATGTGATTCCAGCCAACGATGATGCGATCAAGGGCTTGCGCTTGATTTTAGATTATTTCAAGCAGACAGTTTTGAAGGCTACATCTCAGCAAGACCAAGCTATCAAAACCAAAAAAACTGAAGCTAAGAAAGTTGAAACTAAAGAAGAGGAGGCTAAATAATGGCTAATTTTACTGCTGAAGACATTAAAAAGCTCAAAGAATTAACTGGTGTTGGCTTGACCGACGCTCGTGAAGCTTTGCGAGAAGCCGAAGGTGATTTTGATAAAGCTCTCGAGGCAATGCGCAAAAAAGGCCTGACCAAGGCTGAAAAGCGAGGCGAGCGGGAGACTAATTCCGGCGTTATCGATAGCTATTTGCACGATGGTCGGATTGGCGTACTAGTGGAAGTTAACTGCGAAACTGATTTCGTAGCTAAGACCGAAGAATTTAAGGCTTTGGCACATGAAATTGCCTTGCAGGTTGCGGCCATGGATCCGCTGTATGTGTCTGAGACTGATATTTCTGAGGCTGATCGTGATGCTAAGCGTCAAGAGTTTGCTGAGGCTGAAGATTTGAAATCCAAGCCAGCTGAGATGCGCGATAAGATCGTTGACGGTCAAATCAAGAAGCATTTTGAGGCTAAAGTTCTGTTGAATCAGACTTATTTCAAAGACGAAACCAAAACCATTGATGATTTGGTCAAGGAAGCGATCGCTAAGCTCGGTGAAAACATCACCGTTAAGCGCTTCGTTCGGCTTGAAGTTGGCCTTTATTAGAAAAACTTGTTTACAATTGAAATCACCGCTTTGTCAGCGGTGATTTTTTGGACCGTCAAATCGACAAGACAAACCACTTCTTATCTCGCTTACAACAAAAGAATGATTGAAAATCAATAAATGATTATGGTAAACTAAAGGCGGAACATTAAAACAAGGAGAAAAATGGACAGAACAGAACATAAGAAATTAACTTTTATCGCGGGTAGGTCGCGATTGTTTTCGCTGGTTGGACTGGCGCTTGTAGTGCTAGGGATCAGCGGTTTGCTGAATTTCAACCAGGCGCAGGTGTTGGCGTTGTCAGCAACCAACATGACACCAACCAAAGGCTCGGAGCTGGGTGGTGATTGGGTGACGATCACTAGTTGATTTAGTTTACACTGCTGCCGCTACACCAACACCACCAACTACCGCTCCTCCAATTGCCACGCCTACAACGACATCATCCTCTGCAAAAGCCCCAAACACTGGTTTAGGTGCGGCTGTTCATCCGATATTACCAATTAGCTTGGTGCTGCTGACGGTTTCGGGGATAGTGTTGCAAAAAAAGCTGCAGTCTTAATAGCAGACTAATTTAGCTAAAGCTACTCGTTGTGCGTTTCACAACGAGTAGTTTATTTATTGATAGTTTTATTGTTTAATAACTAATATTATTACATCAAAACAGTATTTTTGATAGAGGTGTCAACCTTGGTCAGGTGACTGACTTTTTCGATTTTGTCAGTACCAAACATTGATTCGGCGCCGTCACCAAATTTGATAGTGGTTAATTTTTCCCAAGATTTGTCAGGGTATTCAAGTAGGATGTTATCTTCGTCATAAGAAATGCCTCGGTAAAAACCAGTTTCTGTTGGTAATTTCACCTTGGTAATAGGGGTGTCATTTTGAGTTTGAGTGTCTTTGATTTTGTTCACCACGACGGTTCTCACTTCGTGACTTTCAGGCATTAAAACCCGATATTCTTTAGAGCTATAAGTTGTTTGTTCGTCTGTCATTGTTGTTCCTTTTTTATGTTTATTTTATATTTTATCCAAATATGTTCTAATTTTAGCACAAAATAAGCATAAAGTCAATAGGTAAGTTGTAAATTAAGTTATGTTTTAAAGTAGACAAGGGGATATTGTGTGGTTTTTCTTAGATACTCCATGCGGATTAACAGAAGGGCTAGTTATATCTTTTTTCTTTAAGTGGACAAGGAGACTTTGCGATTGGTCTCCCTGTCTCCTTAAATATAAAAAACAAAATATTTTTCTAAAACTATGGCTATAATTATTGCTCAAAGTCACTAAAAAGCAATAGTTAGTTGGATGATTAATTTTTACGGCTAAATTTGGTATAATTTAAGTATTAGACTTAAAGAAAGGTAATTAATGTTTGACACCAAAGCATATCAAGAACAGATAAATCAAGCGATTGAGTTTTTTAAACAGAAAATGGCGGCTGTCCGAACAGGGCGAGCTCATCCGTCGATGTTGGATGAAGTGAAGGTTGAAGTTTACGGGGCGCTTTTGCCGCTCAATCAAACAGCCAATATCGTGGCTGTTGACGCGACTTTGCTGCAGGTGACACCGTTTGATATCAACAACCTTCAGGCGATCACCAATGCGATTCGCAGCGATCAAAGTCTGGGTTTTAACCCAAGTGATGATGGGAAAATCGTGCGGGTGCCGATTCCGAGCTTGACTGAGGAGCGACGCAAAGAAATTGTCAAACAAGCTGGTGAAAAAATTGAAGAAACTAAAATCACGATTCGCAATATTCGTCAAGATGCGTTTAAAGACATCAAAAAACTAAAAACTGATAAACAAATTTCTGAAGATGACGCCAAGCGATTAGAAAAACAAATTCAGGATACGGTGGACAAGTCGCAGCTCGAAATCGAAGAGATTTTCAAGGCTAAAGAAAAAGAAATTATGACTGTTTAATTCTGTTCAGTCTGGTGAAAGTGTGCTAAAATAGCACGAGCAAGATGCAAAAATTAGTGATAATCAAAAGGAGACTTAAGCAATCATGAATTTAATTTTAGGGATAATTTTTGGGCTGTTGGTGTTGGGGGTGCTGGTGCTAGTCCACGAAGGCGGCCACGCCATAGCAGCTAAACGCAACGGAGTTGTGGTTGAAGAGTTTGCGATTGGTTTTCCACCAACTATTGTCTCTAAAAAATCTAAATCAGGAATTGATTTTAAGCTTAATTGGTTGCCGCTTGGGGGTTATGTCAAGCTGCAAGGTGAGCACGATTCGGCCAGTAAAAAAGGAGATTATGGCAAGGCAAATCTTTGGGCAAAAACTAAGATTTTGTTTGCTGGCATTGCCATGAATTTGCTGTTGGCGGTGATTTTATTTACGATCACAGCTTGGATCGGCATGCCGGAGATGATCGCCAACCAATTCCAAGTGGCAAGTGATAGTCGAACAGTGATCAGTCCGGTTGAGGTTGTCCACGTGGCTAAAGATTCACCAGCTGACAAGGCTGGGTTGCAGGTCGAAGATCAGATTATTAAAATTAACGATACTGAAATTACACTGACTGATCAAGTGTCGGAGTTGGCAGAGGCTAACCGGGGCAAGGATGTGGCGGTTGTTTATCGGCGTGATGGTGAGCAGTCATCGAGAAATATTCGATTGAATGCTAAACGAGTTGATGATCAAGGTTACTTAGGGACAGCTCAATCTCAATCGAAGCATTTTTACTCGACTTGGTCGGCACCGATTGTTGGGCTAGGGACGACCGCACAACTAGTGGGCGAGACTTACAAAGGTCTAGGCGGTTTGTTGGTTAATTCGGTGACTGGTTTTGTCCAGCGATTTAGTTTTAATCAACAAACCAAGCAGGTTGGCAAGCAAAAGCTATCGCAGGCTAGCGATTCGGTGGCTGGTCCAATCGGGATTTTAGGGGTAATTTTTCCAGCTTTGATCGGAGCGGATTTTGGTTTTATTTTGGCTTTTATTGCGATAATTTCAGTGTCTTTGGCGGCGATGAACGCCTTGCCAATTCCGGCGCTTGACGGTGGTCGATGGTTTGTGACCATGCTTTTTCGATTAGCTAAAAAACCGTTAACTAAAGAAACCGAAGAAAATATCCAAGCGGCGGGTATGATTGCGATTTTGGCGCTGGCAGTGGTGATTACCGTTAGTGATATAACTAAGTTTTTCTAGGCTCAAATGAAAAAAATAACTTTAGCTGATCAATCAAACATCGCTAATTTGCCACTCAAAACCAAGCTTCAACAGCTAGCCATCGTCTTAATTTGGTTTGGCGTCGGGGCGGTGGTTAGTTTTGCGGTGGTTTTTGTAGTAGCGCAGGTTTTTGAAGCGCTGCTTGAGGCTCGCTGGTCATTGACGATCTCGGATTGGCTGCTTGATTTGCTGTTTAATCCCGTTTTTAAAACTTTTTTCTTGGGCTTTTTGCTGTATTTGGTGCTGATGATGATGGTAGTAATTTTGCCTAATAAGCTAGCGCCGATCAGGCAACGTTGTGGTTTTTTGGCTGGTAAATTGACAGATTATGGCTTTACGGGCTGGCTCAAGTGGCGAGAAATGTTTTTCGGCGTGGCTAGCTTCTTTATTTATTTCAGTTTGATGATGTTGGTGTTTTGGGGCCTGCAAGAGTTGGGTTGGACGGGGTTGGACCAGATCCAGCCAATGCCATTTAATAAATTCCATTTAGCTGACAAGGTTTTTTGGACTTTAGCGCTGGTAATTTTAGTTTTCTTAACGCCAGCCGTTGAAGAAATTTTGTTTCGTGGCTATCTATATCATAAATTGCGTCAGCTTAATTTTTTTCCACCAAAAAACCAGCGTCAGCGACTGTCTTTTCGATCGAAACTGTTGGCGGCGATCATTACCAGCCTAGTTTTCGGTTTGATGCACGGGCAGTTAAATGTCGGTATCGATACTTTTGTCTTGTCGATGGTGGCTTGCTGGACAGTCGAAATGACAGGTTCGGTAAATAGTGCTATAGTATTGCATATGATCAAGAACGCTTTGGCGTTTTATGTTTTGTCAAAATAACAGGGGAGAGAGAATGCGCTATTCAAAATTATTCACCAAAACCACCAAAAATTTACCAGCTGATGAGACGGCCAAAAACGCCCAGTTGCTGATTCAAGCCGGATTTATCCACAAACAAATGGCGGGAGTTTACGCCTATTTGCCGCTGGGAAAATTAGTTTTGGATAAAATTATCCAAATTATTCGTGAAGAAATGGACACGATTGGCGGCAATGAACTCAGCTTGACGGCTTTGCAAGCGGCTGAAGTTTGGCAAAAATCCGGTCGCTGGGACGATTCGGTGATGGATGTTTGGTTTAAAACCAAGCTGGCTAGCGGCACAGAAATCGGCTTGGCGCCAACTCATGAAGAGCCGCTGACGGACTTGATGCGCAATTTTATTTCTAGTTACAAAGATTTGCCGGTGTTACCTTACCAATTTCAGATTAAGTTTCGCAATGAATTGCGCTCAAAATCGGGCTTGATGCGCGGTCGGGAGTTTTGGATGAAAGACATGTATTCTTTTTGCCGTGACGAGGCGGAGCATCAGCAATTTTATGATTTAATTAGCCAAACCTACGATCGAGTTTACCAGCGGTTGGGAATTGGTGATATTACCTACAAAACTTTCGCCTCGGGTGGTAGTTTTGCTAAATATTCGCACGAATTTCAGACGTTGAGTCAAGTTGGCGAAGATACGATTTATGTTCATGAGTCCAAGAAAATTGCCATCAACAAAGAAGTTTACAATGACGAAGTGTTGGCTGATTTAGAAATTGACAAATCAGAGCTGGTGGAGCGGCAGGCGGTTGAGGTTGGCAATATTTTCACGCTCGGTACTAAATTTTCTGAAGCTTTGGATTTGAAATATACCGATGAAGCCGGTAAGCAGCAGTTGGTCTTTATGGGTAGTTACGGCATTGGGCCAAGTCGACTGATGGGCTTGTTGGCGGAACATTTTGCTGACGAAAAAGGGTTGGTTTGGCCGATGGCGATCGCTCCAGTGCAGGTTTATTTAGTGCAAATTGGTCAACAATCGTTGTCGTGGGCAGAAGAAATTTATCAGGCGCTGACGGCAGCTGGTGTTGAGGTGTTGTTCGATGATCGTCAGGCTCGGCCAGGTGAGAAATTTGCCGATGCTGAATTAATGGGCATTCCTTATCGAGTGACAGTTAGTGACCGATTGTTGGATCAGCCAGCCAAAGAGCTAGAGGTTGTAAATCGTGCAACAGGTGATACGGAAATGTTGACAATCGAACGGTTGATTGGTAGAATTAACCAGACTAAATATTAATACAAAAAGAATTGAAGCCGACTTGATTCGGTTTTAATTTCGGTTAAGAGGGAGAAAATGATTAAGAAAAAACAATTTGATGTAACTGAAGAAGGTTTAGCTGAATTAGTGGCTGAGCTGGAAGAATTAAAATCACAACGAGGCGAAATTGCCGATCGGATTGCGACGGCACGTGAATTTGGTGATTTGAGCGAAAATTCTGAGTACGACGCCGCTCGAAGTGAGCAAGGCACGGCTGAAACCCGAATTGCTGAAATCGAAGATATTTTGATGAACGTCAATATTATCGACGAAAAAGCCACTAAGAAAAATGTGGTGGGTATGGGCAGTGTGATCGAAGTGGTCAAAGCTGGCCAGAAAAAAACCACTGAATATCAGCTGGTTGGGCCAATTGAAGCCGATCCACTAGAGGGCAAAATTAGCAACGAATCGCCAATCGGTCAAGCGGCTTGCGGCAAAAAAGTTGGTGATAAATTCACCGTCGTGACGCCAAAAGGCGAGACTGAATACCAAATCAAATCGATTAATTAGGCTGGGCCGACCAGTCTCTGGTATAATTAGCTCATATGGCTAGTTTAGAAGAATATCGCAACGAACGCCTTGACAAAAGGCAGAAATTATTAGATTTGGGGTATAATTTATATCCTAGTCAGTCACACCGTGACCAGCAAGCACAAGTAGTGATTGATCAATTTGCAGAGCTTGAAGGTCAGACGGTGACCGTGGCGGGGCGAGTCAAAAGCATCCGCAGTTTTGGTAAACTGGCGTTTTTGGTGCTGAGTGATCAGTCAGGCGAAGTTCAATTATTTATTCGTCAAGGTGAAATCAGCGACGCGCAGCCTGAAGCTGGGCTGCTGGGGATTAAGCAAATTAAACTGCTGGACGGTGGCGATTTTGTCGAAGCGACAGGCGAAGTAATTAAGACTCAAACTGGCGAGATTTCAGTTAACGTCAAGAATTTGCGGTTACTGGCGAAAAGTTTGCGACCAATTCCGACGACATTGACAAACAAAGAAGAGCGGCTACGTCGTCGCTATCTGGACATGAACGCTAATTTGGATGTGCGGGAGCGATTTGTTCGCCGCTCGAAGTTTTGGCAGGCAACGCGCGATTTTCTCAATCAACGCGGTTTTATTGAAATTAATACTCCAGTTTTGGAGCACACCACTGGTGGCGCTGATGCGACCCCGTTTGTGACCAAAATGGAAGCGCTGGATGAAGATTTTTATCTGCGCATCAGCCATGAGTTGCCACTCAAGCGGTTGATTGGGGCTGGTTATGAAAAAGTTTACGACATCGGTCCGCGATTTCGCAATGAAAATTACACTGAGGAACATCTGCCTGAGCACGTGGCGATGGAGTGGTACTGGGCGTACGCCAACTGGCAAGACGGCATGCAGATGATGGAGGAGATGTATAAATACGTCTTGAAGCAGACTTTTGGTACACTCAAATTCAAACTAGACGGCATGGAAATTGATATGGACAAAGACTGGGAGATTTGGAATTACACCGATGTGATCAAAGAACATTATGACATTGATGTCTTTGACTCGAGTCTAGAAGACATTAAAGCGGTTTTGAAACAGCACAATCTCGAAGTTGAAAAAGCTGATAATCGAGCCCGAATTATTGATAAATTGTGGAAAAATATTCGCAAAGACGTGGCGGGGCCAGTTTGGCTGGTTAATACGCCAAAATTCATTTCGCCGCTGTCAAAGACCAGCTCTGAAGATGATCGACTGACTGAGCGTTTCCAGGCGGTGATCGGTGGTAGTGAGCTTGGCAATGGCTACTCAGAGCTTAATGACCCGATCGATCAGCTGAATCGATTTGTCGAACAGCAATCGATGCGCGATGCGGGTGACGACGAGGCGATGATGCTCGATATTGATTTTGTTGAAATGCTTGAGTACGGCATGCCGCCGACTTGTGGTTGGGGCTATAGCGAGCGGGTATTTTGGATTTTTGAAGGCGTGACCGCTCGTGAAGGCGTGCCATTCCCGCAATTGCGATTTGAAATCGACCAAGTGACGCGAAGTTTGTATCCAGAAGTTAAATTTGATAAAAACTAACTAACCGATTATAATAATTAACCATAAGAAATAAGGAGAAATATGCAAGATAATCCAAAACAAAGCGCTAAAGGTTTAATTATTTTTGTGGCAATAGCCTTGGTGGTGATCGCAGTTGGTGTGGCGATGTTTTTCATGGTAATTAAGCCACGGACTAATTCAGCTGATCAGGCCAAAACTGGCGACCAAACCGTGACTGATGTCCAGCCAAACGACCAGCACAAGCCAGAAGAAAACAAGATTTTAATCGACGATACTAATGATCGGATCAACGTTTTAGAGGACGAAACCGAGGCAACTGAGTAATTCAAATAGGGTGGGGATGCGTAAAATAATCAATTTTGGCGTACGGCCAGATGAAATTCCAGAATTTAAGCGAGTGGCTGAAAAATACCAACTCGAATGCTTGCTGACCAAAAATCCACTGTCGGCGGCCAATCAGCATTTGCTGGATGGTTGCGACGGTTTTACCGACACCATGGCGCGGACCTACGATCGCCAAGTCTACGAACATATTCAGCAGCAGCAGATCACGGCGGCGTCTTTTCGCTCGGCAGGTGTCGATGGTTTTGATGGCGGGTTGGCGGAAGAGTACGGGGTAAAATTTGCGCGAGTGCCAGATTATTCACCGAACGCAATCGCTGAATTTTCAGTGGCGTTGGCTTTGAGTTTGACTCGCAAATTACCGTTATTATTTAACAAACTAACACATCAAGATTTTCGGCTGGATAATTTGCTGGGCAAAGAAATTCAAGATTTGCGAATCGGGATTATGGGCACGGGTCACATCGGCAAAATTGCAGCTAATATTTTTCATGGCTTTGGCTCTAAAATCACTGCTTATGATATCAATCCTGATCCTGAATTAGAAAATATTTTGCTTTATCAGCCAGATTTGGACTATTTTTTGAGCCAGACTGATCTACTGATGATCTATTTACCGCTTAATTCAGCTACTGAAAATATAATCAATCAGCGAACACTCCAACTATTGCCAGCTGGTAGTTATCTAGTCAACGTCGGTCGTGGTGGGCTGGTCAAATCTGATGATTTGGCGGCGGCGCTTGAGTCGGGCCACTTGGCAGGTGCGGCGCTGGACGTGCATCAAGATGAGCGTGAGTACGTGGCTCATGATTTTTCTGGCAAAATCATCTCTAGCCCGCAAGTTCGGCGGTTGCAGAGTTTGCCAAATGTGATTTTGACGCCACACATGGCATTTTACACCGACAACGCAGTGGCTAACATGGTTGAAATGGCAGTCAAAAACCTCATCGATATTCTCGAGACAGGGCAGTCAGCCAACTTAATCAAGCCGCAATCGTAAGCTTGTTGACTTTTTTAGCAAAATTTAGTATAATAATAAGTATATATTTAACCTTATTTAAACAAGAAAGGTCAAGTCATCATGAATCCTGAAAATTTCAATAATCACAGGCCTGAAACTCCAGAAAATATCTCAAGAGTCAACTGGGCGGCTAAGCGTGAGTTGGAGCGGGTTTTGGATTCGCCGATTAGCCAGTTGCTGGAGTTGCGACAGCAAGATTTTGATATCAATAGCGTTGAAGACTCAGAATCATCCAAAGATATTGATAAAAAACTGCTTGATTTGATGGAGGAGAAGCGGCAGTTAGGCATTGATTTTAATAATCAAGAGTTGAGATTTTTGTACGAGCTCGATTCGCCGATCGAAGAAGAGCTAGTCGGCGATTATTTGCAAATTAATCCTAAAATCAACGAATTCAAGAGTGGTCAGCTAGCCAAACACCAACATCAACTTCGGCCAGAAATTGGTGACAATGTCGAGTTGATGGACGAAGAGCGAGTGCGATCGATCATCGAGCAGTCGTCGATTGAGCAGTTGACTCGTCGGTACGATCCGAAGATTTTGATCAACAAAATGGAATCGCAAGAGGTGATTGATAATATTGATCAGCTGAAAGCCGCAGGCGCCGATACCAATGATATCATTCGGCGGCTACATTCATCGGTAATAATTGCTAATCATCTTGATAAATTAATCAGCCTTGGTGGTGACGTGGAATTGATTACCAAGCGATTGACTAGTGACTTGATCGCAGCCAAAATCAATGATTTAAATCGGGCGGGTGGTGACATCGATCCGAACCAGCTGGTCGAGAAAATGTTTTCACAGCACATCAAATGGTATTTTGAGGAACTGAAAGAATCAGGGGTGGATATCAATCGTTTAATCGCTCGACTTGATAGTGTTGATGCGGACGATCTGTTACAGGATTCGCTGAGAAGCGGTGGCAGTCCTCAATTGTTGGCGTCGCGGCTTGGGGCTGAGAAGACGGCGCTTCGGCTTGGTACTTTTCGTGAGGAGGGGATTGACTCGATTGATGTTAATCGGTTGCTGCAAAATATTAGCCCTGAGGTACTTAAGCGAACACTAGGGGAGATTGTTAATTATGCTCGTCAGTTTAATCAAAAACTTGATCTTGAATCAGTGGTGAAAAACTATGATTATTATTCGGATCTGCAAGACGATCGACAGTTGCTGCTTGACGGTGGCGCCGATCAGGGTTTGATCGATTCGCAGCTAGCTAAGCTCAAACAGCAAGAAGAGGTCGAGTTGGCAAAGCAAAAAGACCGACGGATCCAAGTCGGGGTGAACGTCAAAAAATTGTTGGACGGAGAAATTTCGCTTGACGAAATGAAAAACCTCAACGACAAATTAAATTAACTAGTTTTTCGCTTAAAACCCTTGCATTCCCATCTCGCTTGTGATTAAATTAAATCACTATATTTATAATTAT
>CAYLXN010000018.1:0-12097 GCA_964388235.1 uncultured Candidatus Saccharibacteria bacterium
TAATTTTGTTGTAAAAATGGTATAATGGAGCTTAGCGCCCCGGTAGCTCAACTGGATAGAGCAGATCCGTCCTAAGGATAAGGTTGTAGGTTCGACTCCTGCTCGGGGTACCAGAAAATTATGACTAAAAATCAGCAAACTGACGATTATAGCTTTGACGGCCAGCGTGACGATGAGCAAATTTTTGCTCTGTATCGGCACGATATTGTCTTTATTTTTAAGTTTTTACTAATCGCCCTGGCTATGATAATAGCTGGGGTTGGTTTGCTAATAGCTTTTGACCATCAAGCGATGAAATATCTGGCCTGGGGAGTGATAACCTTAGCTTTGATAATTTTGCTGGTGAAATTAGTGCCTTGGTATTTCACGGTGATTATCGTGACTAATCAGCGGCTACGCTACATCAATCAGCGCGGTTTTTTCAAAAGAACAATTACTGATATCGATTTAAGTTCAATTCAAAATATTGCCTATGACACACCTGGGTTTTTGGCGGATATGCTGGGGTTTGGTAATATAATTGTTCGAACCGACAGCGGTTCGTTGACTTTGGCGACTATCGCCGAAGCCGAAGAAGCTTACAACCAATTGCAAGATTTAACAATAAAAGGGGATGATAATGAGTAAAATTTTTAAGCGTAATAAAAAAGACAAGGCCAGTGCTAGCGCTGAACAAGCCAAACAATCAGCTAATGGCCGAATCACTAATGCCACAATTGAACATTATCGCCAAGAGATTTTATCAAAAGCTAGTCAATATAAAACCCCAATCGAAGCTAGTCGGGCGGTTTTGGTGCGACGAACTATTTTGATCGCTAGCTTGGCGATTATCATCTTTATCGGCATCTTTCTGTTTGGCGTTTATAAGCGAGGCAATACTAGCGAGTTCGTTTATAATGTGTCAAAAGTTATTCCTTTGCCAATCGCCACGATTGAACAAGAAAATGTTTTACTTGATGATTATCTAGCGCCGTATCTGGCGTCCAAGCATTACACAGAAAACAGTAATTTTGCTCAACATCACAACACTGACGCCGATCGAGTTTATCGGCAACAGTCGATTAATACGGCCATCGATGCCGCTTATGCCCGAAAAATTGTTCGCCAGAATCAAATCGAAGTAACTGATGAGATGGTTGATCAATATTTTCAAAGAACGGCGATCGGTTTTTATAACGCCGACCAATTATTGGCCAACAAAGCCAGTCAAGTAATCGAAACTGATTTTGGAATGAGTGTCGATGATTATCGCAATATTTTAATTAAAAACGCCTTGATGGTCCGTTTGGCCTCGATTTCGGTTGATGACGATGCTAAGAAATTAGCTGAAGAAATTGACAGCCAAATCAAAAAAGATGGCTCGAATTTTGACCAAGTGATCAAAAAATATGAACAAGATCAACGGGTGGTTATCACCAGTTACTCTGAAGTGCCGCACACTAACAACGATAGCGGTCGATCGGTTCAGGCGTTGAAGCTCCAGCCCAAGCAAGTGTCTGATTTCTTCAATGAAGAGCGGGGTGGTGACTATACGATTGTGCAATTAATTAGCAAGGACGACAAAAAACTTAGTTTTAAATCAATCACGGTGCTTTTGACCAAATTTCGCCAGACGGTGGAAAAGCTCAAACAGGACCAGCTTCACTTCTACATTGATACCAGTGGAATTTACGAAGAACAAGACAATCAGCCGCAATAATTTAAGCTTCAAATAAAAAACAACTCATAAACTATGAGATGTTTCTGGCGGGTCCGACCGGATTCGAACCGGCGATCTCCTCCGTGACAGGGAGGCGTGATAGGCCATCTTCACTACGGACCCGTAAGTTATCATATAATAGCAGAGTTGATTGTAAATTTCAACTATTTTTGTCAACATGTTATAATAACTTTAGTTTATTTGCCGCCGTAGCTCAGTTGGTAGAGCGACGCACTCGTAACGCGTAGGTCATCAGTTCAATCCTGGTCGGCGGCTCCAACAATTAAATTATTTCCAACAACTGAAAGCTGATCAGTTGTTTTTTGTTTGACTTGCAAAACCGAGCAATAAAACCTATAATGATTGCAGGTAATTTGTTAAGTTTATCGACTTCACAATTATAAAATTATGGCAGGTAAAGCAAAAACAACCCAATGGTACAAAATTATCCTCAAAGATAAGCTAGTTTTGGGTTTGTCGATTGGTCTTTTAATTGTCAGCTTGATCTTTATCGCTTTTTCATTATTTCAAATCAAGCCAGCCGAGCTGCGGATTATGTCGCGCTACAACGGCTTCAGTTCGCCTTATTATTACCGCAACGAATGGTATTATTTATTTGGTTGGCCAATTTTGGCGGTTATTATCGGGGTAATTAACAACGCCATTGGCATCAAACTACTAGTCAAGCGCCAGAAACCGGCTTCAATTTTAGTCTTGAGTCTGTCAATTTTTATCTTGTTTTTAATGTTTTTCGTTTTTTCAAGAATTATTAATTTACCGAGGTAATAAATCATGACAAAATCAACCAATAACCCCAATTTCATGAGAGAAATTCCCACTGGCAAGCGCAGTCGGGCCTATCGTTTTTGGGAGATGATAGTGCCGCTTCTGACATTGACGGTGCTGTTGTTGTGTATTATTTTATCGTGGATAAATCCACTTTGCGGGGCGCTGTATGTACTGGTGATTGTGGTATTTGTGTTTGTCAAAGGAGTGGCGATCGCTATTAGCACTATCAAAGGCAAGAAAAGGATGGACAAAGCGATGGTGGTTGATTGGCATCAGCGACTGTTGGATCTAGAGGAAGGGCGGCCTTTTCACGGTGATCAGCAGGAATTTGGCTATCAAGACCATCTGGACAAAATCGCTTATTATCAGGCGGAGGACAGTGACTGTCCGCGGGTGGATCAAGTTTATAATTTAGTGATTGTGGCGGCTTACAATGAACCGTTTGAGGTTATTGATACGACCATCGGCTATGTTTTGGACTCATTTTACAACAAACAACAGATGATCATTTGCTTGGCGTACGAACAGCGAGGCGGTGAGGCGATGGCTAAAACTGCTAAAAAATTAACTGACAAATACAAATCAAAGTTTTTTGATTTTGTGGCGATCGAGCACCCAGCGGGCATGCCGAATGAAGTGATCGGTAAAGGCGGAAACATTACTTTTGCTGGTAAAGAAATGAGCAAGTATTGTCGAGACAAGGGGATTGACTCCAAAGATGTCTTGGTGACGACACTTGATTGCGATAATAAACCGCACTTTACTTATTTCGATAACATTACTTATGAATTTATCACCAATGTTGAGCGCAAATATCTTTCTTACCAGCCGATTGCCGTGTTTACGGGCAATGTTTGGGACGTGCCAGCGCCGATGCGAGTGATTGCTTTTACTAATTCTTTCTGGAATATCATTTCTACAACTCGTCAGCACAGTTTGCGTAACTTTGCCTCGCATGCCCAGCCGCTCGACGCTCTTGAGGAGATGGATTTTTGGAGTACTCGCACGGTGGTCGAGGATGGCCATCAATTTTGGCGCAGCTACTTCCATTTCAAGGGTAATTATGCAGTTTTGCCAATTTCAGTGCCAATCTATCAGGATGCTGTGATTGCCGATAATTATTTCAAGAGTCTTAAGGCGCAGTTTATTCAGCTGCGGCGTTGGTCTTACGGGGTGTCGGACGTGCCCTACGTGGCGACCAATGTTTGGCGGATGCGTCGTGAGTTGCCGTTGTTTGATGCGGTAGCTAAGCTGATTCGGTTGATGGAAGGCTTTGTGTCGCAGGCTACATCGCCGTTATTGATCGCTTTTGGTGGTTGGGTGCCGCTGTTAGTTAGCCGACTATCTTACCGTAGTTTTGCCGCTCATCAGCTGCCGACGACTGTGGCAACGATTCAGCAAATTGCTATGATTGCTTTGGTTGCGACCATCTTTCTGTCGCTGCAGATGTTGCCACCTAGGCCAAGGCGCTACAGGCGAAGTCGTGAAATTGGTATGCTATTGCAATGGGTTTTGGTGCCTGCTACCGCTGTTTTCTACGCCTCGTTCACTGCTCTGAACGCCCAAATGCGGTTATTATCAGGTAAATATTTAGATAAGTTTGATGTAACTGAGAAAAAAGTGGTTGACGACAATACGGGTAAAAATTCGAAGAAGGCTGATAAGGCAAAAGCTCAGACTGAAGATGGGTCAAAAACGGCTACTTCAGAAGATGATAAATAGAGAGGTTAATTAAAACTATTTAGCTGGCTTCTGCTTGCTCGTTGGCGATTGTGTTTTTTGATTAATGACAAGGCTGTGATAGTTGGAGCCCGAGGGGCTTCAATTTTTTTGGCTGATGGTTTGGCGTGAAGCGAGCAAGGCGGCTGTGGTTAGTGATTTAGTTTTAAATTAACTCTTGGTGCTTGGTGATTATTAGTCTGATGATATTAAAAGGTGTTTGTTGGTATTCTACTTTGGTTTGAGGGTGAGATTTAATTTAGCAAACTTGGCTTTAGCGGCATGGCGATTTTGTCGAAAGGCGATTGACAAACCGCTTATTTTTATCTAATATTATTAATTTTTGTCAACCGAACATTCTTCACGCGAAAATTGAATAGTGATATAAAAAAGCTAGGCCTCAGGCTAAAACGCTAGTGGAAAACTTTTGAAACATGGGGATAATAAAAAATAACTAAGACAATTGGTTGTTAGCTATAATTAGCCTATACTACTTCGTCTTTAGTTTTTGACGTAGAGTTCTAATAATTTGTTTCTGTTGGTCGTCAAAACAACGCGACTCAAGCATTTTTTGGAGAGCTTTGGCTTTGGTCCAGGGGTCGATCGGGGCGGTCGTGACTTCATCAATAGTTAGATGATAAAATTTAACAGCAGCACTGGCGTAGAGCCAGGCCATCCCCATTTTGACGTAGTAGCCGTTGTGCTTGACTTGGCGCAAGCGGTCAAAGACCGATTTAATACGATCTTCGGTTAAAAAATTGCCCATCATCTCAACCACGCCGTAGCGAACAGTGAATTCGTGAGGTGAGCTAAGGCAATCATCAGCAAAATCCCACCACTGATCTAGATCGTGGCGGCGCTTGGGGACGAAACTGTCAATTTCTGCCCAGCTATCGACCAACTTGAGGTATTTTTTGGCTAATTCGATCTGTTCAGCGCTCGACAACGATGAATAAGTGATCGTCAATCCAGCCAGCAGGGTATTTTCATAGATTTTCGGGTCAATCGAGTTTAATAATTGATCAATGTCTTTAAGGCTACTGTCTTTGGCCAGTTTTTGGGCTAGTTTTCGTAAATCAGGAATTCGCACGCCGAGGACGGTTTTATTGGTATTAACAATCCGTTTGTTGAATTGAGCATATTCTTCATTGCCCTCAGTTAACTCGAGCAATAAACTATTGATGGTGGCGATATTATTAATCATAATTAATCTAATTTTAATCTATTTTTGAACTAAACAAAATACCCACCAAAAGGTGAGTAGTTTGTGGTGGGCGGTATAGGACTTGAACCTATGACCTCATCCACGTCAAGGATGCGCTCTAGCCAACTGAGCTAACCGCCCGTATTTTGAATGGTGCTTTTCTAGGGTGCTAAATCTGCTGGCATCTTGCACATCCAAGGATGCGTCATCGATTCGGTGCCAACTGAGCTAACCGCCCATAAAATGTATGGTGCTTTCGGGAAGTAACTTGATTGGCGTTCCGTGCATCCAAGGATGCGTCATCGATTCAGTGCCAACTGAGCTAACCGCCCGTATTTTGAATGGTGCTTTTCTAGGGTGCTAAATCTGCTGGCATCTTGCACATCCAAGGATGCGTCATCGATTCGGTGCCAACTGAGCTAACCGCCCGCATATATAATTATCATCGAGTTATCGCTCGAGTGTTGTTATTATATCACAAATTATTTAATTTTATGCTATAATTTAACCAGATATTGATCGTGTCTACCAAACACAGGAGTCGCCCGTGGTGTTGCGGGATAAATCAACCCAAAGAGAGCTCGAAAGAGAAATTCGGTGGAACCGCCCGAGAAAGTTGGGTCCGAATACGCAAATAGTTTGCGTATTTTTTAATTAAAAGGAGATAATTATGGATCAGATTGATCAGCAATTGGCAGAAGATAAATTGGATCAGATGCGCCACTCGATGGCCCATGTGATGGCACGGGCGATTAGTGAGTTGTGGCCGGAGACCCAATTCGGCGTTGGTCCAAGTATTAAGGACGGTTTTTATTATGATGTTTATAATCCAAATTATCTGATTTCGGAGAAGGATTTTCCGCGAATTGAGAAGCGAATGAAGAAAATTATTGCTAATAAAGAAGAATTTGTTCGCCAAGAGGTTAGTTTGGAACAGGCGGTCGCGTGGGCAGAAGAAGCGGGGCAGAAACTAAAAGTAGAGCTGCTAAATGATTTTGCTAAATTTGGCACCACTAAAATTGATCACCAAGAACAGTTTGGTGATCAGCAGGCGATCAGCTTATATCATCTTGGGAAATACACCGACTTGTGTCGAGGGCCTCATGTAAAAAACACAACAGAACTAGGAGTATTTAAATTAATCAGCGTAGCAGGGGCCTATTGGCGAGGTAAAGCTGACAATCAACAGATGCAGCGAATCTATGGTGTAGCTTTTACAACAGAAGCTGAATTAACTGATTATCTGGAGATGATTGAGCAGGCTAAATTACGGGACCATCGGCGATTGGGCAAAGAGCTAGATTTATTCACATTTTCTGATTTGGTTGGGGCAGGCCTACCGATGTTCACTCCTCGAGGCACGGTGTTGCGTGATTTGTTGGCTGGTTTTACCAATCAACTCCGGCAAGAATTTGGTTTTGAAAAAGTTTGGATTCCGCACATCACTAAGCGTGAATTATATGAGAAATCAGGTCACTGGGCTAAGTTTGGCGAGGAGCTGTTTTTGGTTAAGAGTCAAGAAACTAGCGACGATTTTGTGTTAAAACCGATGAATTGCCCACATCATACGCAAATTTACGCTTCCAAGCCACGCAGTTATCGGGATTTGCCGCAGCGTTATCTCGAGACGACAACCGTTTATCGTGACGAAAAAACTGGTGAGCTGGGCGGCTTGAGTCGTGTGCGGTCAATTACTCAAGACGATAGTCATATTTTCTGTACGCCTGAGCAGATTGGGCAAGAGATTGATAATTTGATTCAAGTTGCGAGTCGAGCTTACCAAACTTTCGGTATGAAATTGCGAACTCGTTTGAGTTATCGAGATGATAGTGACGCTTATTTAGGTGATGTTGACTTGTGGCAGCAAAGTCAAGCTCAGCTTCGGCAAGCAGTTGAAAATCATCAGATGGAATTTTACGAACAAACGGGCGAGGCGGCTTTTTATGGCCCAAAAATCGATTTCATGGCTAGCGACGCTTTGGGCCGTGAGCATCAAGTGGCGACAGTCCAATTGGACTTCGTAATGCCGGGCCGATTTGGTCTGACTTATGTTGACGACCATGGCGATCAACAGACGCCAGTGATGATCCACTGCGCAATTTTAGGTTCGGTGGAGCGGTTTTTGAGTGTATTTATTGAACATACGGCTGGCTGGTTTCCTTTTTGGCTGGCACCTGAGCAGGTTCGAATTTTAACAATTAGTGATCAAGTCGAAGACTACGCTGAGCAGGTCAAGCAAATATTGGCGACGATTAGTCTTGAAACTCCAGTTAAACATAACCAGCTTCGGTTTAGTATCGATGATCGTCAAGAATCGCTTGGCAAGAAGATCAAGGAAGCTACGCTGTTGAAGATTCCAGTTCAGATAATAATTGGCCTGAAGGATCAGGCGGCGGCTGAAGTTAGTCTGCGATTGCGAGACAAGGAAGAGAAGGTTAAGTTGACCGAGCTGGCTGACTATTTACAAAACCTAAACACCGATGAAAGCCACCGCTAAGCTAGTCGCAGTGGTTGGCCCAACTGCTAGTGGTAAAACTAGTTTGGGGATTAAGATTGCTAAGCGCTACGATGGTGAAATTATTTGTGCTGATTCACGGACAGTTTACCAGGGGGTGGACATTGGTACGGCTAAGCCGACGATAGAAGAGCGGCGACAAGCGGTTCACTGGGGTTTGGATTTAGTGGCACCTGATCAGTTGTGGACGGTGGCCGATTTTAAGGCTTACGCTGCAGCTAAGATTGCCGATATTCAGGCGCGCGGTAAGCTACCGATTTTGGTCGGTGGCAGCGGCTTATTTGTCGAGGCGGTGGTTTATGATTTTAGTTTTCGCGATCGAGCGTCGATGGCAGAGCGACAAGGATTGGCCCAAATGACTGTTGAGGAATTAACAACAGTAATTAAACAACAGGGGTACAAGTTACCAAGTAATTTTAACAACAAGCGTCATTTGATTCGAACCATCGAAACTAAAGGCCAATCAGCCAAAAGACAGCAGTTAAGTACGGACACCAAGATAATCGCTCTAAATCCAGACCGAAAGTTACTAAAGTTGCGAATAAAACAACGGATTGAGCAGATGCTACAAGCTGGTTTGCTGGAGGAAACAAAGCTGCTAGTTGCTAAATGGGGTTTAAATAATCCTGCATTGTCGGCTAATATTTATCAGTTGGCGTGGCGGCTAATTCAGGGAGAAATTGATCAACAGACATTTGTTGACTTATCGACAACAAAGGATATGCAGTACGCTAAACGACAAATTACTTGGTGGCGACGCCGTCAGGACGATTTGGTTTGGTTTACAGATTTGCCAGATGACTTGCAGCTAAAGAAAATATTAGAATAATTACTTGGTTTATGTTAGAATTAAACCATGGCGAACAAAATAGTTAAAAGTCTGTTTAGTTCCAAAACTCGGGTAAAGCTGTTGGAATTATTTTTCACTAATCAAGAGGAGGACTATTACGTCCGGGAAATCACTCGAGAAATTGATGAACAAATCAATTCTGTGCGGCGTGAATTAGATAATTTACAGAAGATTGGGGTGGTCAAGAAATCAGGTAAGTCGAACAAGCTTTTTTATCGGCTAAATCCTAAATTTAAGTATTTTAAGCCGCTAGCGATGATGTTTGATCGAGATTTGAAGAGTGAGGATATGTCGGCAGTGACTGTTTCCGAGCCAGAGAAAACGAAAGTCGCTTCTGCAAAATCAAAGACTGCTTTGATCAAGCAACAACCATCAGCTGATAAGGTGAGCGCCGAGACAGCAACTGAGGTCGAACCAACAACTGAGCTAGTAGCTGAGCAAGAAGCCGAGCCAATCGAAGATACGGTTGAGATGCCAGTGGCTGAAGAAAAAACTGAGTCAATCGAGACCGACCCTGATCATAAGCTAGCGACTTGGCAAACACGAATTGCGAAAATCAGTCCGATTTCAGAATTGGTGGTTTTGGCAGGACAACTGGTCAGAGAGTCTGTATCTCAAGTTGACATGTTGATCGTCGGTGACAACAAGAATGGTCAGTTGTCGAAGTGGGCGGCTGGCGTGGAAACCGAAATTGGCACTGGGCTCAATTACACGATTTTGGATTATCAGGATTTCTTTTATCGCTTGAGTGTCAAAGATAAGTTTTTAACCGATATTTTAGACGCCGAACATGTGGTTTTGCTCGATAAATCAAATAGCTTAGAAAATTATAAAAAATAATGAATGGAAGAGGAAAGTAATGCTAGAAATATTCTACAACGGAGGTAATGCTGTAAAAATAACAACATCAAAAGGGACTATGCAAATTGACCCTAAGCGGAGCATGATTGGACTGAATGATGTTGAAATTGGAACTGACATTCAGCTAGCAACTGAAGAGCGATTTGTAGCTGATAGCCCTGAGGCGTTGGTGGTGGTGGATTGTCCAGGTGAATATGAAATTTCCGATATTTCGGTCAAGGGTTTTGCGGCTAAGCGGATGATTGACTCGGATGGAGAGATAAACAGCACTTTTTATCGGATTAATTGTGATGGCTTTACGATTGGTGTGGTTGGTAATATTGCTGAAGACGCCTTCGAGGACGTAATGGAAAACTTAGCGCTGGTTGATGTGCTAATTATTCCTGTTGGTGGTGGCGGCTATACGCTAGACGACAAGCAAGCTTCGAAGTTGATAAAGCAGATTGAGCCGAAGACGGTTTTGCCAGTGCATTATGATGATTCACAACTGAAATACGAAGTGCCGCAGCGGCCATTTGCTGATTTTGTTGAGGAGCATGGTGGTGAGGTTGTTGAAGCAAACTCAATCAAGCTCAAGAAGGCGGCGGATATTCCTGAACAATTTACGATCTTTAAACTTAAATTAAACAAATAAATAAGCCAAAACAAAATACCGTCTCAATCGAGACGGTATTTTAGTTATAAAACGCCTTTTTTCTTCAGTGTCCGAATTGCTTGGGTGCTGAGATTCATCGTGACTTTTTTGCCGTTCATCATGAAAGTTTTTTTCTGAAGATTTGGCTTGAAAGTCCGTTTGGTGCGTTTCTGGGAAAAGCTCACGTTGTGTCCGAATTGCTTGCCTTTGCCAGTTAATTCACATTTTGCTGCCATAACTTTCCTTACTCTCTTAATTCATTTATGTATCTTTGGTATTGTAGTAAAAACTTCACTAAAAGTCAAATTAGCATGTTATAATTACAAGTAATGAATGGTTTAGAGAATATCAGTCAGATCATCATCTATTTCGGAATCGTCTTGGTTTCGATTATTATTCATGAGATAGCTCATGGCTACGCTAGCTATTTCCTGGGGGACGATACCGCAAAACTGTATAATCGCCTCAGTTTAAATCCGCTGAAACACCTTGATCCGGTGCTGTCTTTCGCCTTGCCACTGATCATGATTGTGTTGGGCGGGCCGATTATTGGTGGCGCCAAGCCAGTGCCGATCAATTCGCGCAAATTGCGCTATGGTGATTATGGGATGGCCTTGGTAGCGCTATCTGGTCCGCTGTCGAATTTTGTGCTGGCGTTTATCTGTTACGGCTTGTCAGTTTTGCTGGCTGGTAATCCCGTGGCGGTTTTGTGGCTGCAATTGGCAGTGATGGTGAATCTTAGTTTGATGTTGTTTAATCTGTTACCAATCCCACCGCTAGACGGCTCGCGAGTGATTTACGCGCTGTTGCCACTGAGAGCTCAAGAAGTTTTTGATCGAATTGAACCGTATGGATTGTTGATCGTGATTGTTCTGTTGAGTGCGGTGCCAGGATTTTTGTCTGGCTATATCGGCAACACGGCCGAATTAATTTACGGATTTTTCCAGGCAGTTTTCAGGAGTTAGTGACTTAGGTTGATTGATAGTCAAAAGTGGTTATTACAACAAAAGCTGTTAAAACATTTCTTTTTTGACCAAATATTAGTATAATAAAACTTGTCCCTGTTTAGCGTTTAAATTCTATCGATTTTCCTGAACAAATTATCGAACGGGAGCTCTAATGATGATTTGATTCCGTGGAATCAAGTTGCGAGCACCCACCTTGCCTATACGGCAGGGAATATCACAGAATTTATTGTCAGTCTCGACAGGGGCGCTTTGTTTTTGTATAATGTAAAGGATATATGCGTCAAAAAATTCAGCTAGTACCGATTATTGCTCATGATAACAAAATCATGCTATCTCAAGACAAAAATAATCTTTTTGGCTTCACTTTTACGGCCCTTCAGCCAGGCAAACAGCCTGAGGAGGCGATCAGTCAATATTTGAAAAATCAGCTGCAAATTACCAATGGTTACAAGTTGGAGTTGCTTGATACGGTGACGATTCCGAAAAAGGCTGCCAATCGGACGATTGATATGATTAATATTATCTATTTGGTAAAGCTGTCAAAGCTTAAAGGTTCGGAAATTGCTTATGCCAAGTGGGTGGAGCCAACTTTTGAAGGAATTGAGCTTAATGATTGGTCAAAGGCGATTGTCGAGTCGGCTTCTCGGCTTGATAAGAGCCCTTTTCGAGAAAATGGCTTGCTGACAGCGGCGGAACGACAGTCAATTCTTAATGATCCGACAGCAATCAGTCCTTCGCAAGATTTCGCCAACGGTCAGTTTTTCCTTTACTCAGACGGTGGTTCTAGGGGCAATCCTGGTCATTCGGCAGCTGGATTTGTGATTTTAGACATTGATCAAAAAATTGTTGCAAAGGGTG
>CAYLXN010000019.1:0-12007 GCA_964388235.1 uncultured Candidatus Saccharibacteria bacterium
CACCGGTAGCGGCTTTAAACATCGCTTGCAGGTCAACGTCAATCGATTTGCTGTACAGCTGCCCCTGAATGCCAGTTATTAGGTCACTTGGGGCGTAAGCAGCTGGTAGTTTGTAGCTTTTGTTAACGATTAATATTTGGTTGACGTATGTCGGGGTGCTAGGGTTTTTGTCTGGGGCTGGCCTGGGGGTTGGTTCAGTAGCTGGTTTGCTGTTTTGGCTTGGCATAGGTTTTTCTTCTTTCTTCTCGTCGGAAGGCTCTTTAGGTTGAGTATCTTGCCTAGTTTCTTGAGGTTGGCTGGCTATTGAGACATCTATAGAATTGTGGCTGATCTTTTTTGAATTAAGCCAAAAAATCACACCACTGGCAATTAGACCAATGATAATCAAGCTAACAATGATAATTAGGGCGATCTTGGCTTTGGAATGCCGAGTTTTTAGTTTTTTCATCTGGCCTGATTTTAGCATATTTTAATTGATCAAACTACTTGTATTGTCAAAAAAATCATGATACAATAGTTGATGTAATTTATCGTTACATAATATAAAACTAATCTATAAAAAACTTGATAGAAGAACAGGTCACTGACTCGTCAGTCGAAACCACTCATTTATCAAGGATTTTAAATGGGAGAAAAAGGGAATGAAAGCACTTCTCGGTACCAAAATTGGTATGACCCAAATCATCAGCGACAACGGCGATACGATTCCAGTGACGCTCGTTAAGGCTGGCCCGGTAACTGTTACTCAGGTAAAGACCGTCGATACCGACGGCTATACGGCAGTTCAAGTGGCATTTGGTGAGGGTAAGAACCTGAGCAAGGCCGTGGCGGCTCATGCAGCTAAAGCTGATGTAAAGCCAAAAACTATCAAAGAGGTTCGTCTTGACGAATTGCCAGCTGATGTGAAAGTTGGCACTAAATTTGACGTCAGCGAATTTGAAGTTGGTGATATGGTCGATGTCACTGGTAACTCTAAAGGAAAAGGTTTTGCTGGCACGATTAAGCGGCATAATTTTCATCGTCAACCTAAATCACACGGTGGTAAGGGTGACACCAGGAAGCTGGGATCAATCGGATCGATGTACCCTCAGAAGATCTTCAAGGGCAAGAAAATGCCTGGTCGAATGGGCAACGAACAAGTAACTGTTAAAAACTTGGTCATTGCGCTGGTCAACAAAGAAGATAATCTGATCGCCATTAAAGGCGCTGTCCCTGGTCCAAAACGTGGTTTGGTGATGATAAAGGGAGTAAAATAATGGCTGAATTAAAATTAAATCCAGAAATATTTGAATTAAAAGTAACTAATCATGACTTGCTAAAGCGAGCTTACACGGCCTATCTGGCTAATGCTCGATCAGCACAGGCTAAGACCAAGACTCGTGGCGATGTTCGTGGTGGTGGTAAAAAGCCATGGCGCCAGAAAGGCACTGGCCGAGCTCGTTTCGGTTCCAGCCGTAACCCAATTTGGCGTGGCGGTGGTATTGCTTTTGGTCCAACTGGTGAGCAAAACTACAAAATCAACATTTCTAAAAACGAAAAACGATTGGCAGTTTGTCAAGCACTGAGTTTGCAGCATGAAGCCAAATTAATTTCACAGGTTGAATTTAAGACTTCGGGTAAAACTAAAGACATCGCTAAGCTACTCGACGAACAAAAGGCTGACGGTAATGTTTTATTAGTGACCGCTAATAAAACCGAAGAATTAATTCGATCAACCAATAATTTAGCAAATGTTAAATTAGTCAACGCTAAATATTTAAACGTTTTTGATCTGTTAAACGCTGATGCGATTTTGATCGATAAGTCGGGTTTCGACGCAATTGAAGCTTGGTTGGCGGTTAAGCCAAAAACTGAAGACAAGGAGGTGGCAAATGCTTAATAAAATCACTATTTCACCTCGGCTAACAGAAAAAACTTACGATCTGTTAACTAAAAATATTTATACCTTTAATGTACCTCTGAATGCTACAAAAGCTCAAATTGCGGCTGAAGTAGAAGATCAATTCGAGGTTACAGTTCTAAATGTAACGATACTCAAGCACAAAGGAAAAAGCAAAAAATTTAGTCGTGGCAAAAGAAATTACCCAGGCACAACTTACCAAGCAGATACTAAAAAAGCTTTTGTCCGCCTAGCTGAAGGTGATAAAATTGCTATTTTTGACCAAGAAGTCGCTGCTCCAGCAGAGGCAAAAGAAGAGGAGGCTAAGTAATGGCAATCGTTAAATACAACCCAACTACTCCAGCTCGACGTGATATGACTAGTCAAGATTTCTCGGAAATCACTACCAAGAAACCTGCTAAAAGCTTGCTGAAAGCTCGCAAGCAAAATTCTGGTCGCAATAACGCTGGTCGAATCACAGTCCGACATCGAGGTGGCGGCGCTAAGCGTCAATACCGACTGATTAGCTACAATTTGCCAGCTGGTACAACTTTAACAGTTGAAGAAATCGAATACGATCCAAACCGATCAGCTCGAATTGCTCGGGTTCGTGATCAACACAATCAATTGCACTACATCATTGCTGACACCAGTATGACTAAAGGCAAGACGATAGCAGTTGATCAGTCGCCTACAATTAAAACCTCAAACCGTATGCCAATTAAGCAAATTCCAGTCGGTTCGCAAATTTATGCAATCGAATTAACTCCTGGCAAAGGTGCTCAATTAATCCGAGCAGCTGGCGCCAAGGCTCAGTTGATGGCTAAAGAAGGTAAAATGGCACAGATTAAAATGCCTTCAGGTGAAGTCAGGAAAATTCCAGTAGATGCTATGGCGTCAATTGGCGTGGTGTCAAATGTTCAACATCAAAACATCGTTATCGGTTCAGCTGGTCGCAAACGCCGCAAGGGAATTCGCCCAACGGTTCGCGGTGTAGTGATGAATGCAACCGATCACCCACACGGTGGTGGTGATGGTGGTCGTCACGGTACTGGTAAAGCTCCTCGAACACCTTGGGGTAAGCTAGCTCTTGGACGCAAGACTCGACGCAATAAAGCTACAAACAAAATGATAATTAAGACTCGACATGAGACGAAGAGGAAGAGGTAAAATATGAGTCGTTCACTCAAGAAAGGTCCGTTCGTTGATTTTAAATTAGCTAAAAAAATTGCTAATTTAAGCGCTGACGATCGTACCGTAATCAAAACTTGGGCTCGCCATAGTGTTATCAGCCCAGAAATGGTCGGGCGAACTATCGCAGTCCACAACGGACGTACCCATGTTCCAGTTTATATTTCTGAAAACATGGTAGGTCATAAGCTAGGTGAGTTTGCGCCAACCCGCAAATTCCGTAAGCACGCAGGAAAGGCTAAATAATGAAACAAATTAACCTAGCCCGAGCTTACGCTAAAGGAATTGATCAAGCTCCACGCAAAACAGCCATTGTGGCTGACTTGGTTCGTGGTCGCAGCGTTGAAGACGCGCTGGTGATTCTTGATCACACTCCACGAAGAGCCGCTAAGCCAATTAAAAAACTGATTGAATCAGCCCGAGCTAACGCTCTAAATAATCACAATTTTGAGTCAGCTGGACTAGTTGTGAAGACGATTTCAGTCTCAAATGGCAAGCGTTACCGTCGTTATATGCCGGCAAGCAAAGGTCGAGCCTTGCCTTACGAAGTAGTAGCTTCAAACATTTTGGTCGAATTAGCGGGCAAACAAAAAACTGTTAAGCAAAAACCATCAAAGAAAACTACCGTCAAAAAGACAACCAAAGCCGTTAAGGATGATAAGGAGACTAAATAATGGGTCAAAAAGTAAATCCACGTAGCTTTCGCTTGCAAGTCAAGAAAGATTGGGATTCAAAATGGTTTACCCAAAATAAAATTGAGAATGCAAAATTTATTAAGCAAGATTCTGATATCAGAAAGCTAATCGAAGAAAAATTCAAACAACGCCCAACCATCGGCAGTATTAAAACTGAACGATCATCAAACATGATCACCATCACTATTTACACATCAAAAGCCGGTGTAGTGATTGGTAAAGGTGGCGCTGGCGTTCAAGAACTAAAAGCTCAACTAGAGAAAATAGTTGATCTGCCAGTAAAAATTAACATCGAAGAAATTCGTCGACCAGATTTGTCTGCTAAACTAGTGGCTGAGAATATTGCTCACCAACTAGAGCACCGAATCAATTTCCGACGAGCCATGAAAATGGCCTTGCAAAATACCATGCAAGCTGGTGCTAAAGGTATCAGGGTTGAAGTCGCGGGTCGACTTAATAATGCTGAAATGAGTCGCCGCGAGAAGATGATTGACGGCTCGGTGCCCCTGCATACTATTCGAGCCAATGTCGACTATCACTGCGCAACCGCTTTCACTCCTGCTGGAACCACAGGCATCAAGGTTTGGATTTATAAGGGAGAAAGGGGATAAGATGCTACTACCGAAGAAAACAAAATACCGCAAAGTTCGAAAAGGCCGCAACGAAGGCAAAGCTACTTCAGGCAATGAAATAGCTTTTGGCGAACATGCCTTGATGAGTCTTGGCAACGAGCGGATCACTTCTCGACAGATTGAGTCAGCCCGTCAAGCAATGACTCGTCATATCAAGCGTGGTGGACAGATTTGGATTAGAATTTTCCCTCACACGCCAGTAACCAAAAAACCATTGGACGTGAAAATGGGTGGCGGCAAGGGCAATCCAGAATACTTTGTGGCCAAAGTAAAACCTGGCACGATCTTGTTTGAAATTCGAGGAGTCGATCGAGAAATTGCTAAAGAAGCGATGACCTTGGCAGCTCATAAGCTACCAATCAAAACTCGCTTTATAAGTAGAGGAGACAATTAACATGGCTAAAAAAGATCAAGATTACGCCACAATGTCTTTAGAGCAATTGAGCGAGGAATTGATAAGCAAAAAAACCGAATTGAGTAATTCAAAATTGGCGCTTTTGCGAGGCGAATTATCAAATACTGGTCAAATATCGCGTCTAAAGAAGCAAATTGCCAAAATTTTGACAATTGTAAATCAAATGGAAATAGAAGAAATGGGAGATCAGTAATATGGCTAAGATTTTAACTGGTTTTGTCACTTCTGACAAAGCCGACAAGACAATCACTGTTACCGTTACTAGTCGCGAAACTCATCCTCTTTACAAAAAGCAGTATACAGTTAATCGAAAATATACCGCTCACGACGAAACCAACCAAGCGAACAAAGGTGATCGGGTGACGATTAAAGAAACCAAGCCTTTTTCAAAAACTAAAACTTGGGAACTTGTCGAAGTAGTTGAAAAAGCTCGTGAAGCTGTAGAGGTACGCGATGAAGTTGAAGAGAAGTTTGGCGAAGTTGACGAAGAAGTTGAAGGAGGGGAAAAATAATGATTCAACAAGAAACTCGTCTAAAGGTCGCTGACAACTCAGGCGCTAAAGAGATTCTTTGCATCAAGGTGCTTGGAGGAACTCGAAGGCGTTACGCAAGAGTTGGTGATGTGATTGTGGCTAGCGTCAAAGAAGCTAGCACTACAGGGCAAATTAAGAAGAAAACTGTGGTTAAGGCAGTGGTAGTCCGGACGAAAGATAAAATTCGACGGGCTGATGGTAGCACCCTAGCTTTCGATGAAAATGCTGCGGTGATTATCGGTGACGATAAGATGCCCAAAGGAACTCGTGTCTTCGGTCCAGTGCCTCGCGAATTAAGAAACCAAGGCTATATGAAAATTATCAGCTTAGCTCCGGAGGTACTATAATGGCAAATCGAATTAAAATGGGCGATCTGGTCAAAATAATTTCTGGTAACAACAAAGGTAAGATTGCTAAAGTCACCCGAATTTTACCAGCCAAAAACCAAGTTTTCCTTGAAGGAATTGGTGAACGAAATCGCCACATGAAACGCAGTCTTTACAATCCAACTGGTGGCAAGAAAAAGATTCAGTTACCAATTGCGATCTCAAAAGTCGCACTAGTAGTTGACGAAAAATCTGGTCAAACCACAAGAGTTGGCTATCAGAAAGATGACAACGGGCGAAAAACCCGTATCGCTAAACAATTAAACAATAAGCCGATTGACAAGAGTCAGGCAATCAAGAAAGGAGCAACGAAATAATGGCTCAAGAACAAACCAAAGCTGTAGCTCCTCGATTGAAGGTTAGCTACCAAACAGAAATTGCCAAGCAACTGCAGGCAGAATTAAAGCTCAAAAATATCAATCAAGTTCCAAAACTGGAAAAGATTGTGGTCAGTTCTGGTATTGGTAAGAAAAAAGACGACAAACGTTATTACGAAGTTGTTTCCAATACGCTGACCAAGATTACCGGCCAAAAACCAGTGGATCGAATGGCTAAAAAGTCAATCGCGACTTTCAAAATTCGAGCTGGCATGAACCGCGTAGGCGTAAGTGTGACTTTGCGTAACGCCCGAATGTACGAATTTCTCGATCGCTTAATCAATACTGTTTTGCCTCGGGTTCGTGATTTTCACGGCGTCAAAGCTACGGCTTTCGATGGTGATGGCAATTACAGCCTAGGCATTATCGAGCAATCGGTCTTTCCTGAACTAACTTTTGAAGAAACTCAAATTTTGCACGGTCTTCAAATTACATTTGTTATCAAAAATGGTGATGCTGAAAAATCTAAAGCTTTGCTTAAAGCTTTCGGTATGCCGTTTGAAAAAACTCACAGCAAGGGGAGGAATTAAACTATGGCTAAAAAATCAATCTTAGCGCGTGATGCTAAGCGACAAAAAATGATCCTTAAATACGCTGATAAGCGAGCCAAGCTAAAAGCTATGGGTGATCAAGAAGGTTTAGCTAAACTGCCTCGTAATTCAAGTCCAACTCGTTGGAAGAATCGTGATCAATTAACTGGTCGACCAAGGGCTTATATGCGAAAATTTGGCTTAAGCCGAATCAGTTTTCGTGAAAAAGCCTCCAAGGGCGAAATACCAGGCGTAACAAAGAGTAGTTGGTAGGAAGGAAGGAGAAAAATATGTCATTAAAAACTACAGACCCAATAGCCGACCTACTTACTCGAATTCGCAATGCGATCATGGTCGGTAAAACTGAAGTTAGAGTTCCATCAAGCAAAATGAAGCGAGTGATTGTTGATAAGCTTAAAGCTAATCATTACCTTAAAAACGTTGAAGTTGAAGCAGCTAAACCAAATAATGTACTGCTAATTACGATCAATGATCCAGAGGAAAATGCTAACATCACTGAGATCAAGCGGTTATCAAAACCAGGTCAACGCCGTTATGTGAAGGCGGATGAAATTCCCAAGGTTAAAAATGGTCGAGGCATTGTCTTGATCAGCACTTCAAAAGGAATTTTGACCGGCGAAGAAGCTAAAAAAGAAAGGCTTGGAGGAGAGCTACTTTGTGAGGTATACTAATACTACACAAATTAATCTAAATTATAGATAGAAAAAAGAAAGGAAAAGAATGAGTCGAATCGGAAAACTACCAATTGAGATTCCCGCTGGCGTGACAATCACGGTCGATTCTGATGCTATTGTCGTCAAAGGCCCCAAAGGGGAAAATAAAGTCGCCAAGCAAGCAGGAATTGATATTAAAATCGAAGATGGACAAGCAATCGTCAGTCGTCAAAACGAAACTGACAAAGTTCGTGCCGCTCACGGTTTGCAGAGAACTTTACTAAATAACGCTGTTGTTGGCGTCACTGAAGGTTTTCAAAAGAAACTAATCGTCAGTGGTGTTGGCTTTAAGCTTAACGGCGGCGGACGCAACTTAGAAATGCAACTAGGCTTCTCGCATCCAGTGAAATACGAAGCTCCAGAAGGCATTGACCTGAAGGTTGATAAAATGGAGATTACTATCAGTGGTATTGACAAGCAACAAGTTGGTCAAGTGGCTGCTGAAATCAGAGCCTTCAGAAAGCCAGAGCCATACAAGGGCAAGGGCATCAAGTATGCTGATGAGCAAATAATACGAAAAGTTGGAAAGGCTGGTAAATAATTATGGCTGAAATTGATAAAATTAAAAATCGTGGTTTGCGTAAACAGCGAGTTCGGGCTAAAGTTGTTGGTACAGCTGATCGCCCACGGCTAAGCGTGACGATTTCAAATAAAAATGTTTCTGCTCAAATTATTGATGATTCTAATGCCGAAACGCTAGCCAGCGCAACTTCTGTTGGCAAGAAAGCAAAAGGCAATTTGTCAGAAATCGCTGCTCAAGTCGGCGCTGACATCGCTAAGGCTGCTAAAAAAGCTAAGGTCAAGCAAGTATCGCTTGATCGAAATGGCCGCCAATACGCCAAGAGACTAGCATCTTTTGCTGAGGCTGCTCGTAAAGAAGGATTGGAGTTTTAATATGGCTGACAAACAAGAACAAAAACAGCAACCAGAAGCTGCCAAAACCCAAGCAACTAGAAATCCTAGAAATGCTCGCGGTCGCGGTGGTCGTGACGATCGTCGGAAGCGACGACCAGGCTTTGAGAAAACTGATCAGTACGAAGAAGCTGTGATCAGCATTGATCGTGTTTCTCGTGTAGTTAAGGGCGGTCGAAGGTTTAGATTTAAGGCACTCGTGGCTGTCGGTGACAAGAAAAATCTAGTTGGAATCGGTGTTGCTAAAGGTGCTGATGTGCAGACAGCAATCGCTAAAGCTGGCAATGTCGCCCGCAAGAAAATGATCAAAATAGCTATTACTAATGAAACTATTCCTCATGAAATCGAAACTAAGAAAGCTGGAGCTAGAGTATTACTCAAGCCAGCTGCTCCTGGTACCGGTGTTATTGCTGGTGGTGTGGTTCGAGCAATTATTGACTTGACAGGCATCAAAAACCTACTTTCGAAATCGCTGGGTTCTTCTAATAAAGTTAACATTGCTTACGCTACTATTGAAGCTCTAAGTCAAGTTTTACCTCAAGAAGAATGGCTGGCTAATAAGAACAAGCCTAAGACTGCAGCTAAAAAATCCATAGCTAAGGAGAAAAAGAATGAAGTATAATCAATTAGATATCACTGCTAGCAAAAAATCTCGACGAGTTGGGCGCGGTATCGCCGCTGGCCGAGGTAAAACAGCTGGTCGTGGAACTAAGGGCCAGGGCTCGAGAAGTGGTAACAAAAAGGGTCCGATGTTTGAAGGTGGTTCAAGGCCGATTATTAAGGCGATTCCTAAAATCAAAGGTTTCAAGTCAAAGCGACAACCAGCTCAAATTGTCTACCTGGATCATTTGAATGATTTGAAGGGTCAAGAAGTTGATAATTTCTTGCTATTTGAGCAAAATTACATCAAATCACCATTTGTCAAAACTAAAGTCATAACTCGAGGTGAAATTTCGGTGCCAGTTACGCTAAAAGTTCAAGCAATTTCAGCTAGTGCTAAAAAAGCGATTGAAGCTGCTGGCGGAAGCTTTATTAAGACTGAATTGCCAGCTCGAGTCAAGCAAACTAAAACTAAAGTAGAGAAATAAGGAGTGGGTAGTGCATTGGAAATTGCTGTTTAAATCATTAAAAAACAAGGACATGCTGCAACGAGTTGGTATTTTCCTACTGATAGTGGCTGTTTATCGATTTTTAGCTCAGGTTCCAGTGCCACTGGCCGAGCCAACTCAGCTCAAAGAGGTGATTAAAACCGCTTTGTCGTCATCAGACCTGGGTGGCTTTGTCAACTTGCTAGCTGGAGGTGGCTTGTCTAGCTTCTCGATCATTATGGCGGGAATTAGCCCGTACATTACAGCATCGATCGCTACTCAGTTGATGACCAAGGCGATTCCTTCAATCGACGAGATGTCCCAGGACGGAGAATCGGGCCGAAAGAAGATCAATCAATGGACCAGAATTTTAACGGTTCCATTTGCGATCTTGCAATCCGTCGCCTATATTATTATCTTGAGGCAGACAGTTCTAGCTGGTTCAGTTACGGCTTTGTCTGACATGAACATTCAGCAATGGATCGTGGCAGTTTCTTCGATGGTTGCTGGGTCGGTCATTTTGATGTGGCTAGGGGAGTTAATTACTGAACAAGGTATTGCTAACGGTATTTCAACCATTGTTTTTGTTGGTGTTGTTTCGCAAATGCCTGAGTTGATCGGTTCGCTGACTAGCGGTTTATTTGATATCTCTCAAGGTAGTCTTGATGTTTTTGGCTGGTTCAGCGTGCCAGTGAATCCAAACGTACTGTTGCTGCTGTTGGTGGTAGCGATTTTGAGTATCACGATTCTTTATTTCCTAGTTAAAATCAACGAGGCTCAGCGACTAGTTCAGCTGAATTATGCTAAGCGAGTTCACGGCAACTCTAAGTACGGCGATGTTCGATCAGTGATGCCACTTCGTTTGATTAGCGCTGGTGTAGTGCCAATAATCTTTGCTGTGGCTCTATTGTCGCTGCCATCATTTGCTGGCCAGGTGATTATTTCGACCAATAAAGAATCGCTAATTCCTTTTGCTCAAAAAATGACTGAGTTATTTACTACACCAACCGCTTATAGTCTCAGTTCTGGCCAATGGCAGGCTTTTGTTTATCCAGTTAGTTATTTCTTATTAATCGTTCTATTTACCTATTTCTACACCAGCATTACTTTTGACCCTAAAGAAATTTCTGACAATTTACAAAAGCAAGGCGGGTTTGTGGTCGGTATTCGGCCTGGCATTGAGACAGAAACTTACTTCAGAAACTTAGTTAATCGATTGACTTTATTTGGCTCACTGTCGCTAGGCTTAATTGCCATTACGCCGTTTATCCTTGACTGGTTGCTGTACTGGCTGTTCAACGCTCAAGGCATCAATCTGACGATTGCTGGATCAGGAGGTCTAATTATAGTGACGGTGGCGCTTGAAAATCTTCGCCAAATCAGTTCTCGAGCTTTGATGATTACTTATGATGAGTACGAGGCTTAAGATGAAGATCAAAAAACAATCAACCAACAAGTTATTGAAAATAATCCCGATCTTGATGATCGTCTGTGGGATTGGCCTATTGGCAATTTACGCTTACTATCATTTCACTGGGGTTGAAGTGGTGCCGTTACCAAAAGTAGCGCCAGAAAATGCGGTAGTTGACGAAAAAGACGTGACCGAAGACCAGAAGCAAGAACACCAAGTTCCAGCCAAAGATCCTCGATACCTGTCGATTGATGGTCTGGGAATTAAGAAAGCGCGAATCCTGAACGTTGGTCTGAAGGATGGCAGCCAAATTGATTCACCAGCTGGTATTTTTGATGTTGGTTGGTTTAATCAGAGTGCTAGACAAGGTGAAAAAACCAACCAAGCTATCGTTCTTGACGGTCACAATGGTGGGCCAACTCGTAACGGTGTTTTCAAGTTTTTGCCCGATCTAGAACAGGGTTCAGAAATTGTGATCGAGCGAGGTGATGGCAAAATTTCTAAATACCGAGTAGTTGAAAATTACCAAAAAAAGACTTCTGAAATTGACCAACAAATGATGAGCGCTTTAAACCAAGCTCGTGACGATAAAGAGACACTGACAATTATTAGCTGTTCGGGGCGTTGGATTCCAGCTCAGGAAACCTACGATCACAGGGTAATTGTCAGAGCAACATTAAAAGATAATTAGAATCTGTTAAAAGACTTTACAATTTTTTAAAAACAGGTATAATTATAGATTGAAATTTATGGCCAAACAGAAAGATGTTATCAAGCTCATTGGGAAGGTGAACGAAGCATTACCAAATGCTCGGTTTAGAGTTGAGCTTGAAAATGGTCATACAATTCTCGCCCACATATCAGGCAAGATGCGCAAGCATTACATCCGCTTGGTACCGGGTGATCGGGTTGAAGTAGAGTTGAGTCCTTACGATCTTGAGAAGGGCAGAATCAGCTTCCGCCTTAAAGATTAATAACAACTTTAATCACACAAAGGAGACTGCACTCATGAAAGTTCGTGCGAGTGTTAAAAAAATTAGTCCCGATGACAAGATCGTGCGCCGTAAAGGTCGTCGCAAAGACGGCTCTAAGGTGTCGCGAGTCTACGTCATCAATAAGAAAAAACCTAAGAATAAGCAAAGGCAGGGTTAAGTATGGCTAGAATAGCTGGGGTAGTAATCCCATCTGACAAGCAAGTCCAGGTTGCGCTTACCTATATTTATG
>CAYLXN010000020.1:0-11865 GCA_964388235.1 uncultured Candidatus Saccharibacteria bacterium
GAAATAGGTTGCGGTTGTTTGAGGTGAGTAGCGGTTGACAAAATTACGAGTTCCATCAGCACACGCTCGGTGATCTCTGGCGCCTTTACTGATATCGGTGGATAAATTAGCAGTCGTTCTCAATTCGATTCGCTTACCCTTCAAGGTATTGGTTAGTTTAATTAACTCATTAGTCACTTGACTACTGGTCAGAGCTTGATCGCTGTATTGATATTCGATAACATGATTGGAGCTGAAGCCAAGTCTGTTAATGACATCCTTGGTTTCTCGAGTTCTGGCGTCTGAAAATTGATTGACCGTTAAGGGTCTTTTTCTGTCTAGTACTAGTAATTTATTTACTCTGTCACGGGCGACGCTTTTGTTGCCCCGAGTCATTTGCATCAGCAAAACTTTCTTACGAGCATTGGTGTCGCGAACTAACTGTAAGCCCATGGCTAGCGCTTCGTCGTCTTGGTGAGGATTGACGTAAATCGCCACTGTATCGCCGTCATTGAGATTGGCAAGCCACGGATAGGCAGTTTCGTTTTTAATCGACCCACCAACGATCAAAGTTCGCTGGGTGAAAATGTCAGTTGGCAAATCAAAGATAGAATTTTTAACTAAAACTATATTGCTTCCGTTTTGTGCCAACGACAGGCTTCCAATTACATCGGCAGCCGTCTCGCCTGTTGCGATGATAGCTTTTGTTCTGCCACTAAACAATTTTCGGTGCGTATTCCAAGATAATTGATATCGATCAGCGCCCGAAATTCTGGTTGAACGAGCTATTTTATCAAGTTTTGAGCTTAAAGAACTGGTGTTGCCAAGTATAATTGCTTGACGGTAGCGATAGTTTTTTAAAGCCTGAGTGGCGACTGTACCAGCCGAGTCGCTGAGAATTATTGGGATATTTTTTTGGTAAGCGTAAGCTGCTCCAGCTAAAGCATCGGTTTCAGATTGACCATTGACAATCATCACTTGGTCGACAGCCTTAGTACTGTTTCCAAAAACATAATCGTTGATTTTTTGATTGGTTTGATAGCGATTTCGACCATCAAATCGAATTACTGTCAAGCCTCTGTTTCTTAAATTAGCTTGAATCTGACTGGAAACCACCGATGTTCCACCAACAATAAAAACTTTTTTGGCACCGAGACGGTTGATTTCTTGCAAATTTCTTGAGTCAAGCGTCGTTGGCCTGCTGAGCAAGATAGGAGCATTTTCTTTTTTGGCCAAGCTTATAGCGCTAATCAAATCCGCGCTGGTCCAGCCGTTGACCAGAACGACTTTAGACGTTCTACCAGCAGAAAAAGTTCTTTGAGAAGCTTTGATTGCGGTTTCGATCCGATCAGACCCAGCTATTTTGGGGGTGACAGTAGCTGCTGCCGCTGAATTAAAGTTAAAAATTAGGTTGCTAATGATCATAGCCGTTAATGAAAATATTAAAAATCGTTTCATATTGCCTTCCTTTTTCGTTTGTCTTAAACGTTGACTATTCTAACTATACCATTTATTAGTAGAAAGTCAAGTACTAGCATTAAAAAAACTTAGGGTATATAATTAGCTTAAACAAATTAGAAAGGAAACTTATGCAGACAAAAAAGTTGATTTTAATTGCCGCTATTTCAATTTTGGTTGGCGGTGGGCTTGGTTTTGGGACTAATTATTTGATTAATTCATCAAAGAATGATCGAAGTTCGGCTAGCCAGGAGGAGCAAAAATCTACAAATAACGACTCGACTAGCGAATCAGAGCAGGCTGTAGGTAATAAAGTTGATAATTCAGAGTCACTAAAATTAGTTAAAGGTTTATATCATGAGCTTAATTTAGGATACCCATTTGTTGGTGATTTTTATTCGGGAGCTCATAAAGTTGCCGATAACAGTCACTATATCAACGTTGATGGTTTTGGTTTGGTACATCGAGATGACAGGGCGGCGGCCGAAGCTCGAGCTGACTTGAATAAAATAGTAGCAAATCTAAAAACCAAGGATTTTAAGCAAATCGAGAAAATCGGTGCTGACACTGATGGACAAAACGTATTTTATGCTTTTAAAAACGACAAAATTGCCTGCTCGGTTGTAGGTGATTTTCTTACCAGCGACGATCAGGGTCCAAGGGGGCGGATCGGTGTGGGTTGTGCTGATTTAGATTTTTTAAAGCGAGCCGAGTCTTTTCAAGAGCCACTTTGGGCAGCTTACGGAAGATATGCTGAGAAAAAAGGCATTCCAACAGATGATAGGAGTTTAGTAGTTCTTAGATTTAGTTTAGACCAAGTAAAACCAAGCAGGGCTGAAGGATATAAGCTAGCTTGGGCTAACTCTTATAGTTTTATGGGTGTTGGTGGTTTTGGTATCACTTTCTACCAAAGACCAGATCAGAGCTGGGAAGTGGCCTTTTCTGGTCAGCAAATGGGGCCATGTAGTGATTTTACAGAGGAGGCAAAAAAAGCGCTTAATGGTAGTGGTGAGCGTTGTTTCTCTGGCGAACAAGAGGTTGAGATTTAGATTTTCATGGCAGAATCTCAGGATAATTACCACTCACTAGAAACTCAAGCAGTCTTGGATCAGCTGGCGACGACTGAGCGTGGACTAACTGCGGCTGAGGCTGAAAATCGATTAGCGCGAGATGGTAAAAATGAATTACCGCAAGCTAAAAAAGCTAATTTGCTGAAAATTTTTCTTGAACAGCTTAAAGATCCGATTGAATTATTGTTGATTGCGACGATTGGCTTTTCGTTATTAATTCATGAATATTTTGATGCGATTGCGATTGCTGTGATTGTGATGATTGATTTGGTAATCGGCACGGTTGAGGAGTATCGGGCGCAGAAAAATGCTGAAGCTTTGGCGAATATGGTCAAGAGCCGAGCTATCGTCTGGCGAGATGGTCGCGAACTGGAAATTGATTCGAGTCAGTTGGTGGTTGGCGATGTTGTTGAGTTGGAGTCAGGCGTCAAAGTGGCGGCCGATGTGCGACTGATCGAATGCTACAATTTGCAGATTGACGAGTCACCGCTGACGGGTGAGAGCGTGGCGGAAAGCAAAGTCAGTCAGGCGATTGAGGCTGGTACGCCTCTAGCCGATCGAGTCAATATGGCTTATGCGGGAACTACCGTGTTGACTGGGCGGGGTCGTGGTGTCGTGGTGGCGACGGCGGTGCGGACTGAGATCGGCAAAATTGCCGATAAGGTCATCAACGCTGAGCAGGCTAAATCGCCGCTGACGATCAGGATGGCTAAATTTTCGCGGCAAATTGCGGTGTTCGTGCTGATTGTCGCTTTGATAATTGCGGCGGTACTAGTCAGCAGAGGTTATGCTTATAGTGATATATTTATGTCAGTAATTGCCCTGTCGGTTTCGGCGATGCCTGAGGGTTTGCCGCTAGCTTTGACGATGGTTTTATCGGTTGCTAGCAACCGCATGTCGAAGAAAAATGTAATTGTTAAAAATCTTAATTCAGTCGAGAGTTTAGGTAGTTGTACAGTGATAGCCAGCGACAAGACAGGCACTTTGACAGTTAATGAGCAGACGGCGAAGAAGATTATTTTGCCAGACGGGACTGAATTTGAAGTTTCGGGAACCGGCTACAATGGCAACGGCGAAATAACGGGCGTTGGTGATATTGAGCAGGCGAAATTAATTGCTAAATTAGGCATGATCAATAACGAAGCTCAACTGACTGAAGATGGTGGTAAATGGTCACATCTGGGTGATTCCATTGATGTGGCTTTTTTGGCACTGGCGGCGAAAGCTAGCGTTGATTTAGGTGGCACTAAAATTGTTGGTCGCATTCCTTATGAATCGGAAAAGAAATTTTCGGCGGTTTTTTATCAAAAAAATGATCAGACTTTTTGTACGATCAAAGGTTCGTTGGAGACGATTCTTGAAATGTCAAAAGCTGACAATCCAGACAAAATTTATGAGCAAAATGATCAATTAGCGCTGGCTGGTTTGCGGGTGATTGCGCTAGCTTACGGCCAAGTTGATAATTTTCAAGCTAAAGAGAATTATGCAGCTAGTGATATATCAGGCTTGGATTTTGCGGGTTTGGTTGGCTTCATTGATCCAGTGCGTAACGACGCGATTGAGTCAATTCGAGATTGTCAAACCGCTGGCATTAAAGTGGCGATGATCACTGGCGATCATCCGAAAACAGCGCTGGTTATTGCGCAGGAATTGAAGTTAGCAGATAGCTCCGATCAAGTGGCGACTGGCGATGATGTTCAGGCGGCATTGACTAAGGGCGAAGCGAGCTTTGATCAATTTGTGGCTAGTAAGCGAGTTTTTGCGCGGGTGACACCACTTGAAAAGCTAGAAATCGTCAATTCTTATCGCCGTCAAGGTGAATTTATCGCCGTAACTGGCGATGGTGTTAATGACGCGCCCGCTATCAAAAGCGCCAATCTTGGCGTAGCGATGGGCAGTGGCACTGATGTGGCTCGTGAGGCGGCATCGATGATAATTGTCGATGATAAATTTACGTCGATCGTTCATGGTATTCGTGAGGGGCGGACGGCCTACAGCAATATTCGCAAAGTTAGTTTTATGTTGCTGACTTGTGGTGTGGCCGAGGTTTTGTTCTTTGTTTTAGCAATTGCACTAGGCATGGAGCCACCGCTGGTGGCGATCCAGTTGCTCTGGCTTAACGTCGTAACCGATGGCTTGCAAGATATCGCGCTGTCATTTGAAAAAGCCGAGGATGGGATCATGGATCAGCCGCCACGACCCGCCAATGAGACTTTATTTAATCGTGAGTTGATTATCGAAGTGGCGGTGGCTGGTTTGGGTATGGGGCTATTAGTGTTTGGCGTCTGGGTTTATTTGATTGATCATTTGGGGGTCGAGCTTCATTTGGCGCGGGCTTATATCATGACGCTGATGGTCTTCCTGCAAAATATGCATGTTCTCAACGCTCGCAGCGAGACTAAATCGATCTTTTCGATTCCGCTATTGCGCAATCCATGGATATTTTTCTCGATTGCCAGCGCGATCATTCTCCAAATTATTGTAATTGAAGTACCAATTTTCAACCAATTCCTCAAGACGGATAGCTTGCCATGGTTGGATATTGTTTGGCTGTTTGTCGCTTCGTTGTCGATCGTGGTGGTTGTCGAAATTTTCAAAATCTTCAAGCGCCGTGGTCTAAAATAGCCAAACAAAAATCCGCCTAGTTGGCGGATTAGGTGGGTTAGGTTAACAATCTGTATTTTAGCCAGTTTTTGAAACCAAGTTTCTCATTCTGGCTTTCTGGTTGGTAATCTCGGAAGAAAATCAGCTCAGTATCAAGCTCTATGCCGTAATGGCCGTGTAGAACTTGATTTTTGTTAAAATTACCTACGAATTTCTTTTCTTCCCAGGTGTATACATGAACTACACTTTTTTCGTAGTCAATTTCCACCTGATTGTTGGTTTCACTTAAGTCCAGAAAAACTAAAACCATTTTTTTTAGAGATATCGTCTTATTCTTGCGTCTTTCTAGCAAGCGATTATATCTCTTTAAGCAACTAATATATTTTTTAGTTGCTGAACCGATTTTGTTTATTACGTGTTCGGTTCTTCTTTGCCTCTCTAGCAGTTTTCTAACCGCTATTTCGTTGTGATGGCAAAGATCAACGTAAAAATTGTTCAGCAAAGGCTTTGCTGCATTATCAATTCTTACGCTTTTCAAAATAGACTCTAAGTTATACGTCTCCTCTTCTAGATATTTAATTTCCCTGAAGATTCTTTTGACCTCTGTCAATTGCCTCCTTTTGCTTAATTGTACGAATCTTTCGATTTTCATAAAACCCCTCCTTTTTTGTTTTGTAAATGTTCTACCCAAAGCCAATTCTATAATCATTCTGGCATTTGAGCAAGCTTGAACGTTTTGCTAATTAAATAAAGTCTAGTCGGTTTTTGATTTGTCTTTTACGACACGGAACAGTAGCCGTCGAGTGTTGTTGTTGAGTTTAGTGATGCGCCCAATTAAGGCCTCGGGAATGTTTTGTAGATTGTCAACCATCTCGTGGGCTTCTTCAGCAAATTTAGCATCGACAGCTTTACGGATATTTTTAAGTTCGGACCTTAATTCAGGGTATTCTTGCTGAATCTTTTTAATTTTGCCAAGAGAAATAAGTGTGGCTATCAGGTCGACTATCAGCGCAGCAAGCAAAATTACTCCAGTGATAATTATGATCGTTGGGTGAATCTTAGCGATTAAATTGTTAAGCACTGGTTGGATAAAAACAATTACTCCCAGAACCCCCAAGCCAAATAAAATGATATTTTCTAGACTTATCCGGCCATGAAGATTGAATCGAGATGAGCTATAGTCCCAGAGTTTTAGATTGAAGCTTTTTTCGATAATTAAGTGAGTAAAATATTCAATAATAGTCGAAACTAGGGCACCAACTGAGAAGATGATTAGCGGTGAATTGAAATTGCCAACTTCGCTTATAATTAGAGAGGCTAAGGCTCCGAAGCCATAAATTGGCAAAAATGGGCCATACAAAAAACCTCGGTTGTAGAATCGATTGTAATAAGTTATAAAAACAAAAATTACCTCTACTAGCCAACCAAGAAACGAATAAATAGTAAAAATAATGATGTAATGGAAGAAGTTTTCAAGCATGTTAATAATTATAACATTAAATTAAAATTACTGAGTCTTTTTCTGAGCGCGTTTACGCTGGTGAGGGTCGAGGAATTTTTTACGCAGGCGGAGATTTTTGGGTGTGACTTCGAGTAAATCGTCGTCGTTCAAAAAATCAATCGCTTGTTCAAGACTAAGAATTCGATGTGGTGTCAGCTGGACTGTACCGTCGGACGACTTGGAGCGCATGTTAGTCAGGTGCTTGGCTTTACAGACGTTGATTTCCAAATCTTCGTAGCGACTATTTTGGCCAACGATCATCCCTTGATAGACTTCAGTTCCAGCGCCGATAAATAATTCACCGCGACTCTCAGCATTTTGGAGGGCGTAGGGCGTGGCGACGCCAGGCTCAAAAGCGATCAATGTGCCAGTGCGGGCTGAATCGAGTTTGCCAGCTAGCGGCTCGTAGCCGAGCGGCAAAGCGTTCATGATCGCCGTGCCTTTGGTTAAAGTTAGTAGCAAACTGCGTAAGCCGATCAAGGCGCGAGTGGTGATCTTGTAGACTAGACGTAGATTGCCGCTTGGTAGACTGTGTTGTTCGATTAATTCAGCTTGGCGACTGCCTAATTCTTGACTGACAGCGCCCATAAATTCAGGTGCAATTTCGACGTAAAATTCTTCAACTGGTTCTTTGATCATGCCATTTTCAGTGATGGTAATCACTTCGGGGCGGCCGACTTCACATTCATAACCTTCGCGGCGCATAGCTTCGATCAACACGCTCAAATGTAGTTCGCCACGACCAGAAATTACAAAGCCGATACCTTCGTCGCGGACCTTCAGACCAACGTTGGTTTCGAGTTCACGTTCCAGTCGTTCGCCAATTTGGCGCGAAGTAGTAAATTCACCCTCACGGCCCTTCATCGGGCTGGTGTTGGGGCCGAGATACATGCTGATCGTCGGCGGATCAATTTTGATGGCTGGTAGAGCTTCGGGTTTATCGATATCGGTTACAGTTTCACCGATATTGCTATCACTAATTCCAACTAGCGCCACAATTTCTCCAGCCTGAGCTGATTTGACTTCTTGTTTTTGCAGACCATGAAAGGTGAACAACTTGTCAATTTTGGTTTTGGTAATTTGGCCATCGCGTTTAATTAAGGCCACTGGCCCGACTTTAGCTGCTCCACGATAGATTCGACCAATTGAATATTTACCCAGAAAATTATCATAATCCAAAGTTGCAACTTGCATTTGGAAATCACCATCGACATCGACTGACGGTGCTGGGATTTGGTTAATAATGGCTTCAAAAATCGGGGTTAAATCAGCTGATTCGTCAGTCGATGTCGGCTGCTCGATCCAAGCCTTGCCATCGCGGGCGATTGCGTAATAAACCGGATAGGAGAGTTGAGCTTCGGTAGTTGCTAGTTCCAAAAATAGATTTGACAGCTCGTCTTCGACTCGATCGATATCGCGACCGGGTTTGTCGATTTTGTTGATAATCACAACTGGCGTCAAACCTAGTTCGAGCGCTTTTGACAGCACAAATTTGGTTTGCGGCATCGGCCCTTCTTGAGCGTCGACCACTAGCAGCACGCCATCAGCCATGTTGAGCGTCCGCTCGACTTCGCTTGAAAAGTCAGCGTGACCGGGCGTGTCGATAATATTAATTTTATAATCTTGATAAAAAACGGCGGTATTTTTGGCGGTAATCGTAATTCCGCGTTCGGCTTCTTGGTCGCCCGAGTCCATAATCAAACTCTGTGCCATTTCCTGTTGGTTGGCGCGAAAAGTGTGCGATTGCTTCAGCAGGCCGTCGACTAGCGTCGTTTTGCCGTGGTCAACGTGAGCGATAATCGCGATATTGCGGATTTTGTCGGGTGTGATTTGATTCATAATTTTTACTGCTTCTAGATCAAGTGTGCTGGGTGATTCTATCACGTAAATTCAAAAAACACAAGAAAAAGCCTGACAATTGTCAGGCTTTACTAAGTGATAAATGTGCTAAATTTTAATCAAAATCTCGCCAGATTTCTGATGATCGAGGACCTTCCGAGTTTTGGTATTTTCCGTCGTATAGCCTGACTGGGCCATCAATTCTCCAAAACATAATTTGGCCAATTTTCATCCCTTTGTAGATCCTAACTGGTTGAGTTGAGTGCAATTGGAGCGTCAGTTGCCCAACAAACCCAACATCAACTAAATCCGCTGTAATCTGAACAAATAAGCCTAGTCTTCCAGTTGAGCTTCGGCCAGTGATTGTTGGCACATAGTAGTCGCTGCCAATTATTTCCTGAGTGTGGCCGAGGTAAATTTTATCTGGTTGGATGACCAATCCCTCGTTTGGAATGGTGATGGTTTTGGTTGGCTCTAGTTTTTTCGAGTCCAAATTCATATTTTCGTAAACTTTAATCGTGTCACCAAGAGAATAATTGTAACTATTCGGATTTAAATTTTCGTACGCAAACGGTTTGATGGTTATTTTGGAAGCCTTGACTTCCTGGTTGATTTTTAATCCTGATAGAATCATTCGAGTTCTCTATTCTGGTAAAATAAACTAATTTGAGGTTTTGAGTGGTGATTATATTTACCTGTTTCATAGGTGGTATATTTTTTGCCACTCAGGTGCCAAAAAGTCACCTGACCGATTTTCATTTTGGGGTAAATCCTGAGTGGCTGAACTGCTTTGAGTTCCAGTGTCCAATTGTGATAGCAGCCAACATGTCCCAGCGGGGCAGTCACTTGTAAAAATAATCCTAATCTTCCAAGTGAACTGCGACCGATGAGTTGTGTGACGTATTTTTGGCTGCCAATTTTCTCTAAAGTGCTAGCTAAATACAGCCGATTAGGCTTCAAAACATAACCCGACTCATCCAAGTCAATAGTTTTGAATCGGCAAGGTATTTTCGGATCAATGATCGGGCTGGTGATCTCCAACAACTGAGTTCCTAAACGATAATTGTAGCTGTTAGGATTGGTCATTTTAGGATCAAAAGGTGAGATCGAGATATTGCCAGCCTTAGTTTCGGTGATGATTTTTTGTCCACTTAGAATCATCCGAAAAAGCTCCGAGATTGTTTCATTTTTTCAAATCTATCATCTGAAATTACTTTCAGCTTGGCGTTGGCAATGTAATTCAAATCTTGATTGAAAAATTTTGCTTCAGGGTCAGGGCAATGGATTAAATTTAAATCAGAAGTCGTGTCACCGACAATTATCCTGCCATCGTGAGCATGAGTTAGGCTAAATTTGCTCCGTACTTCATGCTTCAGGTCGAAAATTTCATCGATTAGCTTTTGGTAAGGTACTTGTTTGTCGAGAATCAGAATCAGGGCTCTATTCCCAAACAAATAATTAAGGTTTTCTAAATGTTTCTTGATCAGCGCCAAGTAGGCTGGGGGACGACCTTGATAGAGACCTAACGCAAACTCCGTCAGTTTATTGGTCATCAAGATTTGCTTAACCTCAAAACCGTGCTGGTTAATGATCGAGCTAATTTCAGGCAAATAGGTAGAAGCGTCTGGTTTTAGCAACACATAAGCCTCGAGATTACGCTTTTGAGTCAGTGTCCAGTCGGTGTAAAATTGATTGTCGCTCCATAAAATTACACCATCAAAGTCGCCGATATTATTATCCCTCTCAAACAGAACCTTCGGGTGGCTGTAGTTGAAATCTACAAAATTATCTTTCGAGACAGGAGAATTTGGGTAGAGTGTTCGCACGACGTATTGATCAACATATTTTTCAGTTAGTTCAATCATTTTGGCGAGTTCAGCTGGGCTGTCAATCGCACCTTTGATTAGTGGGATTGATAATCTGATTTTCTGTTTTGGGTGAGTTTTTCTGAAAAACTTTAACTTTTCAGTCAAGTCTGTCGGCTTTTGTCGGCTGTTCATGAAAGAATCATTGATTTTGGTATTGTAATGAACGATTGAAATGTTTATCTCATCGACCTCTGGCAATTGTTTTTTAATGTCGCCGTTGGTGTAAATTTTGATGTAAGCTTGAGGAATAGTTTGTCGAATTAAACAAACGATCTGGCTGATTTTTGGATGCAAAAACGGTTCGCCTCCACCAGTGATTTCAAAGCGATGAATGTTGCGGTTTTTCAGAATTTGCAGTTGATTTTCCAATACTTGGCCAGTTGTCAGTCGAGATTGTGCCTTATTGTAGTTTCTGGATTTTGATATGCAAAAACTACAGCTGCTAGTACATTGTTGCTGGATAGGGATTAGATAACATTTTTAAACATTTTTGGAAACCTCCGTTATGAGTTGGCTTAGAGCTGAGTAATAATCTTCTAGTGTGGTTCGGTTTTCGATAACATAGTCGCTTGGAATATCGGTTTGCCATTCAAGTTCAGATTTTGGATTTACTGGTCGGTGGTCGTCTCGGGATCGAGAGAAGCCATCGATTTTCACAAATTTAAAGCCTAATTTCTTAAGAAGTTCAAAATTATCTGGTCGGCAGTCATCATTAGTGATGAAATCATTTTGAGACTGTGCGAGACTTTCAATAAACTTTTGATTTAAGAAATCTGGCTGCTCCTGACGAACTTTTTTGCCGAAAAATTGCAATAGTTCGCCGTCCTGTTTGTCAGAAATATCAACTCCAATTTTTTGGTAAAAATCAGTTTGCAGTTGATACAAAGGTTCGGCTAGGCGGATATTTTCTGAGCCAAACTCTTGCTCCAGAAATTTTACAGCCGTCGTTTTTCCATAACCAGTTGGTGCTAAAAAGCAAATTCTCATTTCTCCTTCCTCCTTATATGTGTATTTTATACGCTTACAAAAAACAACAGTTTAACTTAGTTCATATTTTTTACCTCCTATGTTTTAAATTTATAAACCTTGGCAGGTTTCTTACCATCAAAAATTCGGGTTTTTGAAGTTAATTTAACTGATTTATTTGCCAAAATTTGTTTACGAAAATTTCGGCGATCAATTGGTTGTTCTAGAATAACTTCGCAGACTTTTTGCAGTTCAGGCAAGGTAAATCCGTTTGGAAAAAGATTTTTCAAAATGGCGGTATCAAAGATTTGCTGGCGTAAAGTCTTCAAGCTATAGTCTAAAATTTCTGAATGGTCATAGGCTAATTTTTTTGGCACATTGGATAATTCTACCCACTGCGAATCGTCGGTATTTCGGGTTTTTTTGACGAGTTGTATTTTTGTCGAATCAACCACGCTGATAAAAGTAATGGCGATCATTCTCATGATTGGTGATCGATCAACCCGACTAAAAATGTTTGAAAATCGAGTCTCGACTTTAGTTAGGCCAACTTTTTCTTTTAATTCTCGGGCAATTCCGC
>CAYLXN010000021.1:0-1394 GCA_964388235.1 uncultured Candidatus Saccharibacteria bacterium
CACTATCCTTAGGTTCATACTTATCAGCATCAGCCTTATCAACAGTGATAATTTGTTTGGTGTCTGGATTACAGACTTCTACTTTTTCGACTACAGGAGCTTCCACTTTTACGTTCAACAGAACATAACCAGAAAACTCATTACAGCCAGGGACTTGACCGTCTAACTTGTCATAGCCAAGCAGAGTTCCGCCAGCGTTGATCACAGTATCAGACAGTTTTTGCCCGTTAGCTTTACCGAAGTTGTGCAATACAGCACTACCAGGTACGTAGGTTATTTTTAAATCTTTGTTTGATGTTAAGTAAGCTTCATCCCAAACTTGTTTAGGATTGGCATTGTCAGCTGAGATAATACCTCGAACTGTTGCTTTTTCACCAGCCTTGATGGTTGATGGGATTCGCATTTCTAAGCGAGTATTTAGAGCGGTTAATTTGTAATTAACAGCTGCGTTGTTGTGGAAATAGATTCGGAAAGTGTATTCCTTGCCTGGTTCCACAGCAATTTGATCGCTATTAGTTGAAGGACTAGCTCCAGCTTGTCTGACAGCCACAAAATTTCGCTCATCACCGTAAGCTGGGTTGTCAGTTATTGAGTTAAAGGTGATATAGGTTGCTGGCTTTTTGGTCGTAAAAGTCGTTCGATTATTAGGACCCCAAGCCAGTAAATTTACTGAGAAAAGACCAACGAATGCTAGAGTTAGCAGCGCGAAGGTTTTCTTCGGTGACCGTTTGATGTAGGCCATAAATTTACGCATATTTTCCCTTTCTTAACCTGAAACGGTTAAATTAAATGTCTACTTTTGGTGTGTTTGTTTAATACCTCACATCCCTTTGATCAGTTAGAAATAATTCTAGCTATCAGCAGAATACTTAATATTATACCACATATCATATTTTTTGTAAATAGTTATGTCAATTTTCGACCATAAATTTTCGATAACTACTTTTTGAGTCATAATTTAGAGGCTAGGTTTAAACCTATAATTTAGTAGGTAAGAGGGGCGGCTGCCCCTCTCTTAATGTGCTGTTATTCTTCCTCGTTTGGGGGAAGAACTTGTTCTCCCCCTCCTGTTGGGCTATTTTGCTGTTTTGGCAAAGTAGCCTGCTCTTTTTGAGAGCTTTGAACAGGGGGAGAGATTTGTTGTTGAGTCGCTGGTTGTTTCTCAGTAGCACCAGTACTCTGGTGAGAAGAATCTCTCCCAGGAAGAGTCTCTTCCTGGGGATGAGAGTCGTTGACTACCGCTGGTGGGTTGCCACCAGCCTCAGAAGTTTCTCCTCCAGTCCCACCAGAGTTTTTTGGCTCTGGCTCTGGCTCTGGTTCGGTCGGCTGATCAGTCGGACGATCGCCTTTCGGCTGAGCCTCCTCATCTTCCTTGACTGGCTCTTCTTTTTTCG
>CAYLXN010000021.1:1494-10753 GCA_964388235.1 uncultured Candidatus Saccharibacteria bacterium
GTTCATCTTCCTTGACTGGCTCTTCTTTTTTCGGTTCATCTTCCTTGACTGGCTCTTCTTTTTTCGGTTCATCTTCCTTGACTGGCTCACTAACCAGCTCTTTCTTTACAGAAGAAAGACTGGTGTTGACCGGCATTATTATATTGGCGCAGTCTATTTTCACGCCGTAATTCATAATGCCAGTATCGGAATCAAAAACCCCAATAACGATTTCCACCCACTTTCTTCCGTCTCGGTAAAGATGAATATTTCCATCTTCACCGAGATAGGTATTTCCCACGCTAGACGTCCTAACTATTCGAACGTCTTTTAATTCGCCTGCTGGGTAACCCCAGCACTCCTCTAATTTAGAGCGAGCTTCATCGTCGGAGATTTGCATTTCTCCGTTGATGAAAATTACTCGCTTTGTTTTTCCAGAAGAGGCCTGTCTTCTTAATTCCTCTTTGTCGACTCCATAGAAGCTGAACAAAGCGTCAAACCACTTCTGGTTATTCTCCTCTACCATTGTCTGGTAGAGTTCGCCTATGGAGTCTAAAGCTCCATTTTTGTTACCAAGCTCATCCCCTGACTCATACCGAGTCAAGTTAGAGGATGAACTCCAATCTCCGGTTGCCGCTAAGGCGACTGGGGAACTCCCTACTCCTTGTATGTTTGCTGGCATTCCAGCGAACATAAGAATTGTTACCAACAGTGTTGCTATAAAACTTCTCATTCTTTTTTTCATAATGCCCTCCTTATATTTTTAAAAAAAAATTTTCAACAATCTATTTTAAAACCTATAAAAATCATAGGTTGAACTTAACCTCTAAATTGTTAACTCGCTGGAATCAGCGGCTCCCTTTTACCTCGTAGCGTGATTCGATACCTTCAGAATAACATAAAAAGCTTAAAAAGTCAATAATAACCCTTATTTTTAAACTAAAAAGCAAATTAAGCTGCCGACAAGTTGACTTGTAAAAACTTTCTCTGGGGACTATAATGAAAATATTAATTAAAAGAAGGAGAAGAATATGGATTTTATAACCTTTCTGTTTGTGATCGCAGTGCTGTTTGTGATCGCTGGGGCGAAAGTCATCAATCAATACGAAAAAGGCGTGGTGCTGACGCTCGGTAAGTTTTCAGGCGTCAAGGAGCCTGGTTTTAGGATCGTGGTGCCGATTTTTCAGAAATTGGCTCGCGTTGACACCCGAACTAAGACTACAGACGTGCCAAATCAAGAGGTGATCACCAAAGATAACATTCCAGTGCAGATCAATGCGGTGGTTTATTATCGGGTGAAAGACGTGGCTCGAGCTACGCTGGAAGTCGAAAATTATCGCTATGCGGTGGCACAATTGGCTCAAACCACGATGCGAAATGCGGTTGGTGAGCAGAGTTTGAACGATTTGTTGCAGAAGCGCGAAGAAATTGCTGAGAGTATTCAGACGGTGCTGGACGAGAAGACCGATCCGTGGGGGATTGATGTGCAGATTTTGGAGCTGAAGGATGTGATCATCCCTAACGACCTAAAGCGAACTATTTCTAAGGTAGCGGAAGCTGAGCGAGAGCGCCAAGCGGTGATTATTAATTCGGAAGGTGATAAAGAAGCAGCGGTTAACTTAGCTGAGGCCGCCCGAATTTTGGAATCTGCTCCTGGGGCGATGCATTTGCGAACTTTGCAATCAATTAATGATTTGTCAAGTGATCAATCGAATACCACTATCTGGATGGTACCCGTCGAGATGATGAACACGATCAAAGCCGTGGGCGATAAATTAGACGGTTTAGGTAAAAAATAACCAGTTTTAGTCAAAAACTCAAACGCTTGCTGAGAAAAAGCAGGCTCAACTCCCGACGCAGAGCGTCAAAAAAGACTAGCCCAGCAAAGCTGAGCTAGTCTTTTTGGTGACCCCACCGGGAATCGAACCCAGATTGCCAGGATGAAAACCTGGTGTCCTAACCGTTAGACGATGGGGCCGTGGTTAGAAGAAAACTATAGCAGATAAAAGCTAATTATTCAAGGGTAGTTTTTAAATACCAGAATTAAGCCAAAAAAACAGTCGCTAATCTGGTATAATATTTAAGTAATGATTTATCCAAAGTTTAAACGGACCAAAATTTTAGCGACGATTGGTCCGGCTTCGAGTAATGCGGAGTGTATTTATGAGTTGCTAGCATCAGGTGTTAACGGTTGTCGACTGAATTTTAGTCATGGCGATTATCAAGAGAGAATCGAGCAGATAAAATTAATTCGACAGGCGTCAGCAGAAATTGGCAAGCCAGTAGCAATTTTGCAAGATTTGCAGGGGCCGAAGATTCGTTTGGGCGAGTTTAATGACGACGAATTGATGGCGGTGGAGAAAGGTCAAGAGCTGATTTTAGACAGCGAAATTACTTACGATCCAACTCAGCCAAATATTATCCCAGTTCAATACAATTTAGCCAGTAAGGTCAAAGTTGGCGAAGAGATTTTTATTTTTGATGGGCGAGTTAAATCAGAAGTGATCGAGATTGTTTCGGACGTAGCAATTAAAATTCGGATCAAAAATAATGGTTTTATCCAGCAGCGTAAGGGCTTGAATTTGCCTGATACCAATCTTAGCGGTGATATTTTGACCAAAAAGGATTTGCGCGACATTGAATTCGGGGCGACGCAAGACATCGACTATGTGGCGTTAAGTTTTGTCCAATCGGCTGATGATATTCAGAATTTGAGGCAGATTTTACTGTCGCACAATTCAGAGGCTCAAATTATCGCTAAAATCGAGACTAAACGAGCGATTTCTGATGAAAATATGGAAGAAATTGTCAAGCAAACTGATGGCATTATGGTGGCGAGGGGTGATTTGGCGGTTGAAACGGGCGCTGAAGTTGTGCCGATCGTTCAGGAGAAATTAATCCAACTTTGTCGAAAACACGGTAAATTGGTGATTGTGGCAACTCAAATGATGTCGAGTATGGTTGAATCACCAGAGCCAACTCGAGCTGAAGTCTCAGATGTGGCTAACGCGGTTCGTCAGGGTGTTGATGCGGTGATGTTGTCAGAAGAGACTGCTAATGGTAAATATCCAGCTGAAGCGGTCAAGGCGATGAAAAAAGTAATTCTTTACACTCAAGATAATTTGCCAGTTTACAGATATAATGATTATAAAGAAAAAACTGTGGGCGAAAGTCAGAAGCTGGATGCGATTAGTGAAGCGGCGGTTGAGATCGCTGATCATATCGATTCGGCGGCAATTGTAGTTGAGACTAAATCTGGAGCTACGGCGGCGAGAGTGGCGGCGGCTCGTCCTAATCGTGTGATTTTGAGCGTGACCGATAATCGTCGAGTGGCGCAGCAGTTAGCGCTTAGTTTTGCCAACCAAAGCTATATTCGTCATAATAATGGCGATTCGGGGTTAGAGTTGGCTAGAGAACTAAAGCGAGCTGGGCGGTTTGAAGGCGACGAAAGATTAAAAGTGGTGATCGTCAGTGGTCGACAGCCAGGAGTGGTAGGTGCGACTGATACAGTTCAAGTTAGGATGATTTAGTATTTATGGGTGGGGAATTCGGTTATCAGACCGTTGATCAGGTCGATGTCGGTGGCAAGGTTGTCATCGTGCGGGCAGATTTAAATGTGCCGCTTAAAAACGGCCAAATTGTTGATGATACCAGGATTGAAGCGACTGTCGAAACTTTAACCTATTTGCTAGATCAAGGTGTTAAGCGGTTGTTTGTCATTAGTCACTTAGGGCGACCTGATGGTTTTGATGATAAATTGTCGCTCAAGCCAGTAGCTGAGCGGATGAGTGAATTGTTAGCGGAACCGGTTTCGCTGGTCGAAATTCGTAATTTTGAACCCAAACCGTCAACTAAAGTGGCATTGTTTGAAAATATTCGCTTTTATCCTGAAGAGAAGTCGAACGATCGGGTTTTTGTCGAACAAATTGTCGCCAAAACAGGGGCTGATTTATTTGTTGAAGACGGCTTTGGGGTCTGTCATCGAGCAACTGCCACCACGACGACTATTTGCAAATTATTACCAGCTTTTGCTAGTCTTCGATTGGCGGATGAATATCAATCGATTTCGACTTTTGCCAGGACAGCTAAACGTCCTTTGGTGGGGCTGTTAGGCGGCGCTAAAGTTGGTGATAAGATTGGTTTTATCAATAGAATTATTCAGCAGGCTGATCAGGTAGTGATTGGTGGTGCGATGGCGCAAGCTTTTTTGGCCGCTAAGGGGCTTAGGATTGGCGCCAGTCAAATTGACGACAAAGACGTTGAGTTGGCGGCTGAAGTTTTGAATCTGGCCAAAGATTTGAAAAAAACTCTTATTTTGCCAGTCGATGTTGTGGTAGCAGATGGTTTTGAGGCTAATCAATCTGAAGTACGATTAGTTAGCCAAGTTAGAAATGATGACATAATCTTTGATGTTGGTCCAGAAACTCAGAAGCTTGTGGTGTCCGTTATTGAACACTCGGGTGCAGTGATTTGGAATGGTAATTTTGGTTATACCGAAAATGAGCTTTTTCAAGCTGGTACGAAGGCTGTTGTTGAGGCGATTGATCGGCATCGCCCAAAGGTTTTGCTTGGCGGTGGTGACACGGTGGCATTTGCCAAACAGATTAAGCCAAATTGGCGCTATGATGGGTTAATTATTTCTACGGGTGGCGGCGCAATGCTGGAATTAATCGCCAATGGAGACTTAGTTGGCGTGAAATGTTTGCGTCAAAAATAAAAGATTGCTATAATAATAAGCACAAGCTTTAAGCAAAATTTAACATGTCAGACAAGAAAATAATTATTGGTAACTGGAAAATGAATCTCGACATTCAAGAGTCGAGTGTTTTGTTGCATAAATTGACGGAAATGATCAAAATCCGCCGGGATGTGGAAGTGGTTTTGGCGCCGTCGCTGTTTACCTTACAATCTTTAAGTTTGCAGATTAATCGGCGGCAATTTAAGCTCGCCGCCCAGAATTTCTACTGGAAAGACCAAGGAGATTATACGGGTGAAGTTTCGATCGCTCAGCTGAGAGGAATTGTTAATTATGGTTTGGTCGGCGTGTCCGAGCGACGGTTGTTGTTTGGTGAGACAGACCGAGATGTTCGAGAAAAGGTCCAAGCTGCTTTGCGTTCAGGGATTAAACCGATTCTGTGTGTTGGCGATACGATGTTTGATCGAACTAACGGCGAAACTAGTGATGTTTTGATTGACCAGGTCACTAATGGTCTGGCAAATGTGGCTAAGGAAGACGTGACTAAATGCTTAGTCGCCTATGAGCCGATTTGGGCCAATTCGTCGATGGAAGTTGTTTCGCCGCGTGAAGTCGAGCGAAACATTAAGACTATTCGTCAGCGAATTAAATATTTATTTGGCAATGAAATCAGCAAAAATATTCAGGTTGTTTATGGTGGATTAGTTTATGCTGATTTAGTAGCTAGTTATTTAGAATTGGATGTAGTTGATGGCCTGCTTTTGGATGAAATTAGCTTAAATCCGTTTGATTTTAGTGAAATAGTAGAAAAGGCACATCGGAAAAAATAAACAAGGAAAAGGGGTGGAGATATGGATGATATAGATTTTGATGCGATAGACGAAGCCGTAAGTCAGGTGATGGACAAGCGGCAAAAAACCGCAACACAAATTAGAACCAAGACTGCTGAAGAAGCTTCTAAGTTGAGGCCGGTGGTGGGCAAGAAAGTTGATCCTCAGCCAGTGCGGACGAAAATTTCACATTTTAAGCCTAACAACAAGTCAATTAGTGATATTAAGCCAGTGGCAGCGGCAAAGCCACCAGAGACTATCGAGTCAATTCGTCAGCGTCGTCACGAAAGACGCCGCGAGAGAGTTAGAACGATTGGCCGTCCTTCAAGTACGAAATTGATGTCCGATGTTCGAACGGCACCAGCAAAGACCAGCGCTACCCAGACTCGAGTTCGAACTGTAGCTCCTAAAATAACTAAACTCACGGCTAATAATCAACCGTCAGCAAACCAAAGTCGTCATTCTGAATCGAATTATCAGCCTAAAGTTACCAAATTGGTCATTCCTAACCACGATAAGCCAAAAATAACTCAAAAAACGGTTAAATTTAGCACATCACCAAGTCAAAAAATCAACCAAAATGGTGCTATTGAAACCAAAAAAGTTGATGGGCAATATTCAAGTCAAACTTTGACTTCGCCAGTTTCGGATAAGACTACGATTAAATATCACACTAGCAATTTATCGTATGTCGAGCGAGTTGATCTTGATAATCAACTGATCGAAGCTGATAAGCAGCTAATTGCTGGCATTAAGCATTTGGATGATCAGGATCAATTGACGGTGGTTAAGCCAGTCACTAGGACTCGAGTTATGAAACCAGAAAAACCTACACCAGCTCCCGAAAAGGTGCCGTTAAAAAAGACCAAGCCAGAGCTATTGGTAGAGCCACCAAAGCCAAATCCAGCTGATGAAATCAAAATCAGTCCGTTTGTCGATGAGGTTAAGGTTGAGAAGCGACCACTGGGTGAGCCGGCTAAATTTTCGCATGCTCAACTAGCCGAAGCTGATTTTTCACCAATTCCTCGAGAGAAAACTCAACCAGATCCAGTGCCGCTATATTCAGCTGAAAATCTGGTAGATGCTAGCGAGAGTTACTCAACTGATAAAGTTAGCCAAGTTAAATTTATTGTTTGGCTAGTTTTAGTTTTGGTCATGGGTGTTGCTCTTGGATTGATTATCTTTTGGTTTGATCTCGACAAAAAGCTACTATCATTGTTTTAATAGGGTATAATTAAGACTAATGGATTTATTTTCAGGCTTAAACGAAGCTCAAGTTGAGGCTGTAAAAACGATTGACGGACCGCTGTTAATTTTGGCGGGAGCTGGTAGTGGTAAAACCAAAACCCTAACTCATCGCATTGCTCATCTGGTTTTAAACCATGGAGTGGCAAGTGATGAAATTTTGGCGGTAACTTTTACCAACAAAGCCGCTAAAGAAATGAGACAAAGACTTGGGGAGTTGCTCAAGCGACCAGTTAATTATTTTTTCATGCCGTGGATGGGGACTTTTCACGGTATTTGTGTCAAAATGTTGAGAGAATCTGGCCAAGCGATTAATATTGACCCTAATTTTGTGATTTATGATGAAACTGATCGCCGAAGTTTGATAAAGCGGGCGACTGAAGAGCTTGGCTTGTCGACTAGTCAGATTAAGCCAAAAGTAGTGTCGACGGTGATTTCTAATGCTAAAAATCAGATGATTTCAGCGACCGATTTTCAAGCTCAGGCTAAGGGGCATAATCAAACGATTTACTCTGATATTTACTTCAAATATGAAACTTTGCGCCAGCACGCTAAGGCACTTGATTTTGACGATTTGCTAAATGAAACAGTGCGGCTGCTCAAAAGCTCAGAAACGATCAAAAAATATTGGCAGCAGCGGTTTAAATTTATTTTGGTTGATGAGTATCAGGACACCAACTTTGCTCAATATCAACTAGTCAGGCTACTGGCGGCTGATAATCAAAATATCTGCGTGGTTGGCGATGATTGGCAATCTATTTATTCGTGGCGAGGGGCGGATTTTACTAACATTTTGAATTTTAAGAAAGATTATCCTCAAGCTAAAGAGATCAAACTAGAGCAAAATTATCGCTCAACGGGTAATATTTTGTCTTCAGCCCAAAATGTGATCGAGAAAAACAATACTCGGTCTGATAAGAAAATCTGGACCAATCTTGGCGATGGCGACCCAGTGATCGTGACGCCGACTTATGATGAAACCGCCGAAGCGACTGAAGTGGTGCGGATTGTGCGTCAGTTAGTTGCCAATAAATCAATAAAATTAAGTGATATTGCGGTGTTATATCGAACTAACGCCCAGAGCTTTGCCTTGGAGCGGGCGCTAGTACAGGCCAAAATTCCTCATAAAATCATCGGTGGAGTGCCATTTTTCGATCGGGCGATCGTCAAAGACGCCCTGGCTTACCTGAAATTAATTTATCAGCCGTACGACCAGGCTAGTTTTGGGCGGATTGTTAATGTGCCAGCTAGGGGGATTGGCAAGGTTAGTGTCGAGAAGTTCCTCCAGTGGCAGCAGCAGACTAAATTTAGTATTGTTGAGGCCCTGAACAGTCTTGATCAAGCTGATAGTTTATCAGCCCAAGTCAAGAAGAAGCTTCAAGTTTTTACTGACATAATTAACCAGTTAATCAAAATTGCTGCCACGGCGCCACCTGCCAATCTTTTGGAGTCGGTCTATGATTTGACGCGGCTAAAAATTTCAGTTGATGATGGCAGCGAAGAGGGCGATTCGCAAGTTGATCACTTGGCGACGCTGTTGCAGGAGGCGCAGGCTTACGCTGACTTGCGGTCTTTTCTTGAAGATGTGGCGTTAATGTCGAGCTCTGATGAGTCCAGCGAGGGTTCGAAGCTAAATCTGATGACCATTCACGCCTCTAAGGGCTTGGAATTTCCAGCGGTGATTGTAGTTGGCATGGAAGAGGGGATTTTCCCTCATTCTCGAGTGTTTGAAGACCCAGCTGGACTGGAGGAGGAGCGGCGGTTGTGCTATGTGGCGATGACGCGAGCCAAGAGGCAGTTGTATCTGCTGTATGCTAACTGTCGCTATCAATTTGGTGAGCGGACTTATCAGTTGCCGTCGCAATTTTTGGTTGATAGCGGGTTGGTTGATACTGATCAGCCAGCGGTTGACCTATTTGATGATGGGGTTGATTATGAGCCGTTTGTTAACTATCTGGAAGTTGGCGACAAAGTTCGCAGCCCCCAGTTTGGCTTGGGTGAAGTTGATAGTGTTGACGGGTTGGCGGTGACGGTTAGGTTTAGTGATGGTCGGCAGCGCAAGCTGAATACCGAGTTTGCCAATCTCGAAAAGATGAATTAATCGGCAAAATATGGTATAATGATCAAATAGATGTGCGGTAGTTTTTGGAAAAAAATTTATCCTACTAAACTTTCCCTGAGAATATTGGGACTATTTTTGCTGGCAGGGGCTATTTATGGACTGCTGGGCGGGGCTAAGTTTGTCTTGGCTGAAGCTAATCAAAACAAAATTTTGACGGTTTATGACCAAGCGACCAAGGAAGAATTGGTGCTAATCACCAATAAGCCGACCTTGAGAGAAGCTTTGGATCAGGCTGGTCTAGAATTGGCGGCCAATGACAACATCGAGCCGGAGCTGGACACGGAGCTAGTGGCTGATCGCTATCAGGTGAATATTTATCGATCGCGACCAATAATCGTGATTGATGGCCCAAAGCAAGTGAAGATTCTTTCGACTGATCAGACGCCT
>CAYLXN010000022.1:0-10107 GCA_964388235.1 uncultured Candidatus Saccharibacteria bacterium
CGCCACGCGTGCACATGTTAATATTACTATTATACAAAGCCTGTTATTAGTTGTTAATCTACTTTAATACGCGCTGCGCGTCTACGATTTATCAGGTTCGCATGCATGCGCATCTCTATTCCTAAAAGTTTACTTCTACTAGTAAGCTAGGCTCATTATAGAGTTTTTAAGGGGTTTTGTAAACCCTTTTTTCCTCAATCGACCATTCGTTAGCATTGGTAAAGCGACTATTTTGATCGACCAAAACTGCGTTTTTTGCAACCGAACGAACCGAACCTCGCACAGCGTAATTGAAATTTGTCTGATAAAGACCTATTGCCGGCACATCTTCGAGCCATTGCTTGGTGATCGTCAAATACTTCTGGCTACGCAGCTTAAGATCAGCCGTCGCTCTTGCCGTCACCAGAGCGTCATCCACAAGCACATTTTGGTAATTTGAAAAATTTAAACCGTCTTTACTAGCCTGACTCGAATGCCAAAAAGCAAACACATCAGGGTCGCCGCCAATTTGAATTTCATGAACTAAAGCATCGTAATCGCGAGACTGCAGCACATCACGGACAAAAGAAGTATTGAGATCATCTTGAGCAATTTTCTTTAAATCGACCTTAATTCCTTTCGACTGCCACTGTTTTTGAATTAAATCAGCAAAAAATTCGTACGGCGTGTCTTTCAACACTGCTAACTTAACCTTGAAAGGTTGTTTTTTGTCATCCAGCCACTGGTTATTTTCTTTGTCAAAATTATAGCCAGCTTCGGCAAGTAGCTTATTAGTTGTCGCCTCGTCAGCAAACTTGACCTCAGGCAATCTAGCATCAACTAGCTGTCGCTGCAAAACAGGATAACCTAATGGCAAATGCTCGCCTTCAGCTTGATTAAATTGCTGCCGCAATCGGTCAATACTTAACATTGCCGCCAAAGCTTTTCTGACTCCAGCCGATTTTAAGTGCGCTTGATCGACATTGAAGAACAGATAGCCGCCACCGTAAGTTGGATTAGATAAAAAACGAACATCAGACTGATTTTTCAGCTTAGATTTTTGAACACCAGTCGCCACACTAACATTACCCCGCTCCACATCTTCAACAATTTTTGACGATTGTTTAAAAGCATGAATCTCAAATCGATTCAGTTTGACTGGCTTAAAATAATTTGGATTTTTAGTTAAATTTATGATTTGATAATTATTGTCTTGGTTTGCCTCCTCAGAGACTTGCACCGAAGTTAGCTGAAACGGCCCAGAACCGATCGGCGACGAACTAAAACCGCTAGACGCCAGTGAGGCCGCATCAATGTTTTTAAGCAGATGCTCTGGTAAAATAGAAAAAGTCAACGCGTGTGGGAAAGGAGCGTAAGTTGATGGCAGACTGAATTCCAGTGAATAATCACCCAGTTGTTTAATATCGATACTTTGCCAAACCTGACTACTACCGACGCTTGTCGAGTCACTCTTCAAAACTTTAATCGTATAAATCACATCCTTAGCTGTAACTGACTGACCGTCATGCCACTTGACATTTTCGTGCAGTGTCAAGATATAATTCTTATCTTGGTTGCTAGTCGTCATGGATTTAACCAGATCACCTTTGAGTTGACCGTCTTCGTCATAGTCAAACAGCTGAGAGAAAATCAATTCTGCCACAGCCTTTTCGGAATAGCTATTGGCGTAAAGCGGATTAAAGGTGTCCACCTCACCAAAAATCGCCGTCGTATAAGTACCGCCGCCGTCTGAACCTCGCTGCAAATAGCCACCACGAAGGTAATTTATCTGCAAGCCAGTCGCAATTAGTAAAATCGCTAAAATCAAACCCCAATAAATAACCTCTCGCCTAACTTGACGCAGCTTGTTCCAGCGCCTCAAGACAAATTTTCTGGCATGCTTAGCTAACTGTTTCTGACTGTCTTTAAGCTTAGCCTTTCGGCTAAGTTGTTGTTTTTTAGATTTAGTTGGTTGCTCGCTCATCAGCTGAAATTTATGCTAAATTATGCTATTTAAACGCCAGCAGGAATAATAACCGATGCTAAAATTGATAGCACAAATACCACCGCTAGCACCACTGTTATTTCAAACAAAGCCTTTTCTGCTCCCCGACGAGCGATAAATAATTCGCCTGATGACCCTGATCCCGAACCCAGACTAGCCCCTCTTTGCTGAAGCAAAATCAAGACAACGGTTAAAATTCCTGAGATAATAGTTACAATTTGAAGCATTAATTTTTTCCCTTTTCACTTAAAATTTGATTTAAAATGTAATTCACAATACTTAATATTATACCAGTAAAGATCGCCGAGCCAAGACTCATTTTCATGCTTGGAATCATCAAAAGCGTCAAATAAACCACTAATCCATTGATTACAATCGTAAACAAGCCAAGTGTCAACAACAGAGCAGGCAAAGATAGAAAAACAATCAACGGACGGATTAGCGTGTTAACAAACGAAAATACCACCCCAACCAACAAGAAGGTCGGTAATTGCTGCCAAAAGCTACCAACTGCGGCAAAATTAGGACTGTAAAGCCAAATCGCCAAACCTAGCACTAGTGAATTGACCACCAATCTGATCAAAAAGGCCTGCCAACTATAATTCGAAAAATCTTTCATCAGATTCATTATACTACTTCTGGTCTAAATTGTCATTTTTTGCGTGAGTTCCAAGCTGGTAAATAATCTTTGCCTTGGCTGGCCCAATCACCGCCGCCAGCTCAGCCTCCGAAGCCTGAAAAATTCTACTGGCAGTCTTGAATTGCCTGAGGAGCTTGAGTTTAGTTTTTTCACCAATTCCTGAAATTTCATCAAAAATACTGCTGGTTTGTTGTTTTTTTCTCAACAAGCTGTGATAGGACACCGCAAATCGATGTGATTCATTTCTGATTCTTTGCAATAACTTCAGAGAATGAGCCGCTTTCGGTAGTCTAATTACTGCTAGCTGATGATCGTTTGTCAACAAACTGCCGCCAATCTCCTCTATTGCCCGAATATTTAAGCCAACATTAGAGCGCTGCAAGTCAACTATAATTTCTTCCTCTTGTTCGGCTAAAGCAATCACCGCTGGCTTAAACTTCAAATTTGCCTTGCTTACTTCTGCTAAAGCCGCATTTAGCTGCCCTTTGCCGCCATCAATCAAAATCAAATCAGGCTTACCCCACTTAGCAATCGTTTCAGGCTTCAGGCGCCGAGCCACCACTTCTTCCATGTTGCGAAAGTCATCATTTTTGTCAATTTTAATCTTAAACCGCCGATACTTCACCCGATCTGACACGCCATTGATAAAAACCACCATGCTGGCGACCACATTTACCCCACTCATGTGCGAAATATCAAAACCTTCAATTCTCCGCGGCGCCTGCAGCAACCCAAAAATTTTAGCCAACTCAATCAAGCTAGGATCGTAATTGGTCTCAAAATCACTGTCGCGAAGATAAATCTTATTAGCCAAACCTTGCAAATTATTAATTTGATTGCGCAACAAAGCCGCCTGCTCAAAATTCATCTGACTAGCCGCAACCTGCATTTGTTTTTTCAAATCATCAACCAAAACCCGCCGCTCCCCCCGCAGATAAAGTTTAATTTTTTGCAAATCTTGAAGATATTTAGCAATTTCCTGTTCAGAATCTACTTTTGGTTCTAAGCCGATATCTTTGTCCAAACTTCGCCGCTTGTTAATATTAAAAGTAGTGGTAAAAAATGGAAAAACTCGTCTCAAATAGCGCAGTGCTTGCCTGATCGGCGTCGCCGCGTAGTACGGCCCAAAATATTCCGAACCATCGTCAACCGGATTGCGGGTGGTTGTGATGTCGGGAATCGGCTTGTGACTGGTTATTTTTATGAAAATTTGCGATTTATCATCTCTCAGCAAAATATTATATTTTGGCTGATAACGCTTAATCAATTCGCTCTCTAGCAGCAATGCGTCCAGCTCGGTCTCGGTCTCAATCCACGACAGATCATCAATGTCTTTGACCAAAGCGGCCGTCTTCGGATCTTGGTTTTTATCCTGAAAATACTGTCGAACCCTTTTCGACAAAACTCGCGCCTTACCAACATAAATCACCTCTCCATCCAGATTGTAATAGAGATAAACTCCAGCTTGCCGCGGCAACTGTTTAATTTTTGTAGCTAAATTGTCACACTGACCCATGGTTTTATTCTCCACAAATCAGGTTGAAAACTATTCTTTATCAGCTTTAGCATCGCCTTCAGCTTGATCGGCCTTGTCAGTACCCTCAGCTGCTTCACCGTCTTCAGCACCATTCTCAGCCACAACTTCTGACTCGTCTTCAGCGTCACCAGCAGCAGCTTCATTAGCAGCGGCCAACTCTTCTTCGTCATAAACGTTAATTATTGTCAATGATAAATCTTGCTCTTTATCGGCAAAAGTCACGCCCTCTGGCAACTTAATATCAGCCAAAGTGATTCGATCGCCCTTTTCACCCAGATTTTCAGCAGAAACTTCAATTTCCTGCACCATATCAGCTGGCAAAGCCCGAACTTCGATCGAATCCATCACTTGCATAATCACTAAGCCCGCTTTTTGAGCATCGCTCTCTTCTTTGCCAATCAAAACTAACTGGACCTCAGCATCGATTGGGTCACTAGCTGACACCACCTGGAAATCGACGTGATACAAATTGTCATTGACCACATCTCTAGTGATTTTTTTGACAATTGCCAAGTGTTTTTTGCCTTCCAATTCAAGATTGAATGGTGAATTCAGACCAATTTTATCGAGCGCTCGTTCTAATTCTAGCGTCTCAGCTTGAACTTTTTGTGGTTCGACGGTTTCACCATAAACTACACCTGGGGTCACGCCACTAGCGCGTAAATGTTTGGTTTTTTTACCGGTAATATCTCGCTTATCTACTGTAAAATTAGCATATTTTGCCATTTAAGACTCTCCTCTAACTATTCCTGTTTTATTTAACTTGTGCCATTATAACACTTTTTAAACTATTAATCCAGTTTTATTTTGGTCAAATTTTGTTTGAATTGAGCTAAATCAAGTTCAGTTTTAGCTTGATCAATATCGAGCTCGTCACGATAGTAGTCGCTGAGATCAATTTGTTCCGTAGTAACTTGTTGATAAATCAACCCCATTTCTAGCTCGCCGTCAAGCTGAGATTTCAGACAATCTTGCAAAATTATTAGCTGATCTTGACTTAGGCCGTGATCGCTAATTAATATTCCGCCGAAAGGTTTTGGTAATTGAAGTTTGAAAATCCTAGCTAACTGATCAACGTAAGCCTTAATATCAGTCTGTGGATTAACTCCACCTAGATTGGTTTGTAAGATTAACTTCTTAAAATCAACTCTCAAAAGTTTCATTTCCGCCATCAAAGATCTCAAACTCCTCTCATAACAATCCAGTCGACTAGCCAAATCATGGTCATCAGCATCAATTGTCAGTTCAACCACTGGCGTGATTTGCGACTGCTGTACCCGACTAGCAAAACGAGAAGCCAGATGAGAGTTCGACAAAATAGCAGCATCAGATGGCATATCCTGATCAGTACTGAGCTTGAGTTTAATCCGCCATTTAGCAAAACGAATGTTATGAGTGATTAAATTGCTAATTTTCTCACCCAAAGCTTCTAGACCATAAGTTACCTGCTCACCATTGAAGCCGACCAAATCCTCAAAACAATTGTCAATCAGCGGGATGACCGCTACTCCAGCCTCGATCAAAGCCTCAACTTGATCACTTTCGGCAATTCCGTAAGACAAACTAACACCAGCTAACCGACCAGACAGCGATTTAGTGTCAAGAAATTGTTTAGCCAAATGATTAAGCGCTTCATTGTCAGCCGTATCAAAGTCCAGATCCAGCCAAAGCTTACCTTGTCGGCGCGAATTTTCCAGTAGCTCTGCCGCTGGTCGATTGTATGATTGAGCTCGCTCCATCAACAACCCGTAAACCGTTGGCGAGGCCACCAACTCAACCGGATGCAATGTTTGCACAGGTATTTCAGGCACTAAACTTTGAGTTAAATATCTAACTATTTTGATCTCTTTGCCCTTACGATAATCATCAATAATTGCTTCAATGATCGCCAATTTTTGCCGCCCTGTCTTAGGAATATCGGTCAGCTTAATAACCGCACCCTCTATAACCTCAATCGCCCCTTCATCAAGAGCTTGGGTCAATTTAACCTGACTAGTTTGTCCGTCAGCAGCAAAATATAAACCTTTTCCGTCAATCAAAAGCACTTGCTCCGACTTGGTGGTGTAATCAGACAGCGCCGCCAGCAAACTATCAACACTACTGTAGTCAGCTTTGCTGATAATCAATTTCAGTTTCGATTGAAGTTGATCAATCAACAAATTATCTGCTAAGTCGCCGTCAGTTTCGACAATTAACTCTACTTCTGGATGATCATTTTTATAATTTTCAATCAAATTTAAATCATGGGGTTCAAAATGAGCATCTGCCATGAAGAGAATTTTCTGCGGCACTGATTCAGGCATTTGCCAATCGGATTTATCCCAAACCGCCAACGTTTTTTGTTTGTCGTCTGAGCGAAGGATTGCTTTTTGAGTAACTTTAGTTCCGTTAGTAAAAACATCAAATCCGAGATTAGCCAAATTATTAGCCAAACCCAGAAAATTATTGGTTACTTTATTGCTATAATCAAGCGTAATTTCGCCACCATCAAAAACAATATCCAGCCAGTCACGATCTTGCTCATCCTTCAAAATCTGTTGCCCGCCTAGCAGCCCTAGAGTAATTGTCTCAACCGGCCTACCAATTAATAAAATCGTTGGTTTCACTTCGTCTTCCACCCCATTGTTAATTAAATTATTCTAATGCTTATTTTAGCACAGATCTATCGATTAATGCAATTTATCTAAAACAGTTTTTAAATATTGCCCAGTGTACGACTGATCGTTGCTTGTCAGTTCTTCTGGTGTACCAGTGGCAATCACTTGTCCACCCTCGTCGCCACCTTCTGGGCCCATGTCGATCAAGTAATCGGCTGATTTAATGACGTCTAAATTATGCTCAATCACAATCATGCTATTGCCTTCGTCAACCAAGCGGTTTAAGATTTTAATTAATCGCTTGATATCATCAGCATGCAAACCAGTCGTTGGCTCGTCCAAAATATAAAGCGTCCGGCCAGTCGATCGACGTGATAGTTCAGTTGCTAGCTTGACTCGCTGCGCTTCACCGCCCGACAACGTCGTCGCTGGCTGCCCGAGCGTGATATAGCCCAAACCAACATCAACTAAAGCCTTTAACTTGTTTTTTATCGACGGAATACTATCGAAAAACTCGATCGCTTGGTCAATTGTCATATTCAAAACATCAGAGATCGATTTATTTTTATATTTAATCTCCAAAACATCTCGATTGTAGCGATGGCCATGGCATTCCTCACAAGTAGCATAAACATCAGGCAAAAAGTGCATCTCAATTTTCTTAACTCCATCACCCTTGCAGCTTTCGCAGCGACCACCAGGCACATTAAAACTGAACCGACCCGAATTATAACCCCTAATTTGAGCCTCAGGTAGATTGGCGAACAGTTCCCGAATCGGCGTCCACAAGCCAGTATAAGTAGCAGGATTTGAACGCGGCGTGCGGCCAATTGCCGATTGGTCGATCACAATCACTTTATCTAATAACTCGATTCCCTCAATATTTTCATGCTTGCCAGCGATTTCTTTTGATCGATTTAGACGTGCCAACAATTCTTTGGCCAAAATTCGGTTAACTAAAGTCGATTTACCCGAGCCAGAAACTCCAGTGACGACATTGAACACGCCTAGTGGAAATTCAACATCAATTGTTTTTAAATTATTCTCCGAAGCTCCACGGACGATTAATTTCTTATCTTTTTGGATCGGACGTCGCTTTTTAGGAATTTCAATTGATTCTTTACCACTTAAATAGCGGCCCGTCAGGCTATTTTCATTAGCCATAACTTCTGCTGGAGTACCGCTAGCGATTATTTGCCCACCATGGACGCCCGCCCGAGGACCAACATCAACCAAATAATCAGCCTGACGAATCGTATCTTCGTCGTGCTCGACCACAATTACGCTATTGCCAATATCACGAAGGCTTTTTAGAGTCGCGATCAATTTATCGTTATCTCGCTGATGCAAACCAATTGATGGCTCGTCGAGCACGTACAGCACACCCTGAAGGGCCGAGCCGATCTGAGTTGCCAGCCTGATTCGTTGAGCCTCGCCACCCGACAAAGTATTAGCACCTCGTCCGAGCTCAAGATAATTCAAACCAACGTTGGCCATAAACTTCAACCGCGAACTTATTTCCGCCACCACCAAACCAACTACTGATTTTTCATTTTCAGTTAGATTCAAGTTTTTCTCAAATAATTCTATTGATTTGTCAATACTTAGACTAGTTATTTCCATGATATTTAACCCATCGACCGTCACCGCTAGCACTTCGGGCTTCAATCTCTGGCCATGGCAAGCGTGGCATTTGCGTTCGCGCATAAACCGCTCAATATCTCGACGCATAAATTCGCTATCGGTTTCCTTGTGACGACGTTCGAGGTTTGGAATTACACCTTCAAAAGTAGTTTTGACCGAGTTGCCGGTCGATAAAGTCGTTTGATATTGATCATTGCCGGTGCCATAGAGGATCTTTTCACGATTAGCAAGTGAAATCTCCCCGATTGGCGTATGAACATCAAAACCATGTTTTTTGCCCACAGCCTCTAGCCGTTTAACATACCATGAGTCGTAATTTACTCGATTGTAAGGCCGAATACCACCTTCAGCGATGGTCAAGTTTGGATTAAGCACCAACTCAGGATCAACTTCCAGACGAACCCCTAAACCAGTGCAAACTGGGCAAGCCCCAAGAGGTGCATTAAAACTAAATAGCCTCGGCTCAAGCTCAGGAATGTGAACATCTGGGTGATCAGGACAAGCGTAACGCTGCGAATATGAATGAACTTCGTCCGTATCAACATTAAGAACCTGGACAATACCGCCTGCCAATTTCAGCGCTTGTTCGGTTGAATTGACAATTCTCGCCAACAAATCTTGATTAACCACCAACCGATCCGTCACTAATTCGATCGAATGCTTGTTAGTCTTGGACAATTCCGGAAATTCATCTAGCGCATAAACTACTCCGTCAACTCTGACTCTTGCGAAGCCTTGCTTGAGATACTGCTCGGGAATATGCTCAAAAGCACCTTTTTTTGCCACCACAATTGGCGCCAAAATCATCACTCGCTTGCCATCAAAATTAGTCAAAATTCGATCAACGATATTTTGAGCAGTTTGCTTTTCAACCTTGCGACCACAGACCGGACAATGAGGCACACCAATTCTAGCAAAAAGCAGCCTTAAATAATCATAAACTTCGGTCACAGTTGCCACTGTCGAGCGCGGGTTGCGAGAAGTTGATTTTTGATCAATCGAAATTGCTGGGCTCAAACCAGTAATCGAGTCGACATCTGGCTTATCCATAACGCCCAGAAATTGTCGGGCATAGCTCGACAAACTATCCATGTAACGCCGCTGACCTTCAGCGTAAATCGTATCAAATGCTAGCGTCGATTTGCCTGAGCCCGACAAGCCAGTGATCACCACCAATTTATCGCGAGGAATTTTAACATCAACATTTTTGAGATTGTGCTGACGTGCCCCAATAATTTCTATATATTCTTTCATTTAACAGCTACTAATTTTAACACAAAATAGGTTTTTCATCAACAGAGCCGAACGACTGCCTGAAACAGCCCTCGGCTCTAGAATTAGTAAACTTGGTCTTAACTATTTTTTCTGTGCACCGCTAGGCCCGCACCCGCCAGCACCATGATTGAACTGATGATGATCAGCGCTGGGTGAATTTGAGCACCAAAACCAGTGACTGGAGCTTGTGGCTGTTGGTTGGTGGTTTCTGGAGCAGTGGTTGGTGGTGTGTCTGGAGTTGGGTCAGCAGTTTGGGTAGCTAGTAAGCCGTAGTTTCCAGCTTGGGTGAGAGTGAAGTAAATGAAGTCACTGTCATAATGAGTAGCGTTGATGATAGCATCGGTTGGTTGACCTTGGTCGTTGAGTAGAGTTAGTTTGAAAGTGTTGAATGATTGAAGTGCTGCAGTGCGAGGGGTTTTGATTTGAGTTG
>CAYLXN010000023.1:0-3864 GCA_964388235.1 uncultured Candidatus Saccharibacteria bacterium
GCGAGCTGGGTTCAGAACGTCGTGAGACAGTTCGGTTTATATCCGGTATGGACGTTAGGAAATTTGAGAAGATCTACCCCTAGTACGAGAGGACCGGGGCGGACTGACCTCTGGTGTATCAATTGTGGCCACCTGCCGCATTGTTGAGTAGCTAAGTCGGGAAGGGATAAGTGCTGAAAGCATATTAAGCACGAAGCCCACTTCAAGATTAGATTTCCCTATGGAGGACACTGAAAGATTATCAGTTTGATAGGCGCAAGGTGTAAGCATGGTAACATGTTCAGCCGAAGCGTACTAACAGTCCCATCGCCTTTTTATGTTCCAAGAAGTATGCAGCGCTTTGGACCTGCTGACTGGCTGAGCCAGTCACTCCGCCCAAAGCTTGTGTCGAGCTACGGCGTTACGCGCCTGCGTGACTCACGAGTAGTATTCAATACAACTCGTTCGTTACTCAGCGTGTGCCTTGTATCTCATCCACATGCAGACTTCTTGGTAAGCGGATTTTTCTGGATACAGCAAATGCTTGATTTTAGAGAAAAACGTGATAGACTTTAACTAGTAATTAGTGTTCATTAACACTAGTCGTCATAATTAACAAGCACCAACGGACATCGAAGAAAGGGTTTGGCCCACCGATTTGTTGATATCGGACCCAAGCGCTCAAACCCCTTCTTCGGTGCCCATGGCATTAGGGAAACACCTGTTCTCATTCCGAACACAGAAGTTAAGCCTGATAGCGGCGATTATACTGCCAAAAGTGGGAAAGTAGCACGGTGCCGAATTATACAAAAACTCTCCGAAAGGGGAGTTTTTGTCTTTTTTGAACTCTTTTATTGGATATGTTTTTTTTGTTATAATTATAAAAATAGCCATAATTAGGTTATGTAGATTTTATAAAGAAAGGATGATATGGAAAAAGAATTCTATAAAGATAATAAAAATATTTTACTAAGTAACGAAGTATCCCAGGAGACAAAACAGGAGGCGACTTTAGCTTGAGGGTCAGAATTTCACGAACAGTGGCGAAAGACTTGGTTGCAGTCAGATGGAAATTATGAGCCAAGAATGAAAGAGACAAAGGATCAAGATTGGATTGAGGCGAATGGAACCAACGAAGTTGACATTGCTAATACAGTTTTTGGTGATTTACCCAGTGACTGGCAGGCCGAAAACAAAGCTGCAGCAGAGGTAGTAGTGGATTTGTTAGTAGATTATGATGGTAAGGTTGATCTTGATGATTCTGAAGTTTATTCAAGTCTCGGTGATTCGATCCATAAAGCTTGGCTGGAACGTAATCCGTGGGCCCCAGAAGAACAGCAAAAACCGTTCAGCGAATTGTCTGCTGAAGATCAAGAAAAAGACATTGATCAGGTAAGAGTTGCATTGAAGTTGTTTAGTGGCCTTTAGTGGTTTTTGAGAGAGGTTTTGCATCCTCTCTCTTTTTTTGTTTCCTGACAGTTAATTGCTATAATTAGATCAGAAAAGCAGAAAGGATTGTTGAGGCATGAATGAAGAAATGGTTTCGAATTTAAACTTATCTGACGCTGATCGCGAGCAGATGATTGAAAAATTGGCGGAAATTTACCATACTAATTGGACCAAAACTCTAGAGGATGAGTACGGCCACCCCGAGGTAACAGAGCGCAAGACGACTGATACGCAATGGATCGCCGATAATGGCGAGGAGGTTGTTGATGTGGCTAATACGAGCTATCCGAAGTTGCCAGCCGATCAAAAGCTGGAATTTCAGCAATCAGCGAAATCAGTTTTGGCGATTATTGACGCTATGGGTGGGGCAATAAACTTTGGTGACGATCAGGCGATAAACACCATCGGCGAAGCCTTGCATCGGGAGTGGCTAGAAAAAAACCAACAGCAGGCCGCAGAAGAAGAGAAGCGGCCTTTTGCTCAACTACCTGATCGGTTGAAGGCGATGATCATCGCTCAAGTCAAAGATGCCTTGAAATTATTAAACATTTAGCAATTTGAGTTGTAAACAAAATTAGCCCTGTTCAGTTACGATCAGGGCTAATATTTGTCTTAAAAACCAAAGACGACCGTACTCGCAGAAAGGTCGTCTTTGGAAATGTGTGTAATGTGTGTAAAAGCGTCTACCTAGTTGTTAGTTTTTCTAAGCAGATGTCTACATAATATCGCACTCAGCACATAAAAGCAAGATTTTTTGATTTGATTTATTTTAAAGAAAATGGTTATATTAATGTTGACAAAAAGCATAAGTTGTGATACAATACTAATCATACATATATCATATGTGAGGTAACAACTGTAATATAAAAAAGGAGAGACATTTTTATGGCAGGAACTAAAGCTGGCGGTCAGAAAGCCGCTGCAACCAACAAAGCACGACATGGTTCTGACTTTTATGCTCGAATCGGGCGAAAGGGTGGACAAAACGGAACAACTGGCGGCTTTGCAGCTAACCCTGAGTTAGCAAAAATTGCTGGACGCAAAGGTGGACGAATTTCACGGCGTGGCCCAGCTAAAAAGAACCAATAAATACTAAAACACAAACAAAATCACCTCTAGAATTAGCTAGGGGTGATTTTTTGTCGGCGTAAGTTGGTCAATTTAGCTTGGTTGACTTGCCACTTGGTCTGACACTGAAGGCAGTGATAGGTCGAGATGTCAATCTGATGCCCAATCTGTTGGCAGGTGGGGCAGGTTGAGCGGTTAAACAGCCAATCACGGTAGTCGTCGATTACCGATTCGATAAAATCTTCATCGAGCGGGCAAGCATATTTAGCGGCTAACTCAGACCTGACTTTAGCCCAAGCGGCTACTTCGATTTTCAGCAGTTCAGCATCATAAAAATATTCATCATGCTTGAGCAACATGTGCCCAACCTCGTGTAGCAAGAGCATTTCGGCCTGTGGCTGTTCAGGATTGTAGAAAATCGTTTGCTGATCAGAATTCCAGCGATTAGCCCCGTCTTCAACAAAACTGATATCAGGGTAAGCAATTTTTAACTGCTTGACTAATTTGTCGATGCTTGAGGGCATTATTGATCGTAAATTTGATCAATTGACAACAAATAACCACCATTTAGGACTGATTTTTCAGGAAATTTAGCGGCAACAATTTGCGGTAAACTGATATAAGGATTGATGTTTTGTCGCAAAATTGCCTCTAATTCAGTCTGATATCGCCCCAAATACATTCCCATTAAGCCACCGATGATAATTAGCTGTGGCTGAAGAGTCGGAATCACCACCTGCAGTCCTGCTGCCAGCCGCTCGGCGATGTCTTCCCAGATAGCTGGTGATTCAATGTCGGATAATTGCTTGTTGTGAATCTCGCTGATAGCTTGAGCCGAGGCAAAATCCTCCCAAGTGTGAATAGCGCCATCGAATTCGAGCGGCATAGTGCCGGCCATCGAGGTCGAGAGCAGCGGGTTAACTTTGCCGTTGAACAAAATACTGCTGCCAATTCCGCCGCCGATACCCAGATAGAGGGTTTTTAGTGGCGGTCGCTCCAACAAACTAGTTTCGTAGGCGCCAGCCAAAATTGCATCGTTCTCGAGTAAAACAGGTACTTCGAAGATTTCCTTAAAACGAGCGACAATATTTAGGTCTTGCCACGATGGGTCGAGATTGCTGCAAGTTTCGATTCGCTGATGGTTGGCGCTGATCGAGCCAGAAAAACCAATGACGATTTTGTCTAGTTCTAACAGATCGAAATGACCAGCGATCGCTGAGCTGATCAGATCAATTGCATCATTAGCGTCGTTTGGCGTCGTGACTTTGATCGAGTTAATTAATTTTCCTTGTTGGTCAAAAGCCCCGATTCGAACTTTTTGACTGCCTATGTCCACCACAATAATCATAAAATTAATTATAGCATAAA
>CAYLXN010000023.1:3964-8881 GCA_964388235.1 uncultured Candidatus Saccharibacteria bacterium
CCATTGCAAAATTAACTAAAAAATTATATAATGAAAATATATACATTAACAGGGAGTTAAAATGAGAATAAAACAAGTCATCAGCGAGCCAAGTTTCAAATATTTTGTGATCGGCTTTGTGGTCTTGGTGGGATTAACAGCAACGACAATTTATGCGGCTGACAAGTTCCGCATGTCTTCGGGTGACCAGATTGCTTTAGTCAGCAGTCACGATCAAAAAACCGACCAACAAACCGCCGCTAATGACGATTCGACTTCTGAAGGGCAAGCAACAGGTGAGTCAAGTCCATCTGGTGACCAAAAACCACCAGCCGAAGAAGGCAGCACTCCTCGAGCAAACGATGACAATCCAACAGGTGCAGCAGCCAACCAAGACGGTGGCGAAACAGCAGCTGATCCAAACGCTAATTCTCAAGCAGATGGCGACAAGGTAATTTTGCCAGGTGAATTAACAGATGATGATAATCAAGCCACTCCGACTACTGACGGTACTCAAAACCAGTCAACTCCCGCCGCACAAGATACCAACGGTCAGGCCCTCCCTCAAGAGTTAGCCAAAACTGGTCCTGGCGACAATTTAAGCAAATTAATCGCTATCGCTGGCGTCAGTTTCATGCTGGCTTATTACTATCAAAGCCGTCAGGCGATCAAAAGCAAATCATAGCCGGTCAAAACGGTTGCTTTTACTGATAAAATTAGTTACAATATAAGGTAATCTAAAAGAGTTGGTGTTTTGCAGCGACTTTGGTCGCTGTTCAACTCTGGCGGAAATACAACAAGGAAGGATAATAATAATTAACTATGGCAAATGCCAAAAAAACAACTATTACAATGGATGATCTGCTTGCTGAAAGTCAAGACGTCAAACCGTTGGCTGAAGGTGATTTAGCTGATGGCGAAGTGTTGTCCATTAAAAAACACGAAATATTAATCGATTTAGGAGCTGCCGGTGTCGGTGTAGTTTCGAAATGGGAAGTCGAATTCGTCGACAAGCTAAAAGTTGGTGATAAAGTTACCGCTAGCGTGGTTGACACTGAGATGGAAGACGGACGGGTGCTATTGTCACTGCGTAAGGCTGTCAAAGATCACGGCTGGGACGAAGCGCTCAAGGTGATGGAAGATGAGGAAGTCATCGAAGTCACTCCATACGACGCCAACCGAGGCGGACTGTTGATCGAATACGAAGGTGTGCGCGGTTTTATGCCGGTATCGCAACTGTCGGCCGAGCACTACCCAAGAGTTTCTTCAAACGATAAAGATGAAATTCTGCAACGATTAAATACTTTGATTGATAAGCCAATGAAAGTTCGGGTGATCGATGCTGATCGCAAGAACAATAAGCTGATTTTCAGTGAAAAAGTTGCGATCAAAGATGGTTTGGCTGAAGTTTTCGAAAGTATGAAAATCGGTGACGAAATTGAGGGCGTGGTCACTGGCATTGTCGATTTTGGCGTGTTTATCAACGTCAGCGGCATTGAAGGCTTGGTTCATATTTCGGAAATTAGCTGGGAGCGAGTAGTTAACCCTAAAGATTACGTCAAAGTTGGCGACCGAGTCAAGGCGAAAATTATCGATATCGACAAGGATCGTTTGAGTTTGAGTATGAAGCAATTGACGGAAGATCCATGGTTGAGCGAAGTTGAGAAAATTAAAAAAGGCGACACGATCGAAGGTACCGTCACCAGAATCACTCCATTTGGAGCTTTTGTTCAGATCAGCTCAGCTGTTGAAGCTTTGGTACATGTATCTGAACTAGGTGGCAGCCGCAGCAACAACGTCAATCCAGAGAATGTCTTCACTTTAAATGAACAAAAAGATTTTCGAGTTTTGGAGATCGACAAAGCTAATCGTAAAATTTCACTATGTTTAGCCAATAAATAACAAATTAACAGTTACCTGAAGGTAGCGACTGAGGAAAAGAGGAAAATGGAACAGCAAAAAATCATTAAAATTCACGAAACAATTACCGTCAATGAACTTGCTACCGCCCTCAATATATCAGTCGCTTCTTTAATTGGTGAATTATTCAAGAACGGAATTATGGCGACCATCAATCAGAGTCTTGACTATGATACGGTGGCGATTATTATTGAAGAACTGAACTTGGATGTGAAACTGGAGAAAATTGAAAGCTCCACCAAGCAGCCCAAAGCAGTCAAAAAGCACAAATTATCTGATCGAGCAACCGAGCGACCACCAATTGTGGCGGTGATGGGGCATGTTGATCACGGTAAAACTTCGCTGTTAGATAATATCTTGAAGACTAAGGTGGCGGATCACGAAGCTGGTCTGATCACTCAGTATATTTCAGCTTACCAACAGAGTCACGATCAGCGGATGATTACTTTTTTGGATACACCTGGGCATGAGGCGTTTGCGGCGGTCAGGCAACATGGCGCGCTGTTGACGGATATCGTGGTAATCGTGGTGGCAGCTGATGATGGCGTTAAGCCGCAGACAGTTGAGGCGATTAACTTTGCTCGAACTGCCAATGCTAAAATTATTGTGGCGATCAACAAAATTGACAAAGCGGCGGCGGATATTAATCGCACGATGACCCAGCTAGCCAGTGAGCATAATTTAAATCCAGAAGAATGGGGCGGTGACATTATCATGGTGCCAGTTTCGGCGAAGACCGGCGAAGGCGTCGATAAATTACTGGAGTCGATTTTGCTGTTGGCTGACATGGAGGAACTGAAAGCCGATCACGACACTGAGGCGGAGGGCTTGGTAATCGAAGCTAAATACGAACACGGCAAAGGTTCGGTAGTTAATTTGCTAGTGCAGCAAGGTGAGCTGAAGGTTGGTGATTTTCTGGTGGCAGGAGCTTGCTATGGTAAAGTTAGGACGCTGTTAGACTTCAAAAAACAACCGATCAAGCGAGCTGGCCCGTCGACGCCGGTGATTATCACTGGGCTGAAGCAATTACCAGAATTTGGTGAATTATTTAAGGAAATTAAAACTGAGCGGGAAGCCAAGCGGCTAGCCAACCAAAACCGCCTAGATGAGGCCAAAAAGGCAGCTTCGACCAACATCACCGGTGGTGATTTACTCCAGATGATGAAGCAAAAGGATGAGGCGGCTAATTTTAATGTTATTATCAAGGCGGATGTTCAGGGGAGCTTGACTTCGGTGATCGATAGCTTGAAATTAATCGAAACCGATGGTCGAATTAACCTCAACATTGTTCACTCGGGGGTTGGTAATATCTCCGAGAGTGACGTCCAGATGGCCGAAGGCGGTGAGGGGGTGATTATTTATGGATTTAACGTCAGTTTGCCGTCGTCGATCAAGCGAATTGCTGCCACTCGGAAAATCACTGTTCGGTTGTACGACATAATTTATGAATTATTGGACGACGCGATGTTGGAAATGGAAAAACTTCTGCCGCCAGTAGTGACTGAGTCAGAAGTTGGCAAGCTGAAGGTTAAGGGGGTGTTTAAGACCGCCAAAGAGGCGATCATCACTGGTGGCTTGGTGACGCAGGGTAAGGTCGAGGCGGGATTGTTGGTCAGAATCAAACGAGATAAAAAGCAACTTGCTGATGCCGAAGTGGTCTCGGTGCGTAAGCACGAATCAGAAGTCAAAGACGCTGTTGAAGGTGAAATGTGCGGTTTGGAACTGAAGACCACTCATAAAGTTCAGCTAGAAATCGACGATCAATTGGAGTTTTTCAAGCGCGAAGTTTCGCCTGGCAAATTGAAAAACTAACCACTAGCAGAAAAGACTTTTTTGGTGTAAAATAGAGTCAATGATTAAATTAGATAACCAATTTCTAGAAGATGCAGGGCTTGGTGACTTGCCAGCCGAGGAGCGCCGAGATTTTCTGCAATATGTCTACAACGAGCTTGAGATTCGGGTTGGTCAAGAGCTAGCTTCGACGATGACTCTCGAGCAGTTGCAGGAATTTCAAGCCATTTCCAACATGGATTCGTCGTTTATTATTCGCTGGTTGGGGCAAAACGTGCCAGATTATCGATCAGATGCCGATTTTATCGCAATTAAGGAGCGGACTGGCTACGATGTTAATGATTTGCGCCTGCTGACTGATTATGCTTCAAACCGCTGGTTGGCGATGAATCGACCAGATTATCAACAGCTAGTTCAATCGCATGTCGGTAAGTTGCAGCAAGAAATTTTGCAAAATCGCGATAAATTGCTTTAAAAGCACTTATTTTGATGGTAGTAAAAATAGCCACTCGGTTGAGTAGCTATTGAAATGTGCTATGGGTGGGGCAGGCCTTCGTCTGCTTCGTAACCAAAGGTTACGAAGAATTCGAGGCGTAGTCTATCATCTGCTGACTTTTCATATGCTTTTTGCAACAGATGATAGATTTTTTCTAACTTTTTTATCAGCCCATATTTTTGGGCAAGGGGCTTTGTTTCAGGTAGATCGTATAGATCCCATCCACATTCCTCTGCCCAAATTCTGGCCTCTACTGCAATTTGATAGAAATCAGAATAAGAGATCTTCCTTTGTTTTGCTAGCTGGCTTGCTTTACGCTCCAGCTCTTCGAGGTCATTTAGGATAAAAAAGATGACCTCTTTTTCTGCTTTCTTGACTCCATCTTCGGAGTCCAGGTCAAAAAGAAGACTTTTTTCTCTACCAAGTTTGATCCGATCCTCTAGTTTTAAACCATTTTTCTGAATTGGAAATGGCTTTAGTAACTCTCTGAGTTTGTCTTTCATTTTTTACACCCTCCTTTTAGTTTTAAAAAAAATGAATGTCTGTAATTATCTCATATTATAGATTAAAAATCAAGTCTGTCGTGGCGATAACTATTTACGGTAGCCACGGACAAAATCCGCCGCTGACATCGTTTTGCCATTGGGGGCAACAAGCCGCCAGATGTTGATATAATTGTCGTCAGCGCAGGCGATGGCGACTGGCGATTCGGGATGGCTGGAAGCGGTAGC
>CAYLXN010000024.1:0-8402 GCA_964388235.1 uncultured Candidatus Saccharibacteria bacterium
CGTTACAGGGCGATCTTCGCTTCGCTTTCGGTCGTGACCTCAAGAGCCTCTGTCGGGCAGTTAGTTTCGCCTAGTCACCAAACGTCAATGGAGGAGATTTATTTATTTTTTAAGGGGACAGGGGGACCTTGCGATTGCTCCCCCCTTGTCCCCTTAACAACCCCAAACCCCCTTAAGCGCTCGATGCAAATTGATGGAGCGACTCCTTAGGAAAGCAAGTTTATAATTGGGCAGCGCTAGAACAAATGAATTTTATTAATTGGCCAGGTGCGCAAACTAACTGGTCCGATGACGTTGTACAGAGGAATTGTGCCCAGTCCGGTGCGGGAATCGTGGGAATTGTTGGGGCCGTCACGATGATCGCCGACTACAAAAATCTGACCAGCTGGTACGACTTCATCAACTTCGCCGTAAATTGGTGACCGTGGTACGTCTTTGATGGAGTCGTCAGGATTGAAACCATCAGGATGTTGGTCATTATAAACCTTTAATTTATCGTCTTTAATCGTCACTCGATCACCTGGCAAGCCGATAACGCGCTTAACTAAATAAGTTGGCTGCGGATCGTTGCTAAAAGCGCCAAACAAATTGGAAGAGCCACCAGTTGGAGCACCGGCAGGGGTGTTGATCTCAAAAACGATTATTTCGCCGTGCTTGGGAGTATACTGTTGATTACGAATAGTTGCCCAAGTGACTGGCAGACGATCGACAATAATCTTCTCGCCGTCGTAAAGCGTGTCTTCCATGCTGCTACCGACGACATTATAGCTTCGAAAAGCATAGGTGTTGAGAAACAACGTCCCAATAGCTACCGCTCCGATAAAGCCAGCGATACCCAAGATGTCTTTGATGGTGTTGTTGTGTTTGATTGCTAATTGACTCATTTTATTATCTAATTAAATAAGTTAACTGTTTAACCAAGCAAAAAATTAAATTTGTGGTTAATTAACTTAACGATTATTAATTATAGCACGAAAAGTTAAACATTAGTTTTATTTTTTCAGAAAATGGTGTATATTAGTATAAGTTTATGCGAGAAATAAAACCAACTAAAACGGTAAATGATATTATTTTGCCAAAAAAGGCTAAAAGCTTGTTGAAGAACAATCGCTTACAGCCAAAAAAGAAGCCAGTTATAGCTAAAAAACCTAGTCGAAAAGTTGAAATAACTTCGCCGAAGACGGTAACTTCTCGGCGCTCGTCCGTCAAACCTAAGCCAATCCGCAAGGCTACTTCAAAACCGATCAAGCCAAGTGTGGCTCACAAGGTTTTAGCGCGTAAAGTCACGAAGCCAGAGCCTAAAGTCACTTCGAGCGATAAAGCGCCTCAGCAATCAGCTAAAGGCGCTGAGCTCGATCTAAATTCTTTGCCGGGGCCAGATGATTTGATTCTCGATCCGAAAGCAGCAGAAAATGTCGCCAAACGAACTAATCGCCAGCGACAAAAAAGGCTTTGGCTGAAGCGAGGGTTACTAATTTTGGGTGCGGTGATTTTGCTGCTGGCTGGCTTTTTGGTCTACAAGACACTGATTGCCTCCAATAATTTACTGCAAGGCGGTTTTGGTGGCTTTTTCAATCAATCGTCGCTCAAAACTGATGCTGCTGGTCGGACGAATGTTTTGCTGTTCGGGACTTCAGAGGATGATCCAGGGCACGACGGGGCTGATTTAGCTGATTCAATCATGGTGGTGAGTGTTGATAAGGAAAACAAGAAAATGTCGATGGTTAGTTTGCCGCGCGATTTGTGGGTGGAGCTGGAGGAGCCATGCGAAGTTGGTTACCAAGCAAAAATCAACACAGTGTTCATGTGTGGTATGGGCAATAATCGAAACGAGGAACGAGGCGCTCAGCATATGATTAATATGGCTAGCCGAGTGACTGGGCTAGAAGTGCAATATTATGCTAAAGTTAATTATACATCGGTGAAGCAGCTGGTTGATGCGATTGGTGGCGTTGAGGTGGATATCAAGAGTGAAGATCCGCGGGGGATTTATGATGCAAATATGAATTTCCGACTGCCAAATGGTAAATCGACCTTGGATGGTCAGAAGGCGCTTGATTTGATGCGGGTGCGCAATTCTCACGGTGGCTATGGCTTGTCGCGATCGAACTTTGACCGTGAACAGAACCAGCAGTTGGTGCTCCAGGCGGTACTCAACAAAACCCTTAGTGCTGGAATCTTGACTGATTATGGTAAATTAGTGAAACTGATCGACACTGTTGGGGCAAATGTTAAAACTAATTTTTCAACTTCAGAAATTAACAGTGTGATAAATTTAGCCAAGACGGTTGATCTCGACAGCTTATCGAGCAATCGGATTGATATGGTGGCTCAAGACAAACCGCTGCTGAAGACGGCTCAGATAAGTGGTGCTTCGGTAGTGGTGCCGACAGCCGGGACTTACGATTATTCGGAGATCAAGCGCTTCTTGGATAAGACGCTTGGCGGCAAGGCTTCGTTTACCAGTGAAGACGCTAAAATTGGGGTATTTAATGCTAGCGGTGTTGAGGGCGCAGCCGGTAGTTTAGCGGAAAAATTAACCACAGCTGGTTTTGATGTTACTAAAACTGGTAATGTCACTGGTGGCAATCAAACAACGACGACCATTTATCGCCTGAATGATTCCAAGCCATTGTCGCTAGAGAAACTCAAACAGGAGACTGGCGCTTCAGAGGTTAGTGGTAGCCCAGCGGTGGACACCAGCGGTCTTGATTTTGCGGTGATTATTGGCCAGACTAGTAATTAAAGTGTTATAATGAATTAAATGCTAGAGTTGGAATTCAAGTCTGAAGCCTCAAATCGCAAAACTTTTAGTGGTTTTGTCTATACTTTGTTGAACATTTTTTTGCCGGTGGCGGTGTTTTTGCTGGTGCGTTATTTAAATGCTCCATTAGTGGCGCTGTTGCTGGTGGTGTTGAGCAAATGGCGAGTGTTCGCCGTCAAGATTGGCTATTGGTGGGTTAATATTCAGTCGAATTTGGTCGATTTTATCGTCGGCGTCGGCTATGTTGGGCTGTTAAATTTAGCCAATAAACCCGATCGAGCCAACTTAATTGTGCAAATTATTTTGGCGGTTTTCTATGCTATTTGGTTGTTAATTATTAAACCGCAATCGAAATCTTCAGCTGTGGCTTGGCAAGCGGCGATAGCGGTGTTTATGGGGTTTGCGGTGTTATTCAGTCTGGGCGGCCGGCTGCCGTTGGTGGTGGTTGTGATGGTTGGTTTTGCGATTGGTTATGCAGCGGCAAGGCATGTTTTGTCTCAAGCATCAATCAGTAAATTGACCTTTTTTAGCGCCACTTTTGGGTTTATTAGTGCTCAATTAACTTGGATTTATTACCAGTGGACGATCGGTTACCCAGTGCAAATTCTGGATGATTTTAAAATTCCTCAAATGGCGATCATTATGACGATAATTAGTCATCTGATTTTTGTGCTGTTTGATAAATTTGTAGTTGAGGATAGCGACAAAGATACCGAAGTGACGATTGGTGAAAAATTTCAGCAAATTTTAATCCCATTAGTGTTTGATATAGCTATTGTGGTTTTGCTGACGATCGTTTTTTCCAAGCCGATCGTTAGCAATTTATAGAGAAAGGAGAAAAATATATGACTGAAAATCAAGTTGAACTCAAAACGAGCAAAAAATCTAAAGGCAATCAAATAGCGATTATTTTGGCGGTAATTCTGCTGTGTGTGTTGTTGGTGCCACCGATTTGGAAGAAAATTAATCAGCCGCAGGCTAGCAAAAATGAAGTTTTGGAACAATCGGAGTCTTTGCAGGATAAAAACAACCTAACTTTTGCCACCGAGAAGGCGTCGATCAGTACGATTGTTGAAAAGGTGGCGCCAAGTGTGGTGTCGATTGCTACTAAGTCGGAGGTTGAGTCGCTGTTTGGGGCGATCGCTCAATCAGGGGCAGGCACGGGAATTATTTTATCAAAAGACGGCTATGTGCTAACTAACAAGCACGTGGTGCAGTCGAGTAATTCAACCACTATCGTCACTAGTGACGGTCGAACTCATTCTGATGTCAAGTTAGTCGGGACTGATCCGCTAAATGATTTGGCATTTTTGAAAATTAATGGTGTTGACGACCTCAGTCCGATCGAAATTGGCACTTCGCAAACGCTGAAAGTTGGCCAGCCAGTGATCGCGATTGGTAATGCTCTCGGTCAATTCCAAAACACCGTCACTAGTGGGATTATCTCGGGGATTTCGCGCAATATTCAGGCGTCGGGCGGTCTCGGGACTCAAGCTTCGGTGTTGACCGATCTGATTCAGACTGATGCGGCGATCAACTCCGGTAATTCAGGTGGACCGCTGGTTAACGCTGGTGGGCAGCTGATTGGCATCAATACGGCTGTGACGCAAGACGCTCAAGGCATTGGTTTTGCGATTCCGATTGGTGCAGCTAAAGGCTTGATTAAGCAACTGGGCGTTTCAGGCGAACTAAAACGCAGTTATCTAGGAATTAATTATATTTCAATCACCCCTGAAGTGGTTGATCACTACAAACTCAAAGTCAAGAAGGGGGCTTACGTTGCCGAAACCAAAAACATCGACAAAGAGTCGCCCGCTGCTAAGGCTGGAATTCAGGCTGGGGATATTATCACTCAGATAAATGATGATATGATTGTGGGTGATCATGGTAGTTTGGGGACTTTGACGGCTGAATTTGCGCCTGGTGATAAGGTTAATTTGACGGTTATCCGCGGCGACAAGACAAAAGTTTTGGAAGTCGAGTTTGCCGCCTATAAAGCTTCGGCCATTCGACCATCTAGTAGTATGATTCAGTTGCCGTTGATGGATTAATTTTTGCTTAATTTGCCAGCAGTTAGATAGGCTTGTTGGTGGATCGAATTGAAGCTGGCCGTCTCGAGAAGTTGGCGGATGGATTGGGCTTGTGATGGGTCGGCTTCGAGGATTAACCAGCCATTTTTAGTCAATAAACGATATTTGGCAATTTGGGTAATTAACTGATCAATCAAGGCCAAGCCTTGGTTGGCGGCGAAAATAGCCGATTCTGGCTCGTAAGTTACGCCGTCGACAAATGACCAATTGTGGTCAACATAAGGTAAGTTAGCAATAATTAAGTCAAATTTTTGATCGATAAAATTGGTTAGCAAATCTGACTCGACGGTTTGGAGCTTGAGTTTAAAATTAGCTAAATTTTGCTTGGCAATCGCTAGTGCTGCTGCTGAAATATCGCTTAGGATCACTGTTGGTTGAAGCTCGGCCATTTCCAGCGCTAGACTGATACCGAGACAACCGCTGCCGCAGCCGACGTCGATGATTTTTGGATGGGGTTGAGTGATGGTTTTGAGAGCGAAATCGATTAGCTGTTCGGATTCAGGTCGGGGAATTAAAACCTCGGGCGAGACTTGGAAATCTCGACCATAGAATTCTTTAAAGCCAAAAATATAAGCCATCGGTTCGCCAGCTAATCGCCGCTTGAGCCACGAATTGGCGGTTTGTGATTGATCAACTGCTAGCGGTTGATCGTCGTGGCTGATTAAATAAGTTCGATCGACGGCTAAGATTTGGCTTAAAATTAATTCCGCATCTAAATTAGCAGAATCTGGCTGCGGTCCGTTGAGTAGACTTGTGCGAGCGGCGGTTAGCCATTGACTGATTGTCATTTTAAGCAGCTTGGTTGAGCTCGTCGACAATTAGTTGCTGTTCGTAGCGTTGCAATTCGTCGATCAGATCTTCAATCTCTCCGTCGAGTGCGGCGGGAATATTACTGCGCGAAAAGTGGACTCGATGATCGGTAATTCGGTCTTGAGGAAAATTATAAGTGCGAATCTTTTCACTGCGATCACCCGAGCCGATCAAATTGCGCCGTTTAGCGTCCATCGTCGCTTGTTGTTCATCAATTTTAGCTTGCAGCAAGCGGCTACGGAGTACCGACATAGCTTTAGCTTTGTTTTTAATCTGCGACCGCTCATCTTGGTTGGCCACGACAATTCCAGTTGGTAGGTGAGTGATCCGCACCGCTGAATCGGTAGTGTTGACGCTTTGGCCGCCGTGGCCACCCGAGCGATAAATATCAATTCGCAAGTCAGCCGGATTGATTTCGATGTCAGTTTCTTCAGCTTCTGGCAGCACGGCCACTGTGGCGGTCGAAGTATGGACTCGGCCTTGGCTCTCGGTGACGGGCACTCGCTGGACACGGTGTACGCCCGCTTCAAATTTGAATTTGCCGTAAGGTTGATCGCCCGAAACTTTGAAAATTACTTCTTTCATGCCACCAGTGTCGTTGGAGTTTTCGCTCATCAACTCAGTTTTGAGTTGGTGGTTTTCGGCGTAGCGCAGATACATTCGGTAGAGCTCGGCCGCAAATAAACTGGCTTCGTCGCCGCCAGCGCCAGCTCGGATTTCAATGATGGCGTTTTTGAAATCGTTGGGGTCTTTGGGGATGAGTTTGGTTTGCAAATCTGACCGTAGGTTGGTTAACTTAGCTTCAAGATCTTCCGCTTCAGCTTGAGCCAGTTCTGCTAGTTCGCCAGATCCCGCGGCTAATTCTTGCGCTTCGCTTAATTGCTTTTCGGTCTGTTTGATGTCGGTGTCCAGCTCGATCAAGCTGTTTAATTCATTTAAGCGGCGAACTTTATCGGGGTAAGTCGGGTCGCTAAAAGCTTGCGGCTTGGCTAAAAAAGCCGTCAATTCTTCGGTCTCAGCTTTTAGTTTTTCTGCATCTAATTTTAATTTCATAGAGATTATTATACCACGGGCGATAAGATAAGCTCTACTTAGGGTTTCGGCACAACGTACAGCACAATGTCGTCGCCACTACCGTAGAGAACAAAAAGCTGCAGCTGACTGCCGATAACTTCACCATCGCAAAGAACATTTCGGCGCTTTTGATATAAACCATTGCCAGTGACGTAATCGTCATTGGCGCTTACAGTTACCATAGGCTCTACTGGATTGCCCCAGTTACCATAACTAGTGACGCCATCGCAAGATTTGTTATTTTTGCTATTAATGATAATTTCGTCATTGCGCGGGTTGTGTCCTTTCGGAACAGATTTTGAGTAGTTCATCCTGGCGGTCAAAGTTGCAAATTCAAAAGTTGAGCTTTTGTAAAACGAATAGGCGGTGCCAAGAGGGATTTTAATGCCAGTTTGGTTTTGAAAATCAGTAATTTTAGTTTGGTCGGAAGCAAGGGTGTTATAAATGACATAATCATTCCAATAATGAGGCGCGCCGCTTGGCTTTGGCAGCTCGTCTTGAGTGACAGCAAACGCGGCCATTTGTTTAGTTAGTTGAGTCAGAGCTGATATTTTTCGGGCGTCTTGGCTGCGTTTTTGTATTCCAGTGTAGGTCAGAGTAGTGATGGCCGCTAGGACACCAATTATAACGATAACAATAAGTAGCTCAACTATCGTAAAAGCTTTAAGAGTTTTTTGCCTAAGCATAATTATTTGACTATTGTACATGATCATGGCTAAATGATCAAGCTTGCGTAGAAGAGGGTTTCGTATTTAAAAATAAAAAACAACCAGCGGCTAGCTGGCTGTTTCGATGAATAAAATATTTATTCGGCTTTGTCAACTGCTGGTTTAGCAGCTTTCTTGGTTGATTTAGCCTTGGTTTTGGTCTTGGTTGGCTTGTCTTCTTCAGCTTTAGCTGGCTGAGCAGCTTTTTTACTGGCTGGTTTTTTGGCAGCGGCCTGCTTCTTTGCTAAAACCTCTTGATGCTTCTGAGCAGCGGCAAATTTAGCCTTAAACTTATCAACTCGACCCTCGGTGTCGATAATCTTCTCTTCGCCAGTAAAGAACGGGTGAGAAGCACTCGAGATGTGGATTTTAATCAACGGATATTCCTTGCCATCTTCCCAGTCGATGGTTTCGGTGGTTTGAGCGCAACTTTGCGTCAAAAAGGCGAATCCGGCCGCTTCGTCGCTATATACGACAGGTCGGTATTCTGGTGGGTGTATATTGCTTTTCATATCTCAATTAGTCTACTAAAGCAGGGGCAGAAAGTCAACTGTTGCTGGTGCTGTAGCCAAATCAAGCAACCGTCAAGCCGATAAATCAAGCCAGCTAGTGGTTGCTTTGTGATGCTTCTTATGCTAAATTTAGAGGTAGGATATATCAAATACAATCAACAGAAGGTGATGTGATAGAGGAGATTTTATTTTTCGTGAGGGGTACTGATAGGAGCAGGAGAGTTCGTCTACCGAAGCTCAGGCAGGGGTTCAGACGAGCTAGGACTAGGACCAAGCTAGCCATAGCTAGTGGCTTGGTGTTGCTCAGTCTGACCATAATAGTCGGCTCAATCATCAGTCTGACTCGTCAACCAGCCGCTCCAGCCCAGGCAGAGCCGCTTGGTATCACTGGGCTGTCAGTCACATCTGGCCCAATCGCTGGCGGCACGACTACCGTCATCACTGG
>CAYLXN010000025.1:0-6561 GCA_964388235.1 uncultured Candidatus Saccharibacteria bacterium
TAATAGTAATAAAAATTAATTTAAGCCTATGATTTAATAATACACTAATCAACAAAAAAGAGAATATGGTTACTATTTTATAAATAGATCTGTGGATAACTAGTTGAAGTTAGTGGGTAATTGTTGATATAATAGATAAAACTTATGGAAGAACTAATTACTCAAATTATGAATCAATTTGGCTATCTCGGAGTGTTGCTATTAATTTTGGTCGAAAATATTTTTCCACCGATCCCATCAGAGGTGATTTTGACATTTGGTGGTTTTGCGACCACACTCAAAGACTCTCGGTTGTCAGTTCCAGGGGTGATTATTGTGTCGACGATTGGTTCGGTGATCGGGGCGTTGATTTTGTATAAAATTGGCACATTGATTAATGTCAAAAAAATCGACAAATGGCTGGAGCTGAAATGGGTTAAGCGACTGGGTTTTAAGAAAAAAGAAGTTGATCAGACGGTTAATTTCTTCGATAAATATCGAACTTTGGCGGTGTTAGGCGGGCGATGCGTGCCGATCATTCGGAGTTTGATTTCGATTCCAGCGGGGATGACATTTATGAACGTTGGTCAGTTTTTGATTTACACTACCATAGGTTCGGTAATTTGGAATACGTTATTGGTAGTTTTGGGGGCGAAATTTGGTGAAAACTGGCGGCTGATCGTGGAGTTTGTTGATCAATACCAAACAGTAGTGATTGTACTGGGATTAATTGTGGCAGCGTTCGTGGTGGTTAAATTAATTTACAATCGCACTCAAAGTAAAGTCAAATAAAGCTAGCTAGAAGTTAGTCAAAATCTTTTGGTTATAGTAGCTAGATTTTTTTTCTAGTTCTTGATTGACATAATTATAATCATCATATTTTTCGAACAATGTTGGCTTTGAGGAATCTAAATTAGTTCCAAGTGCCATTTGGTCACCATCGATCTTAATACCGATGCTGGCTAGAACTGTGGGATACATGTCGAAAGCTGATGCCTGGCGATTTTTGGTTTTAGCGGTGGTTAATTTTGAATTAATGAAAACATTATAAATGGCTCGTTGGTAATTTTGGTTGGGCATGAATTGTTCGTAAAATTCGGTTTGCATTCCAAGGTGGTCGCCGGTGATAACAACGGTGGTGTTGTCGTAAAAAGGTTGCTGTTTGAGCCAGCTGACAAAATCATTAATCATTTTCGAAGAACAAGCGTAGACGTTTTCATACTGAGAGGTGAAGGGTTGCGGGCAGGATGGGTCTAAGTAGCCGTCAACAAAGTGAGTGTCGACAGTCAGTAGTTGAAAATTGAATGGCTGATCATTTTTGGCTAAATTAGTTAATTCGGTTTTAGCAAAACTAAACAACTTTTTATCTTCATAGCCCCAAAAAACTTTGTAATCTTCTGAAATTAAACCTTTTTGTTTAGCAGTTTTAAAATCAAACACTTCATATTCACCGTGCTGTTGCCAAAGCTTATCTCGACCTCCAAACGAGGCGTCTGAGCCGATGATAAATTTTTGTTTATAGCCATTGTCTTTTAATACTTCTCCTAAGCCGTAAGCTCCAGGTAGAAATTCCTCAAAATCACCCAAGCTGTTTTCTCCTATTCCAGAAACTGGTTTGATCGGAATACCGCTTGATTGGGCCGCCAAGGCACCGACCGTCCAGTAAGAGCCGGCGGTTTTGGTGATTCCACCAGCAATATTGGAATGCGAGAAAGATAGATTACGCTTGTCTACTGCTAGTGCTTCAAGCTCAGGAATTCGTGATTGGTCAAACGCACCGCCGTTTTGGCGGCTAAACATGGTTGTTTCCATCGATTCAAGGTAAATCCAGATCAAATTGCGTTTTTTATCAGGGAAAGTTAATTTAACTTTTTGAGGGTCAACGTAATTGTCTTCAAACAATTTGCTTTCTTCGCGTAGACTGCGGGTATAATCTCTGATTTTTAACTGAGAATCAGCGTAAGCAAACACAATTAAGACGATAAACAAACCATAAAACATCGTCCACCGAATCGAAGTCATAAATGGATTGATGTTGAAGGTTTTATTTTTGATTTTTAAGCTGACGACTAGTTGTTTGCGATTGAAATTAATCAAAGGAATGACTAGTAGAATTGACAGTAAGAAGAAAATTGGTAGGTTGTTGACGAAATCTTGGCGAAAAGTTTCTTGGTTGGCGCCTTCTAGGTTGTTAGTTAAGTAAAAACCGATCTCATCAAGCGTAACCGATTCAAAATTAGTTTGTTTGTAGCCGACTAAAAGTACGGCGATGATCGACAGAATAATTAAAACAATCACCAATAATTTGATGATTAAATTGAGGATTGCTTTAAGATTTTTTCGCGTGAGTATTCTTTTGAGCATCTTCTTGGCGGGGTTCTATTTCAATATTTACATTTTTAACTACGACATAAATAATTGGCGGCAGGATGATCGCAAATAAACTGCTTATAGCGATGTATTTAAGAGTGAAGATTGGGGTATAGACGATATCTTGGTCGGTGATGTAGGTCGAAATTGTCAGGCAAATAACATTTATTAATAAAACGAAAGCCGAATAATAAACTAAACTGTCGAGCTTCGACAGTCGCTGCTTACTGATGTGAGCTAACAGTCCCAAGGAAATAATGGCTGGACCAAACATAGCGATAAATTGATTAATAAACATAACTAAGCCCATATTTTAAACGATTTAGTGCTAAAAAACAAGTCGTAGGGGGGTGTATTTGCTTGTATAATCAAAATAATTATGCTAAAATATAACCATGAACGTAAAACGTAAAATAAAAACTAAAAATCCTAAAACTAAAATTTTAATTCCAGTGGTAATTTTCTTGATACTTTTGACTGCAGCAGGTGTGGTATTGATGTTAAATAAACAACAAACAAATGATCAGTCACCAGTCGAGGAGTCGACCACAGCTAATATTAACTACTCTGAACCGACAGAAGAGCAGGTGGAAGATGGCTTAGACATGAAAAAGCAAACCATCGATCAGGACCAGCAAGCCAAAGAACAGCAACCAGTAGAGGCTGGCCAGCCGGTTGTTAATAATCAGTTTTCAACTACAATTACCACAGCTCAGGTAGCGGATAATATGTTGTTAGTGCGCAATGAAATTAGTCGCTTGACAACAGAAGGTGAATGCATTCTAAATTTAACCAACGGCTCGCAGAAAATCACCAAACAAGCTTCGATCGGAGCTTTAGCTCGAGTCAGCACTTGTCAGGGATTTAATATTCCGACGAGCGAATTGTCAAAAGGTAAATGGCAGCTTGAGTTGGTAGTGAAAATTAACGACCAAACCGCCACTGATAGCAAGGAGGTAGAGATTAAATGACCATAAGACTTAAAGAATTACTTATTGGCGCTTTATTGGTTGGAGTTTTAACTGTTGTTAATCAAACCAGCGCTCAAGCGATTACTAATTTTAAACCAGGAAATATCATCAGTGACGCTGAAATGAGTCACAGTGGTTCAATGACTGTGACTCAAATCCAAAACTTCCTCAATTCGAAGGTGGTTTGTGATACTTACGGACAAAAAAATTCTGAATACGGTGGACCTGATTTAAACAAAGATGGTCGAGTTCAGCGCTGGGAATGGGGTAAGAGTCGCTATAATCAGACGGTTTTTCCTTGCCTTCGAGACTACAAAGTCCCTGATGGTCGTTCGGCCGCCAAAGTTATCTATGATGTGGCTCAGAAATACAGAATTAATCCTAAAGTTTTGATTGTTTTGTTGCAAAAGGAACAGGGGTTGGTGACCGATACCTGGCCGCTAGCTATTCAATTTAGAAGCGCTACTGGTTATGGTTGTCCAGATACGGCGGCTTGTGATTCGAAATATTATGGATTAGTTAATCAACTTGATTGGGCGGGCAAAATGTACCGTTCGATTTTAGATGTTAGTCCTTATTGGTACTCGCCGTATGTTAAAGGTTATAACGGGCGGGTTTATTGGCATCCAACTGCTAGCTGTGGCTCGACAGCTTTGAATATCGAAAACTGGGCAACAGCTGGGCTTTATAGCTATACTCCGTATCGACCAAATCAAGCCGCTCTTAATGCTGGTTATGGTACTGGCAATAGTTGTAGCTCATATGGTAATCGTAATTTTTATCTCTATTATCGTGACTGGTTTGGTGGCAGTAGTCAGCCAAGTTTTGTTTCGTTTGTCGATCCAAGATATATGGAGCTGCGTCAAGATATTTATAAGAAAAATGTTTTCACTGGTCAGAACGTGGAAGTTTTGTTAAATCAAGGTCGACAGATTAGATTTGCTTCCAAAATTACTGTTAATGGAAAAGTTTATTATCGAACTGAACATGATACTGGCCGAAATGTTGCCTATGGTATAGAGGCCAGTCAAATTAAGGAAATTGGTTATCAAAAACTATCTGAGCCAAAAGTGATGGAAGTCACGGAGCCGACTTATAAGATTTCGCCTCAAAGCGGTCAAAATAAGCCTGCTCATGTCAGTAGAGGAGTAAGGGCTCTATTTATCGATAAAATAACTGTCGCTGGCAATGAATATTATCGGACAGAGTATAACTACAATCGGGGTGAAAACGAGGCGATTCCGCTTAGTAAATTAAAGCCTGTTGCCTCAGTTGACTTTGCTAATCTGTTAACACCAAGATATATGCGACTCAAACAAAACACCACCAAAACTAATGTTTTATTAAAGTCGCAAACTGGCGACGCACTTCAAGCGAATACCGATCTATTTATCAGCGGCAAGGCGAATATTGATGGGGTGCTCTACTTTCAAGTTGAGTCGGATCAGAAAGCTAATAATAATTTAGCAATTCCAGCCTCCGAATTTTCAGAAATTACCTTTACTAATTTTATTCAACCAAGAAGCTTAAAAACTAAAGTTGACACTTCACTGATAAACCCCCTAACTCAGAAAACAGAAGCACAAGTGTCAGCAGGTAATACTTATTTCTTTAATAGTAAAACTACTGTCAACGGTCAAGTTTATTATCGAACTGAACAGAATACTAAAGTTGGCAGCCCGCTAGCTTTTCGGGCTAGCGACTTAGCGGAGGTGACGACTAACGCCACTTCAGTTACTAATCCTCAGTACACCAAATACAATTCAACAGGCGGGGAATGGCTTCAATTAATTAGAAATACTAGAAAAGTTTCGCTGGCTAATATGAGTCAGTTTGGTGAATTGCTAAAATCTGGACGTCAAATTTTTGTTATGGAAAAAATTTCTATCAACGGCAAGTTGTATTATCGAACTCGCTATGACACGAAAGTCGCTAAAGCTAATGCAGTTATTCCAGCCAGTGATTTTACTAGAATTAAAAATAGTGCCATGATTACTCCTCGGCGGCTTAAGCTGCGAATCACAACCCGCAAAGTCGATCCACGTTTAGAGACGAAATGGGGGGTGATTCACAACGCTGGTGTTAGTTTCTATTTCGTTGACAAAACTGTGATTGATGGGCAGCTTTATCTTCGAGCTCAAATTGACCAGCGGGCTAATTTATACGCTTTCTTCCCATATAGCCAACTTCAAGAAATGTAAAATAAATTAAACTAATTGTTTTAATTGCGCCAATTTTTGGGCGAATAGATCGAGTGATTTTTGGATTGGCTGTGGTGTAGTCATATCAACACCGGCGATTTTTAGAGCTGTAATCGGGGACTTTGAGGAGCCAGTTTTGAGGAACTGGAGGTAGTTTTCGACTGCTGTCGCTTCACCTGATAAAACTTTTTGTGATAGGGCAGCCGCAGCCGCAAAGCCGGTGGCGTATTGGTAGACATAAAACGGGCTGTGAAAGTGGGGGATGCGAGCCCATTCGAGGGCGATCAGGTCATCAACTTCGATTGCTGGGCCAAAATAGCGCCGGAGTAATTCTCGGTAAATTTGTTTGATAGCAGGTGAGGTGAGTGTCTCCCCTGCTTCGACTTTTTGATGTAATTTTAACTCAAATTCAGCAAACATCGTCTGTCGAAATACTGTGCCGTGGAATAAATCTAAGAAATGGTTAAGTAGGAATTGTTTTTCGGTTTGGTTTGAGCTTTTATTTAGTAAATATTGAATTAATAAAATTTCATTGAAAATTGAGGCGACTTCGGCGACAAAAATTTGGTAATCAGAGTAGTGATAAGGTTGGTTTGAATTAGTCAAATAAGAGTGGACTGAATGACCCAGTTCATGAGCTAGGGTGAAAACAGAATCGATATTGTGATTAAAACTCATCAAAATATAGGGCTTGGAATCATAGCAACCAGATGAATAGGCACCGCTGCGTTTGTTACGGTTTTCGTACTTGTCGATCCAGCGCTCGGCAAAAGCTTTTTGGATAATTTGGCAGTACTCATCCCCCATCGGTTTGAGGGCTTCGATAATTAAAGCTTGCGCTTGTTCGAAGCTGTATTTTTGATCAAACTTGAATAGAGGGTAATAATTATCGTAGAAATATAATTTATCAACTCCCAAAGTTTGCTGGCGAAACTGAGTGTAATTGTGCAGTAAATCAAGATTTTGATTAACAGTTGAAGTTAGATTGTCGTAAACTGTTTCAGGAATCCGGGAATTGAACATACGATATTCGCGGTTGG
>CAYLXN010000026.1:0-5289 GCA_964388235.1 uncultured Candidatus Saccharibacteria bacterium
AATCGTGATTGATGGCCCAAAGCAAGTGAAGATTCTTTCGACTGATCAGACGCCTTCGAAAATTGTTGAGGCAGCTGGTTTGGACTGGTTTCCTGAAGATAAGGCTAATATCGAGCTCGATTTTGATAATCTTGCTAGTGACTGGGGTGTGAAATTGGTGATTAACCGAGCTAAAAAGGTTAATTTGACTTTATTCGGCAAAAAGGCGGTGGTGAGAACTCATGCGGCGACGCTGGAGCAGTTTTTGGTCGAGAAAGATATCAAGTTGGATAACAAAACTCGATCGAGCCATCCTGCACAAACGACAATCACTGACGGTATGAATCTTGATATTTGGCGCGAAGGCAAGCAAGAGGTGACAGTAACTGAGCCGGTTGATTTTCAGACGAAAACGATCGAAGATCATGATCGAGATGCGAGCTACAAGCTGGTCAAAACTCCAGGCGTTAAAGGCGAAGCAATCGTGACTTATGAAATTACGATTCGCAATGGCAAGGAAGTTGACCGCCAGAAGATAAAAACTGTCACCACTAAGCAGCCAATTGACCAGGTGGAAGTGGTCGGGGCAAAGTTTAACTACACTGGTGGTCCATTGAATGACGCTCAAATTACCGCTCTGGGCATGTGCGAAAGCGGCATGACGGCTAGTCGCAACTCAGGCAATGGATTTTATGGAGCGTTTCAGTTTAAGCCGCAGACTTGGAGTAGTGTTGCTCCTGAAGGTTATAAAAACATGTTGCCGCATCAAGCGCCGCTTGATGCTCAGAAGCAGGCGGTTCAGAACTTACTGTCGCGATCAAGTATCTACAGTCAATTCCCTGGTTGCGCCAGCAAGATGCGGTCTGAAGGCTTACTCTAGATGGTCGCACCGAATAAATCGCTTGGTCAGCATTGGCTTAAAGATCGATCGGTGTTAACGGAAATTGCTGATTTTGCGGAGATTGCGGCTGACGATCTAATTTTGGAAATCGGACCAGGGCTGGGCACTTTGACGAGTGTGCTTCTAAATCGAGCTCAAAAAGTGGTGGCGGTTGAATTTGACGCTGATCTAGCGGCTAAGTTGGGTGGTCAATTTCCTGGCAAAAATTTAGAAATTATCAATCAAGATTTTTTGAAATTTGATCTTAATCAATTACCAGAAAACTACAAAGTGGTGGCGAATTTGCCGTATTACATCACTTCGAAAATTATCAATAAACTGTTGTTGGCTGACAATAAACCACGGTCAATTACGGTTTTGGTGCAGAAAGAGGTCGCTGAGCGGTTGGCGCAGATTGATGGTGCGAGTGTGTTGGCGATTGCGGTTGAGAATTGGGCGACAGTTGATTTAGGCTCAATTGTACCGGCAGAGTTGTTTACGCCGCCGCCCAAAGTTGACTCTCAGGTGGTGCGACTAGATTTGCGATCTCAACCGCTGGCTGACGATGAGGTCGTATTGATGCGAGTTGTCAAAGCTTGTTTTTCTGCTAAACGCAAGAAGCTTCGCTCTAGTTTAGCTGGTGGGTTAGGTATTGATAAATCGCTAGCGGAGACCATTTTGCAGAAGGCTGATATTAACCCTAACACTCGAGCTGAAAAATTAAGCTTTTCGGATTTTCAGCGGTTGGCTGCTGTTTGCGCAGAAAATCTTTAAGTGTTACAATTGAAATATGATTAAGCAAGATCAGCCAACTATTTTTGGTGATCAAGTGATTGCGGGGCTGTCATCGGTGACTGACGGCGATATGAGTTTTGCTTCCACTACGAAGAATAAAACAATTATTAACCGCTTAAATTTTTTTGATAAATTAGGAATTGAGGCTGATGACGTGACGGCTTTTAATGTTAATCTTGACGAAACTGATGATTTTACTCGTTATAAAATCATTGATAGTAACTACAAAGGTGACCGAGTACTGACGCCAGAGGGGACGCTGTCAAAAGATGGTTTGGTGGTGATCGAGCCTGGTCACGCGATTTTTCTAACTTTAGGTGATTGTTGTGGGGCAATTATGTTTGCACCTGACAAGCAAGTGTTGATGCTGAGCCATTTGGGGCGTCACAGCCTGGAAGCTAATGGCGGCTTTCAGACTGTTGAATTTTTGAAAAAGCAGTTCAAAATTGACCCAAATCAATTGCTAGTCTGGCTGAGTCCAGCCGCTGGCGGTGGCAACTATCCACTTTATCGGTTCAATGGTGATAGTCTGCACAAGGTGGCGGTGGAGCAGATTCACAGCGCTGGCGTCAATGTCGATAATATTGAAATCTGTCATCGAGATACAACTACCGATGAGAATTATTTCAGCCACAGTCAATATTTGGCTGGCAAAGCCAAAGTCGATTCTCGGCACGCTATTGTCGCGATGATTAAATAAATTTGCTTTTTTAGAAATAAAATTATATAATTAAGTATACAAAAAAATAGAGGAGGGATTTTATGTGTACTTTTAAAAAGAAGGCTTTATTTAAAGAACCTGGGTTGGAAGTCTTTATGAGCCAGATTCAGGATGGAAATATGAGGAACCGAAAAACTGCTAGTCAGTTTTTCAAGCAGTTAGGAATAGATGAAGCGAATAATTTTCATATTGTTCCTAATGTAGAGGTGAAGGACTTGAATCAGTTCGTTGAAGTTAACGAACTGGTAGAAGGAGAGAGTTGTGATGGGGTTTTAATTCGAAGCCCTGAATATTCTGTCTCTATCAAGCCAGCCGATTGCCCGATTGGGATAATCTACTGCCCATCGAAAAAAGTGGTAATGATTTGCCACTGGGGTCGGCTAAATCTAGAAGCTGATGCGGTAACTAAAGCAATTAGTTACATGGAACAACAGCTTCGAACGAGTTCTCGATATTTTAAGGTGTATGTCACGCATGCGGCTCAAGCGTGTAGCTACACTGTATATTCAATGGAGGGAAAAAGCATGCAGGAGATAATAAAAGAAGCTCTGCTGCAGGCTGGGGTTAGCCCGAAGAATATTTCAATCGGGTCCAAAGACACTGTGAAGTCTCCGAAGTATTTTTCTCACTCTCGATTTTTGAGAGCTGAGAAACTGGGGATTCTCTTCAGAGGAGAGATGAACGGCAGCAACCTAAGGATTATCGAGAAAGAAAGTCCTATCGACCCCAAGGAATTTAACCATCTCTTTTCATCAGGTTGTATTGTTGAGAAAAACGGCCTATTTTTCCTTGATGATGCAGTTTTGCAATTAAACAAAGTAAAAATAGCCGAAGGTGAAAAAATTCACCTTGTCGATGGTCGAAGTATTGTCATTGCTCGACTAGTTTAGTTATTAGCCCCGCGAATGCGGGGTTTTGTTTTGGCAATTATTAAAACTTAAGAACTATCTGTTTAGATCTCGGCAAGCGTGCTATAATTAGACCATATGAAAAATATACTTTATGTCACCACCGCGATTCCTTATGTTAACTCTAAACCTCATGTTGGAAATGCGATGGATTATTTGCAGGCCGATATTTGGTCACGCTATCAGCAACTACTGGGCAAAAAAGTCCGATTTCAGATTGGTACCGATGAGCATGGTAATAAAATTGCTGAAAAAGCGGCTGAGGCTGGCCTTGATCCTAAAGCTTACACTGATCAAACGCATGTTAATTTCAAAGCTTTGGCTGATAAATTAAACGTTGAATACACTGATTTTGTCCGAACAACTGACGGTCATCATGTGGGTGCTGTTCAGTATATTTGGAAAAAGTTAGAGCCGTTTATTTACAAGAGTGATTATGAGGGTTGGTATTGCAAGGGCTGTGAGAGTTTTGTCAGTGACAATGAGGCAACAGCTAATAATGGCTCTTGCCCTGATCATCAGGCACCTTATGAGCATGTCAAGGAGACGAATTATTTTTTCAAGGCTAGTGAATTTTCTGAGCGAATTCGTGAGGCGATCGAAACCGACAAGATGCGAATTGTGCCTGAATTTCGCAAAAAAGAGATTCTTAATTTGCTTGAAAAGGGCTTGGAGGATGTTTCAGTTTCGCGACCAAAGTCGAGTGTCAGTTGGGGGATTTCAGTGCCTGATGATCCAGATCAAGTGATGTACGTCTGGATTGACGCTTTGTCGAACTATTTGACGGTGATTGGTTATCCTGATCAGCCTGAGTGGGCGGAGGCTTGGCCGGCCGATTTGCAGATTATTGGTAAGGATATTTTGCGGTTTCATGCTGGGATTTGGCCAGCGATGTTGTTGGCACTTGATTTGCCGCTACCAAAGACGTTGCTAGTCCACGGTCACGTCCATGTCGAAGGTGCCAAAATGAGTAAAACGGTTGGCAACGTTGTCGATCCTGTTGAAGTGATTGACGGTTATGGCGTCGATGCTTTTCGTTATTTCTTTGCTCGTCATATTCCGACGCAAGATGATGGTGATTTCACTTGGCAGCGGTTTGAGATGGCTTATAACACCGAATTGGCTAACGATCTCGGTAATCTCGTTCAGCGAGTTGGGGCGATGGTCAACAAATACCAAGATGGTGTGGTGACGGATATTGATGTGACGCGCCATGATGAACAAGTGTTTGTGCAGGCGATGGAAGATTTGTTGTTTAATGAGGCGCTGGACGAAGTCTGGAGCGCGGTTCGGAGTGTTAATCGCTATGTTGATACGGTTAAGCCGTGGGAAATTGCCAAGAAGCGCGAGTCCGACCCTGAGGCTAAAAATCATCTGAGCGAAGTTTTGAGTTATGCAGTCAGTAGTATTTTGCAGGTTAGTCATCTGCTCGAATCGTTTATGCCAGAGACAGCCGCTAAAATAAATGCGATTTTTGCGGATGGAGTGGTTAATTTACCAGCCGAGCCGCTATTTCCTAAAATTTACATTCATACTCAAGAGAATAAAAATCGAACAACGCCTCGTGAATCGACCGATTCATCTGAGACAAAAACCAATGCTGATTGATAGTCATTGCCATCTGCACAATACCGACTACGATTTGCCGATTGATGAGATAATCAGTCAAGCTCATCAGGCGGGGGTTGATAAAATGGTGACAATTGGCACTAGTAGCGATGATTCACGGTTAGCGGTCGAATTTGCAAAAAGTCACCCGTCAGTTTTTGCGACTGTTGGCGTTCATCCGTCTTATTCGACCAGCGATCAATCAGTGACTAATAATTTCGATTTGAGTCATTCGAAAATTGTGGCGATTGGTGAGGTTGGACTAGATTATCATTATCCCGACACTGACAAAAAATCACAAGCTGCGCTTTTGCGGCAACAGATAGAATTGGCGATTGAATTAAAATTGCCGTTGGTTTTTCATGTTCGAGAAGCGTTTGACGATTTTTGGAAAATAG
>CAYLXN010000027.1:0-4274 GCA_964388235.1 uncultured Candidatus Saccharibacteria bacterium
TGCAGGCAAAGTTGCAGGAGCTGGCGGGGCGCTATAATGTGCGAATTGCGATTAAACAGCTGGACGGGGCGGGGTGGCAGGCGAGCGTGCGGGCGGGAGAAAGTACACTGTCGGCCAGTACTTATAAGTTGTACGTGGCGGCTAAGCTGTTTGAGCAAATGGAGGCCGGTAATGTCCGCTGGACTGATCCGATGCTTGATACTGATGTGGCTGGTTGTTTTGAGCGGATGATTGTAGTGTCGACTAATCCTTGCGCTGAGGAGTGGATTCGGCGGTTTGGGCGACAGAATATTAATAATTTCATCTGGAGCAAAGGAATTAGTCAGGGGACGACATTTACCAATCCAACTGCCACTCACACTACGGCGGCGGATTTGATTAAAATTGAGGAATTGCTCTACAATGGCACTTTGGCACGCAATGAAAATCATTCGAAGTTGATGAATGCGATGAGTCGCCAGATGTGGCGTTCAGGAATTCCAACTGGAACCAGGGGCTGGACTCAGGATAAAGTCGGTTTTTTGTGGGATTACGTTCATGATGCGGGAATCGTCCACCATCCGCGCGGCACTTACATCATGGCGGTGATGACTAAGGGCGCGTCTTACTCAGTAATTGCTCAAATTACTCGTGAGGTTGAGGCTTTGATGTATCCGTAGTGGTTTTAGTGGGTTTGGAGTTTAATTTCTTAAAACTTTTGTTGCGAATTACAAAGATGGCGCCGATGATAATTGGCAGGTAGTAAGTCACAAAGCGCCACGCCAGCATGGCGACTGAAACTGAACTTTGTTGGTTTAAAATATCGGAGAAGAATAGGACGAAACCGCCCTCGGAGCCAATTGAGGCGCCGGGTAGTGGCACGAAGGATGAAAACATCCAGACGTAGCAGCTGGATGACAGGGAGGCAAACCAGTCGGCTAGGGAGATTTTAGCGGGCAAAAACAAGCAAAAGGCGACCGAAAACAGGGCTGTTAACTGCAAGAAGCTTAAAATTACAGTTCTGAAAACGGTTTGTTTGTGCTGGGCGATGGTTTTGAAACCGTCATTGAGGAGTTTGATTTCTGAAGCGATAGATTTTTTGGCGGCGGCTGGGTCACTGAGCAGTTTGATTTTGGCTAGAGCGTTGATGAATTTGTAGCTGATTTTTCGGAGTAAATTGGGGTTGAAGACAGCAATTAATAAAAAAACAGTGGTGGCAATATTGACCGAAGTACCAACCAAAATGGCGATGATTTTGCCAGTTTGCCAAGTCTGAATTTGGCTGAAATTAAGCCCGACGATAATTAATGAATAAGCGACCAGAACAAATTGGTAGATGGCAAATTTAAAAGCTAAGATAGCTAATGCGACGCCAACTCGGACGCCACTTTGGGATAATTTCCAAGCTTGGAAGGGTTGTCCACCAGTGGCTGAAGGGGTTAAATTGTCGAATAATTTGCCGATAATTAGCAAGCCGAACGACTGGCGGATGGTTTGCTGCTTGAAGGCGTGATGTTTGATTAAATTATGAAGCAACAGTGCTTCCGCTAGCCAAGCCAAGAAAAAACAGGCAATTCCTAAGAGTAGAAAAAACGGGTTAAGGTTGGTTAGTGAAAACCAGACTTTCTTGGGGTCATCCAGGCCAACAGCGGCGATGGCGATAAAAATTGCTAAGACCACTACCAGAGCGATAGTTTTTTTGTTTAAGGTTTTTGGCTTCGACATATGATAATTATACCAAAAAACCAGCAGCTTGGTGTATAATAAGCTATATATGTCTAAAAAAAGAGTTTTAATTCTCAGTTCTCGAACTGGTGGGGGGCATCTAGCGGTTGCGAATAGTTTAAATCAATTTTTGACCGAAAGAGGTCACGAAACGAAAATTTATGATTTAGTCAATGAATCGAGCCAGTTGATGGATTCGATAATTGTTGATTCGTATCTGTTCCAGGTGGCTAATACGCCAAAATTATACAAATTTTTGTATTATACTTTTGATAATAAAATTATCAATCGAGTCGTTTTGTCTAATTTTTTGATTTCGCTCTGTAAGAAAGATTTAATCAGAGTTTGTGAAGAATTTGAGCCAGATGTGGTGATCACTACGCATCCGTTTCATGTACCAGTAGTGTCGAAGGTAAAGGCTGATTTTGATTATAAAATTATCTCGATTGTGACCGATTTTCGGCATCATAATGGCTATCTGAGTGAAGAAGTTGACGCTTATATTGTTGGTAGTGAATATTCGAAAAACCAGTTGGCAAAAGAGGGGATTGATAAGGATATAATTTTTGCTTATGGAATTCCAGTGCGTAAAGATTTTCTCAAGAATTCAAAAAAACCAGCTAAGAAGAATAAGCTGCATGTTTTGATCTCGGGTGGCAGCATGGGGATTCCAGGGATAAAGACGGCAATGAAGCAGTTGGTGACCAGTGAAGACTTGCAAGTGTCGGTGGTTTGTGCGTCGAATACTAAATTAAAAAAGAAACTGGAGAAGCTAGCCGCTGGTAATCCGAGCGCGACAATTTATGGCTATGTGGATAATATGTCGGAGCTGATGGACACGGCTGACGTGATTGTGGCTAAGCCAGGCGGGTTGACGGCCAGTGAATCGATTATCAAGAACTTGCCGATGATTATTCCGTATTACATTCCTGGTCAAGAGGCAGAAAATAAGGATTTTTTGGTTAAAAATAACATGGCGATTTATGTGCGCGATAAGCGGCGAATTCGGGAGGCGGTAGAGAGTTTAATTACCGATCAAGACAAACTCAAGCAGATGGCTGATAATATGAAAAAAGTGGCGGAAAATTATTCAATTGATAAAATTATTGAATTAATTGAGGAGTAGGCGTGCGTAGTCGGCTCGATAAGCAATTAGTGACGGCGGGCTTAGCAGAATCACGATCGCAGGCGGCGAATTTAATTAAACTGGGGCGGGTAAAAGTCAATGGGCAATTGGCGGATAAGCCGAGCTGGTTGGTGACGCTAGAAGATGAGCTGACGGTGACGGGCGACCAGCCGATTTTAGTCAGTCGAGCGGGCTATAAATTGGCTGGCGTGGCGGCAGATTTTAAGCTTGATTTTCGAGATAAAATAGTGCTCGATGTCGGGGCGAGCACGGGTGGATTTACTGAATTCGCGCTTAATAACGGGGCGAAATTGGTGTATGCGGTCGATGTCGGGACTGATCAATTGCATTGGAAGTTGCGAGCTGATCCACGAGTGGTGTCGCTAGAGAAAACTGATATTCGGGAGGTGAGAGTGGGTTCTGATTTGACAAAAGCTGCGGCGTCGGTGGTGGGCTTTTCTGAAGACTCTGTCTTTCCGACAGAGGCGAGCCAAGAGCGCCAGCTAAGTCAGCTGGCGGCGAGCCGGTCTGAAGAAAATGGCCACCACCGACAAGGCAAAAATGTCATTATCGATCAAGTTCCTGATATTATTTTATGCGATGTGTCGTTTATTAGTTTGCGCAAAATTTTGCCGCATTTGCGTGATCATTTAGCTGGACCGAGAACTCAGCTGGTGATGATGATGAAACCGCAGTTTGAGGCCACGCCGCGAGAGCTGAACAAAGGTGTGATCAAAAACAAGACTCTGCGCCGAGAAATTATTCATCGATTTGAAGCTTGGTTGAAAGATCATCGGTTGACGATTGTCAATAAACAAGACAGTCAAGTGGCTGGCGAAAAGGGCAATCTCGAGCGGTTTTACTTGTTGAAAGTTAATTAATTTACATATAAAACTCTTGTATTTGCTTGTTGGTCATGCTAAATTTAGGGTAATATTTATATCTCAAAAAGGGAGCTCGTAAAATAATATGTTGCGGATCAAATCTAGTAAATCGAAAACAATTTTAGCAATTGGTTTAATGTTGACGCTATCGCTAATCATTATCCCCCAAACTAAACCAGTTCGAGCTGAAACAGTTGGCGGCTCTTGTGTCGTAGCCAACCAAGCCACTAAAGATCAACTCTCTACCCAATCCCCATACAACCAAATGACCATCACTGTCCTAGACCCAGCTGAAACTATAAACAACACCACCTACGACGCACAAGTAGTGTGTATACCAGATTTGAATCTGAAACAAGCTATGCAAGGTGGCGCAACAGCTGAGACGAATGTAATGACGGAAGTTCTTAAGGCTAATTCTGGTTCATTTTATGCATACGATTTAATCACTAGTTTAACGGGTATTGAATATATGACCAAGATAATAAACCTTACTCTTCCGAACAACCAAATCTCCGATATTTCTCCACTGGCTAATTTAAGAAACCTAACCCAGCTCG
>CAYLXN010000028.1:0-3825 GCA_964388235.1 uncultured Candidatus Saccharibacteria bacterium
CAGCTGGGTTGGCTGTGTAGGCGTTGCCTGGTGAGGCTACAGCGTTCAGGACGCCATTACCTTGGGTGCCGGCCTGCAGAGCAACGGTATAAATAGTGCTGCCGCCGGCGTTTTTAGCGAAACCAGCTTCAGCGATGGTGCTGTTGCCATGGTTGTAATATTTATCATTACTATTACCCCGGTCATCATAGTAGCGCCATAGCATTGAGGAACCACTACCGACCCGTGAATTATATTGATAAGCTGTTTGTGGAGCGCCAGTACCGGTCTGCCCACCGTAGCCTGCGTACGGAATTAAATAATCATCTGGATTATTAAGTCTTGCACTATATGTTGGCTCACCGTCAGACAATAATACGATTGTTTTGTAGTCAGCGGTTGAAGACGCTAACAACTGTTGAGCTTGATGAATCGCGGCTTGAGTATAAGTACCGCCATCAGCGTTCAATCCATCGATAGCCGAGATGAGGGTGGCGGCATTATTGGTGAAATTGCTGTTGGTCTGGACTTCGCCAGCAAATGACACTAAAGCAATGTGATTAGTGGTATTACCAGCTGGCAACAAAGTATTAACGAAAGACCGAGCGGCAGTTTTAGCAGCCCGCATTCGGCCGTTACTATCCATGCTACCAGAGCGATCAATTACTAAAACCGTGTCAGAGGTGGTTGTAACTTTTTTACTTTTAATTTTCAAAGTAATATCCCAGGTATTAACCATACCAGGGACCGGCTGAGCTGTTTTACATAAGGTAATATTACCGCTAGCGACGGTTTCATCACAAGCCGGATTGTCAACCGAAGGCGGTTGCGCCATAGCGCCAGCCGTGAAGCTCGACAACGGTAAGCTAATAACTACCGTCATCAATACCAAGAAGGCTGATTTAATTTTTTGTAAAAGGTGTTTCATTGGATTCTCCCCTTATCCAAGTTGCCATGCCGCACCAAAAAAAGCACGACCACCCTTTACTCAGAAATTAATAATAATTTTCTAACTACACTTAGTAGCTGTAGTTACGCCCAAGAATATCACAAGTTTATATGTTTTGCAATAGTTTTTTCAAATTGTCTAATTTATGTTATAGCATAAGCATTTTATTTTAGTCAATTGGCGGATAAAAATAAAAATCCCCTCAAAATAAGGAGATTTTTAAGTGGTATTTTAATTGATTACTTCTTGGGTGTTCGTCGCGAAACAATATAGCCGTGAACTCCGTAGGTTAGAGCGCCCGAGCCAATCAACCCACTAAGTACTGTTTCGACACCAGTTTTTGGCAACTCAACCGTTGGTTTGGGTGGCGTAACTACTTCTGGCTTACGACAATCGGCAATTCGATGAGAATGGATTTTGCTGTCGAATTTATCCCTAGTAATAGTCTGCATGGTGATATCGCCGCTGTCTTTGATACAAACCTCAATCAGTTTACATTTATCACTGTACTTACTTTCATACTGATCTTTTTCCATCTCTTTAACTGTAATGATTTTATTGGTTTTAGGATCACAAACTTCTACTTCGCGAACTACTGGTTTCGGACGACAGGCTTCACTATCAACTGGTTCGTAATCATCCGCTTCAGTTTCTGGAACGGTAATTATTTTACCAGTTTTTGGATTACAAACTTTTACTTCTTTAATTTCTTGAGCTTTCTGCGGTTCACATTTTCGGGCTTGAAAAATTTCACCACGAATTTCTCGAACCTCACCATCATGTTGATTGATAACTCCAGCCACTTCCTTACTGCCAACATAAACATCTAGCTGTGTACCTTCGCACTCAGGAATATCAACCGAAACGGTTTTAGTTTTGTCGTTTTTACCAAAAGTAAATGGTGTTGCGTAAGCTTTGGTTTGCGGCAAAGAAGTCAAAAAACTATCACGGCCATCAGGTCCACCATTCCAAGTTGAGGCCATTTTAAAACTCTGCAAAACCATCGGCTGATCTTCACACAAAGGTTTGCTCGAGAGCCGCTTAACTGTTGCCGTACCCACGTCGCCATTTCGACTAAACGTCACGCTAAAATATTTCTGCATCTGATACCTTGGGCCAGAATAAGGATCAGGAACTCGAACACACGAACTCGACCCCGCCATCGAAGATGAAGCGGGAATTAACGCACCAGCCGCAACAGCAACTAAAGCAATCAAAGCTTTTGTAATTTTTTTCATATATTATCTCCCCGCTTATTAATCTTTATTGCTTTTATTATATTAATAAATTCAAAAATAAGCAACTATGTTGTAAAATATGCGTCTAGTATTTTACCAAACAACGATATTATCGTAATAAATCACCCGCCGATCGATGACTGAGCGATTGTTGTTTTTCCAATCCCATTTATAGACGCCAATTTTGAAGTAATTACCAATTTGATCATTGGTGGTATTCGGACCGCTAATCGTCAACACATTAACGCCGTCTTTGTAAACCACAATCTTAGGATTATGCTCGTTTAGCCAACCCCACTTAATCTCAAACCGCCAATTGACAAATCTACCCTTGTCCGCCATATACGAACCGAGATCATGTTGGGCCGTAAAGCCTTTCGCCCGAATACTTTCGCTGGTGCTCATCGGCGCGTCATCCCAAACCCGCCGCAAAATATAACGCCCATTTTCGGTGTGCAGCGACAGTGGCGGATTAGTCCAAGCCTCGCCTGGATCTGGCCAGTTATGCCACTGAACGATAATCTCTGGGCTGATCGGATCGGTCAAATAATCGTCAGTGCCACCGTTTGGCAACATAATGCCAATATTGTAAATATTTGAACCGAGCGGGTTTTCTAACTCTGGAATTCGCAATGTCAGCTCCGAACGTTTGCTACCATGAACATCAGGGTCGTCTTTGCGCAGTTCAACCCGCAGCGATTTGGTGCCAACTTGAGCAAATTGGGTTGAAATTCCAAGCGAATACGGCAAGCGAGCTGTTTCCCAGCGCCAAATCGGACTACCGTCAGTCTCAAACGAGTCACTAAAAATAATTGGTTTTGGCTTGGGAGTTGGGTTGGTTGGGCTTGTTGGAGCCGCGGGCTTTACTGGAGTTGCCAGAGCGCTTGGGGTTTTTGTTGATGTCGGTGGTTTTGCTGATGGAGATGATGATCTGTTCGGACCCGAAGACCGAGCTGGAATAGTTGAATTTGAAGATGATGAACTTTGAACTTTGGTGGTAGCTTTTCCGCCCAGATCAACTGAAGGTTGTTTGTTTTTAGTCTTTTTAGCCTCTGATGATTGTCTAGGATCAGTTTTTGCGATTGGCTGGTCATCCGAGGCTTCATTTTCTTCAGTAGCTTGACTTTGCTCGGTAATTGCAGAATTATTATTTTTCTTGGTCAACCACCAAACAGCACCGACACCGATCAACAGTAAAATTAGCGCTATAATCGCCACTGTTCGCCGTGATGGTTTTTGTTTTACAAATTGCATGTTGGTTTTTATCGGTTTGATATACTTTATATTATAGCAAATTTTGACCAAAAAATCAAGGTTTTACTTATGTTTTATTAATCAAGTGCTTTTTAGGCGTTTGTGCTAAAATTAAATCATGACTTTAGACCAAATTGCGATTCTCGACCATTGGATGATTTTACCGCTATTTTTGATTGGTTCGGGACTACATTTTATTTATGATTTAGCCAAACATCACAAAGGCGTTGCCCTATTTGGCGCCGTCAACGAGAGCTATTGGGAGCATATCAAAATCGCTTTTTGGCCAGTTTTTCTGTTAGCCGTGATTGAATTTGTGCTGGGCGGCTGGAAAGTAGGTTCATTCATTCCAGCCAAAACGATTGCTTTATACACAATTCCGGTGTTTATGATCGCGGCCGTTTT